>NZ_SWMA01000046.1:0-30793 GCF_005222685.1 Segeticoccus rhizosphaerae
AAACATCGCTTGCGTCGTCCCGCATCCGCCGATGGCATCACCCCGCCACGATCTCGAAACCAGGCCCGCCCCTTGGTCGCCGACACGCCCACCACCACCGCGGCCTGCTCAACCGTCAGGCAATCGCGGACCTGAGCCCAGAACCGATACTCCACCTCAACCGGCAACCGCGGACTACCCCGACGAGCACTCATCTGCACACCTCTCAACGCCAGGTGTTGCAGTCACCCCTTGAGGCCAAGGTCCCAATTCGGGCACCTAACCTCTCGATGATTCCGCACCGGAGGTGGGGTCAGTAGACGTTGACCCCGGTGCCGATGCCCATCCGGCCGCCCAGCCAGAGCAGGTTCATGGCCGCGATGCTGACCCGGACGCAGCCGTGCGACGCGGGGTAGGTCGGGACCGACGTGTAACCGTGCACCGCGATGCCGCCGTTGAAGTACATCGGACGATAGAGCGAGCCGAGTGGTCCACTGTCCCAACGGTTTCGCTGGAGGTAGACGCGGTAGCGGCCGGGTGTCGTGCGAGCACTCCACCAGCGGCCCTGGCTGTAGTAGGGGTTCTCCGAACCGGTGCTCGCGGCGAGGATCGTCCGCACCCGGCCGGAGTCGACCACCAGCAGGACCTGCCGGTCTCGGTGCACCTCGATGACGTGACCGCTGTGAGTCCTCGCGGCCGGGCGCACACCTGCGCGGACCTTCGACCATGTGACCGGCCCGCAGATCCCGTCCCTCGCGATCCTCGCGACCTTCTGCAGCGCGATGACTGCCGAGCGTGTCATACCGCCGAAGACGCCGTCGACCGCGCCGCACCAGTAACCGAGGTAGGACAGCCGACGCTGCAGTGACCGCACCGCCGTGCCGTGGGAACCCTGTCGGAGTGTGGGCGAGGTTGCCGCAAGCGCGGGTTCGGCCCCTGACACCACCCCCAGCAGTCCGAGTGCTCCACCGGCAGCGGTGGCCGCTGCCCCCTTCACGAATGCCCGTCGTTCCAGTTCCATGACCTGCTCCCCGAGACGCTGTCACCCTTGGCCGGCGCCCCGGCGGCTCCGGCTCTCACTGACTGACACGCGCGGCATCCCAGTCTGGTTGTGCAGGGATGCGCCTGTCTCGAGAATGACGGAATTGGTTGCAGAGCCTCAGGACTGGCCCTCGTCGCGGTCAGTAGACGACGACGGCGGTACCCATCGTGATGAGTCCGCGGGCGAGGATCATGTCCATCGCCGGGATGGTGAGGCGGCAGCAGCCGTGGGAGGCGGGATGGGGCGGCACCGACGTCGACCCGTGCACCGCGATGCCACCGTTGAAGAACATCGGACGGTAGAGGTCGCCGAGCGGGCCGTGGTCCCACCCCTCCTTGCGGTAGTAGACGTGGTAGCTGCCCGGCGTGGTGCGCGCGCTCCAGGTGCGGCCCTCGGAGACGTAGGGCACCTCGGACCCGGTGCAGGTCGCGAGGATCGTTCCCACCCGGCCGGAGTCGACCACGAGCAGCACCTGCGTGTCACGGTGGATCTCGATGACGTGACCGCTGTGGGTGCCGGCTCGGGGACGCGTGCCCGCCTCAAGGGCACGGTTGGTGGCCGATCCACACAAGCCGTCGCGGGTCAGGCCGGCCACCTTCTGCAGGGCCGTCACGGCAGAGGTGGTCAGGCCGCCGTAGTGGCCGTCCGGCGTTCCGCACCAGTAGCCGAGCTCGCCGAGCCGTCGCTGCACGCCGAGGACCGCGTCGCCGGAGTCACCCGGGCGCAGGACCGACGGCACCGCCGGGGTCTCGTCCTGCGGCTCGGCCTCGCCGGAGTCCGACCCCTGCTCCGAGTCGGGGGGCGAGTCTGCTCCGTCGTCGGGATCGGGCGCTGGCGGTCCGCTCGGGGCCTCCGGTGGCTGGCCGGCGTCGGATGCGGGCCGGCGTCCGAGCATGACCGCGACCCCCACCGAGGCCCCCACCGAGGCGGCGTGCTTGATGAAGTCCCGCCGCAGCATCGAGCTCGTCACGTCTGCCCCTCCTACCGGGCACGACCGCCCGCCTCATCCTCATCGGTTCCTACCACGGCAGACGCCCCGTGACGGTGGTCGGTTGTGTGAGCCGCCCAGTCGTTGCCAATCGGTGACCTACGTGCTGGCGCGCGGCCACGTGATACCGCTCGGGACCCGCGCGAGCCCCCGGAGCCAGCATGCCGAGCAGGGACCCGGAGTCGGACGCCGGGCCGAGGCGTGAGACGGCGCCCGTCAGGAGTCCGGACGCTGCCAGCGGTCCTGACGCGTCATCCCGGCCGCGCGACCCTTGCTCGAGATCACCAGCGCCATCTTGCGCGAGGCCTCGTCGATCATCTCGTCGCCCAGCATCACCGCACCCCGCTTGCCGCCGGCCTCAGAGGTGTGGAACTCGTAGGCGTCGAGGATGTTCTCGGCGTGGTCGTAGTCCTCCTGGCGCGGACTGAACACCTCGTTGGCCGCGTCGAGCTGGCCCGGGTGCAGCACCCACTTGCCGTCGAAGCCAAGGGCCGCCGATCGCCCTGCGACCCGGCGGAACCCATCGACGTCGCGGATCTGCAGGTAGGGCCCGTCGATGGCCTGCTTCTCATGCGCCCGCGCCGCCATCAGGATCGACATCAGGATGTGGTGGTAGGCGTCGCCGACGTCGTACCCGTCCGGTTGCTCCCCGACCACGAGCGACTTCATGTTGATCGACGCCATGAAGTCCGCGGGCCCGAAGATGATCGTCTCCACCCGCGGCGACGCGGCGGCGATCGCGTTGACGTTGGTGAGTCCCAGCGCGTTCTCGATCTGCGCCTCGATGCCGATGCGGCCCTCCTCCAGACCGGTGGCCCTCTCGATCTGGCTGAGCAGCAGGGCCAGCGCGACGACCTGCTCCGCGGTCTGCACCTTGGGCAGCATGATCGCGTCGAGATTCGCCCCGGCGCCCTCGACCACCTCGACGACGTCGGCGTAGGTCCACTGCGTGGTCCAGTCGTTGACCCGGACGGCACGGACCTTGCCCTCCCAGCCGCCCTCGTTCAACGCCGCCACGATGTTCTTGCGGGCATCCGGCTTGGCCAGCGGCGCCACCGCGTCCTCGAGGTCGAGGAACACCTGGTCGGCGGCCAGCCCCTTGGCCTTGTCCAGCATCTTGGGGCTGGAACCGGGCACGGCGAGGTTGGATCGGCGGGACCGGAGCGGACGGGACACGGGCAGGCTGCTCATCCCGGGACCCTACCGAGGCGTATGCCGGGTCGTCACCGGCTCGCGCCCGTGACCTTGGCCACCCGTCGCCCGCGAAGCCGTAGGGTCAGGAAGGTGACCGACCTGTCCCGGCTCGTCGCCGAAGCCGCCAGCAAGTCCGGCCTGCTCTGGGTGGAGGTGCCGGGCGACCGGGCCTGGCCGGTGTGGCACGTCTGGGTCAACAACACGGCATACGTCGTCAGCGGTCCCGGGGAGCAGCCGCTGCCCGACCTGCCCGACGAGGTGGTGCTGGTGCTGCGCAGCAAGGACCACGAGGGGCGCCTGCTGCGGGTACCGGCGCACACCCGGCGGCTCTCGCCGGAGGACGCCGACCTCGACGACGAGTGGGGCACCGCCACCCAGGCGCTCAAGGCGAGCCGGCTCAACGCGCCACCGGGCGACACCGTGGCGCGATGGGCCCATGACAACGTCGTCATGGCCCTCTCGCCGCACGGAGACGCGCTCGAGGAGCCGGGGCACTACGACGACGCCTCCGGCGCGGCGGCGCCCGTGCCCACGCCGGCCACCACCGCGACGTGGCGGCCGTGGCACGCCAGGGGCAGGCCCCGGGTGCGCCGTCGCCGCCGCCGCCGAGCCTGACCGGCTCGTCCGGCCTCGCCGGATAGCCTTGCCTGCGTGACCTCGACGACGCGCGTGTTCGTGGCCCGGCTGGCCGGGCTCAGCGTCTTCGACCCGTTGGGCGACGAGGTGGGGCGCGTCCGCGACGTGGTGGTCAGCTTCGGCTCCGTCCGTCGCCCACCGCGGGTCATCGGGCTGGTCGTGGAGGTGCCGGGCCGCCGCCGGGTGTTCGTGCCGATGACCCGCGTCACGAGTGTCGATGCCGGGCAGGTCATCACGACCGGGCTGGTCAACATGCGACGCTTCGAGCAGCGCAGCACCGAGACGCTCGTGCTCGCCGAGCTGCTGGACCGGCAGATCCACGTGTCCTCTCCCGACGACGGCGAGTTCGACGCGACGGTCGAGGACATCGCGATCGAGCAGCAGCGCAGCCGCGACTGGGCCATCGTCAAGGTCTTCTGCCGCAAGGGCAGCCCACAGCGCGGACTCTCCCGGTTCGGGCGCCGGCGCGGCGAGACGGTGCTGGTCGACCTGCACGAGGTCTCCGGGCTGCACGAGCCCGACGCCGGCCAGGGCGCGGCCCGGCTGCTCGAGACGTTCGAGGAGCTCAAGCCCGCCGACCTGGCCGACGCGCTGCACGACCTCAGCCCGAGACGGCGCAGCGAGGTCGCCGCCGCGCTGCCCGACGACAAGCTCGCCGACGTCCTCGAGGAGCTGCCCGAGGACGACCGGGTCGAGATCCTCACCCACCTGGCCACCGACCGGGCCGCCGACGTGCTCGAGGCCATGCAGCCCGACGACGCGGCAGACCTGCTCTCCGAGCTGCCCGCCGAGACGGCCGAGCAGCTGCTGCAGCTGATGGAGCCGGACGATGCGGAGCCACTGCGGCGGCTGCTCACCTACGACGAGGACACCGCCGGCGGCATGATGACCACCGAACCGGTCATCCTCAGCCCCGAGGCCACGGTCGCCGAGGCGCTCGCGGTGGTCCGGCGAGTCGAGCTGTCACCGGCGCTCGCGGCCGCGGTCTTCGTCTGCCGGTCACCGCTGGAGACGCCGACCGGCAAGTGGCTGGGGCTGGTGCACATCCAGCGGCTGCTGCGCGAGCCTCCCCAGGCCGCGGTGGGATCGATCCTGGACAAGGACATCGAGCCGCTCATGGCCAATGCGCCGCTGGGCGTGGTGACCCGCATGATGGCCAACTACAACCTCGTGGCGGTGCCGGTGGCCGACGAGGAGGGGCGGCTGATCGGCGCCGTCACCGTCGACGACGTGCTCGACCACATCCTGCCCGAGGACTGGCGCGAGGAGCGGGACGAGGTGACCCATGGCTGAGCGGTCCCGCCGCTACGAGAGAGACGCAGCACGGCTCGACCAGCCGCGCGAGACGCGTCAGCCGTTCATCCGGCGCCCGAACATGGACCCCGACGCCTTCGGCCGGTTCGCCGAGGGCTTCGCCCGGTTCATGGGCACCGCCCGCTTCCTGGGCTACATGACGGTCTTCGTCATCGTGTGGATCGCCTTCAACCTGGTGGGCCTGTTCGGCCTGAAGTGGGACCCCTACCCCTTCATCCTGCTCAACCTGTTCTTCTCCACCCAGGCGTCGTATGCCGCCCCCCTGATCCTGCTCGCGCAGAACCGGCAGGACGACCGGGACAGGGTGACCATCGAGCAGGACCGGGCCCGCGACGAGCGCAACCTCGCCGACACCGAGTACCTCACCCGTGAGGTCGCCGCGCTGCGCATCGCCATGCGCGACATGGCCACCCGCGACTACCTGCGCTCCGAGCTGCGCAGCCTCCTCGACGACATGGACGACCGGTTCCGGTTGAGCGAGGCGAACGGTGACGCGGCGCGGCCCGATGGCGGGGTCGGCGCATCCGTCACGCGTGCCCGGCGCGAGCAGCCCGAGACCGGTCGCGGTCAACGCACGACCTAGCATGGGGGCATGCCCGCCCCTTCGCACGACGCCCTCATGGCGGCCCTCGCCACGGTCAACGATCCCGAGATCCGCAAGCCCATCACCGAGCTCGACATGGTCGAGTCGGTGGAGGCCACCGAGTCCGGTCATGTGGTCGTGACCGTCCTGCTCACGGTGTCGGGCTGTCCGCTCAAGGACACCATCACGCGTGACACCACCGCCGCCCTGGCGGCGGTCGAGGGCGTGACCGGCGTTGACGTGCGACTCGGCGTCATGTCTCCCGAGCAGCGCAAGCAGCTGCGCGAGAGCCTGCGCGGCGGCGCCGCCGAGCGCGAGATCCCGTTTGCCCAGCCCGGTTCGCTCACGCGGGTGTATGCCGTGGCGTCCGGCAAGGGGGGCGTCGGCAAGTCGTCCGTGACGGTCAACCTGGCCGCTGCGCTGGCCGAGAGCGGCCTGCGGGTCGGCATCGTCGACGCCGACATCTACGGCTTCTCCGTGCCCCGGATGCTGGGGGTCCAGCACAGCCCCACCCAGGTCGACGACATGATCCTGCCTCCGATCGCGCACGAGGTGAAGGTCATCTCGATCGGCATGTTCGTCCCGGGCAACCAGCCGGTCGTGTGGCGTGGCCCGATGCTCCACCGCGCCCTGCAGCAGTTCCTCGGCGACGTGTTCTGGGGCGACCTCGACATCCTGCTCCTCGACCTGCCGCCGGGCACCGGCGACATCGCCATCTCGGTGGCGCAGCTGATCCCCGGCGCCGAGATCCTCGTGGTCACCACGCCGCAGCAGGCAGCCGCGGAGGTGGCCGAGCGGGCCGGCTCGATCGCGCTGCAGACACACCAGCGCATCGTCGGCGTCATCGAGAACATGTCCTGGCTCGAGCTGCCGGACGGCTCGCGGCAGGAGATCTTCGGATCCGGCGGCGGTCAGGTGGTGGCCGACTCGCTGACCCGCTCGGTCGGGGCCGAGGTGCCGCTGCTCGGTCAGATCCCGCTGGACACCCGGCTGCGCGAGGGCGCCGACAACGGCTCCCCGGTGGTGCTGTCCGAGCCGACCACCCCAGCGGCCGTGGCGCTGCGTGGCATCGCCCGCGGACTGCGCACGAGGTCGCGCGGCCTGGCCGGCCGCTCGCTCGGGCTGACCCCCACCGGCCGATGATCCCTCCCGAGGATCAGGTCGCGTCCACGTCGTAGGGCGTGGGGGCCGACGGGTCGTACTCGGGCGCGCGACGCTGCGCCGGCATCGTCGGCCCGGCCTCATCGGCAGGGCTCTCGGCGTCGACCTCGTCGTCGCCGTCGTCGAGCAACGCCTCCCGGACGATCCGACGCGGGTCGTAACGCCGGGGGTCGAACTGCTCCCAGTCGACGTCCTTGAACTCCGGCCCGAGCTCGTCGCCGAGCTGGCTGCGCGCGTTCTCGGCCATCGTCCTGGCCTGACGGACCAACCGACCCAGCTTCTGGGCATACTCGGGCAGCCGCTCGGGTCCGAGCACGATGAGGCCCACGACCACGAGGATCACGAACTCCCACATGTTGACGGGCACGGTTGTCCTTCGCTCGGTCCTGTTGCGGCGTTCAGCCGCTGCCTTCGAGGGTCATCTTCACAGTACGCTCCCGGCCGTCGCTGCGGACCAGCAGTGTGACGACGTCCCCGATCGCGTGCGCGCGGATCTGCACGACGAGCTCGTCGGTGTCGGTGACCGGCTTGCCGTCGAGCTTGAGGATGACGTCGCCGGGCTTCAGCCCGGCCTTGTCGGCGGGACCGCCCGGGACGACGGGGTCCTGCCCGCCGGCGTCCTTCGTGTCGATGATCTTGACGCCCTGCCCGTCATACCGGCGGTCGAGCAGCACTCCGATGACTGGGTGCTCGGCCTTGCCGGTCTTGATGAGCTGTTCTGCCGTCCTGCGCGCCTGGTCGCTCGGGATGGCGAAACCCACTCCGATGCTGCCTGACTCGTCGCCGCCCGCGCTGGGGATCCGGGCGATGGCCGAGTTGATCCCGATGACCCGACCTGACCCGTCCAGCAGCGGCCCCCCGGAGTTGCCGGGATTGATTGCTGCGTCGGTCTGGATGGCGTTGATGTAGGAGCGCTCGTCCTGTGAGTCCCCAGCGGAGACAGGGCGGTTCAACGCGCTGACGATGCCGCTGGTGACGGTGCTCTCCAGCCCGAGTGGCGCCCCGACCGCGATGACCGGGTCCCCGACCGCCACCCGCCTGGACGAGCCGAACGTGAGCGTCGGCAGCCCCTTCTCCTCCACCTTGACAACGGCGAGGTCGTATGACGCGTCGCTGCCGACGACCTTGCCCCGCTCCTGGGTGCCGTCCGAGAACTGCACGATGATGCTGGTGTCGCCGCCACCCATCGAGACGACGTGGTTGTTGGTCAACAGGTAGCCGTCCTCGCGGACGATGAATCCCGACCCGGTGCCGGCCCGGCCGTTGCCCCTGACCTTGAGGGTGACGACACTGGGCAGTGCCTTGGCGGCGATGTTGGCGATCGAGCCCTCCGGCCGGCTCGTGGCCCCGGCTCCCGGGGAGAGCGCAAGGGTGCTCTGGTCGTCACTGGCCAGGTAGGCGCCGGTGACCCCACCGAGGACCCCGGCGACCAGCGCGAGCAGGACCGCGCCGACCAGGAGCCCCCAGCCCAGGTGGCTACCGCTGTCGGGGCGGGAGGGGGCCGGTGGCCAGGGACCCTGCGGGGGCGGGCCCTGCGGGGTCGGACCGACCTGCCACGGGCTGCCCGGATATCCCGGTCCGCGACCGGGCTGCTGTGGTCCCCATGGTGCCCGGGACGGCCCCGGCCCTGGCCCCTGGACATATGGGCCCCCGGGCTGGTGGGCCGACGGCCCGACGGGCGGCGGCGCGTAGGGGCCGGCTGGCGGCGGCGTCGCTCCGCTCCATCCTCGCCGCTCGTCGTCGCCGCTGTCTCCCGCGTTCGCGCTCCTCGGCGGCGGCGTCGCTCCGCTCCATCCTCGCCGCTCGTCGTCGCCGCTCATGCGGCGATTGTGCCCGATCGGGCTCCGCGCGGGGCGGTCAGGGCAGATGCCGGTGGTCGACCTGGAAGGCCGCCGCCCCTGCCGGGACGACCCTCCAGCCCGACATCGACGTGTCGAGGTCGACCGGCCGCACGACCGCGCCCGACGGGTTGGCGACGGGTGTGGTGCCGTCTGTGGGAAGCGGCTGGGCGCCGGCCACCGCCCACGCCGCCACGGCGCACGCGGCGGCGGCAGCGCCCGCGAGGGCGAGGGAGAGACGGGCCGACCGGTGCATGGCCGGCGCTCCGGTGGACAGGACAGGAAGCCGCTGCGGGCCGGACTCCACGGGCAGCGGCACCTCGGCGGCGAGTCCGAGCAGTGTCTGCCGCAGCGCGTCCCCGCCTGGCGGGACTCCATCGAGGCGACGCAGGGACTCGAGCAGGCGACGCTCCTCCGCTACGGCCTCGCCACAGGAAGGGCAGATCAGCACGTGCCGATCGCAGACCCACAGGTCGTGCTCGGGCATCGCCCGGTCGACGTAGTCGCTGAGCCGGTCCCCGAGGTGCTCGCGGACCGAGGGCTGGGTACTCATCGCAGGCCCGGGGCGACCTGCCCCACCGTGAGGGGCGGACGGCTCGAGGCGGTCTGCCGCGTGCGGTCGGGCGCCCGGTGAGCGAGCGCCTCACGCAACTGGGCGCGGCCGCGGTGGATGCGGGAGCGCACGGTGCCCAGCTTGATGCCGAGCGTCGCGGAGATCTCCTCGTAGGACAGGCCCTCGATGTCGCAGAGCACCACAGCCGCCCGGAAGTCGGGGGCGAGGGCGTCGAGGGCGCGCTGCACGTCGTCGTCGAAGTGGGTGTCGGCGTAGTGCTGCTCGGGGCCGGCCTCACGGGAGGGCAGCCGGGCGGCAGCGTCGTCGGCGAGCGCGTCGAAGCGGATCCGCTGCTTGCGGCGCATCTTGTCGAGGAAGACGTTGGTCGTGATCCGGTGCAGCCAGCCCTCGAAGGTGCCGGGCCGGTAGGAGTGCAGCGACCGGAAGACACGGATGAAGACATCGTGGGTGAGGTCCTCGGCATCGTGCTGGTTGCCCGTGAGCCGGTAGGCGAGGCGGTAGACCCGCGCGGAGTGCTGCGAGACGACCTCCTCCCAGGTCGGAGGAACCCAGGCGGCATCGACCGGCAACGTGCCGGCGGCGCCCTGCGGCTGATCGACGGTGTTCATACCTGCTCGGCTCCCTGGTGCCTGCGTCTTCGTGTCTCGACTGCGACCCGACACCCCGTGAGACGCCGTGACAGCGTCCATGGTTGCCGGTCAACCTGAGTATTTGCTGTGACATCTGGCCGCAGCTCCTCAGCGGCCGGGTCGCTAGGGTGTGACGCATGAGTGCACAGAAGCCGGCCACCTGGGCCTACTCGGAGGATTTCGTCGGCGAGACCGAGGTCATCGAGCGGGCCCGGCTTCGCGGTGAGGAGCTCGGGTGCACCCCGGTGCAGCCCGGCGTGGGGGCGGCGCTGCGCCTGCTGGCCGCCGCGGCCCGCGCCAAGGCCGTGGTCGAGGTCGGCACCGGAGCCGGCTCGTCCGGACTCTGGCTGATGGCCGGGATGCCCTCGGACGGCATACTCACGACGATCGACGTCGACCCGGAGCACCAGCGGGCCGCCAAGAAGGCGTATGCCGCGGCCGGCATCCCGCCGCAGCGCACCCGCGTGATCTCCGGCCCTGCCCTCGAGGTGCTCCCCCGGCTGACCGACGGCGCCTACGACATGGTCGTCATCGACGGCGACAAGCCGGAGTACCCGGCATACGTCGAGCAGGCGCTGCGGCTGCTGCGCCCCGGTGGCGTGCTCGCCCTCGACAACATGCTCTGGCACGACAAGGTGGCCGACCCGGCCGCCCGCGACGAGACGACGACCGTGCTGCGCGACCTCGGCAAGGCGCTCCGGGACGACGACGCCCTCGTGCCCGCCCTGCTGCCCACCGGCGACGGGCTCCTCGTCGCGGTGAAGCGCTGATCCTCGAGCGTCAGGCCCTCCCGCGCGACCGAAGCACCTCGGGCCCCGACCGTCATGGTCGGGGCCCGAGAATGTGTCGAGAAGGGGACGTCAGCCGAGGCAACCCTTGATCGCGTCACCGAGTGCCTGCGCCTCATCGGCGTTCATCTCGACGACCAGGCGGCCACCACCCTCGAGGGGCATGCGCAGCACGATGCCGCGCCCTTCCTTGGTGACCTCCAGCGGACCGTCTCCGGTCCTCGGCTTCATCGCCGCCATCGGGTTCCCCTTCCGTCGCGTGGATCTCCGAGCGTGCGCACCTCCACGCCACACCTTCTGTCTCGCGGCGCGCAGCAACTTAACCCCATTATCGCGCCTACCTCCTCCGGGGGGAAATCCGCATCGGCAAGACTGACCTCGTGCATGCACGAGCGGCAGTCTTCGACCTCTACGGCGACCACCTGCGCGACCGCGGCAACTGGGCGCCCATCGCGAGCATCATCCGACTGCTGGGTGCCGTCGACATCGCCTCCCCCGCGGTCCGCACCGCCGTGTCCCGGCTGGTCAGGGAGGGCTGGCTCGAGCGCGTCGAGCGGGAAGGCCAACGCGGGTATGCCGCGACACCCCGCGCGCGCGACCGGCTCGCCGAGGCATGGCGCCGGATCTACCGGACCGACGAGTCACCGTGGGACGGCAGGTGGCACGTGGTCATCCTGCGGCGCCCCCAGGATCGCACCGTGCGCGCCCGGGTCGCGGCCGGGCTCGGCTACCTCGGCTACGCCCGGCTCGCCCGGGACACCTGGGTGGCGCCGCGCCCGAACCCGGAGCTGTCGAGCGCGCTGCGGACCGAGGGGGTGACCTGCACGGCCTTCCACGCCGACTACGGCGACGACGGGCACGACCTCGCGGCCGGGCTGTGGGACCTGGCCGGCCTCGCCGACGACTACCGCGGCTTCCTGGAGCAGACCCGCCTGCTGCGGGCGCGGCTCCCCGCCGACCCGGACCCGCAGCTGGCCTTCGCCAGTCGCACCGAGCTGGTGCACGAGTGGCGCAAGTTCCTCTTCCGCGATCCCGGGCTGCCACCGCAGGTCCTCCCGCCCGTGTGGCCGGGGCACGAAGCCGCCGCCCTGTTCGACCAGACCTCGGCCGTGCTGCTGCCACCGGCCCGGGCCTTCGTCGACCAGTGCCTGGCCGGGGAGGAGCTGGCCGGCCAGGCGCACTAGCCTGCTGGCAAGTCCACGACCCGAGGAGCCCGTGCCATGTCTGAGCAAACACCACAGCCCGCCCGCCCGGCCGGCGCCCCGAACGCCACCGACGCGCCGGTCGCGGTGACGCGCGACGGCGGGGTGGCGACGGTGGCCCTCAACCGCCCCGACGCCATGAACGCGCTGGATACGCCCACCAAGGAGGCGCTCCTGACGGCGCTGCAGGGAGTCGCCGAGGACCCGACCGTGCGGTGCGTCGTGCTCACCGGCACCGGGCGGGCGTTCTGCGTGGGCCAGGACCTGCGCGAGCACATCGAGCTGCAGCAGCGGCGCGACCCTTCTCTGTGGGAGACCGTGCCCCGCCACTACAACCCGATCGTCGAGCTGCTGGCCACGATGGACAAGCCGGTCGTGGCCGCCGTCAACGGGGTGGCCGCGGGGGCGGGCGCGGCCTTCGCGTTCGCCTGCGACCTGCGGATCCTGGCCGAGTCGGCCGGCTTCAATCTCGCCTTCGCCGGCATCGCGCTCTCCTGCGACTCGGGCTCGTCGTGGGCGCTTCCGCGGCTGGTCGGCACGGCCAAGGCCAAGGAGCTGCTGCTCCTGCCGCGCACGGTGAAGGCACAGGAGGCGCTCGAGCTCGGACTGGCCACGCGGGTCGTGCCTGCCGACGAGCTCTCGTCCACCGTGGCCGAGCTGGCCTCGACGCTGGCCGCGGGCCCGACCCTCGCCTACGGCTCGATCCGCCGGGCGGTCGAGTTCTCGGCCGGACATTCCCTGTCGGAGTCCCTGGCCCACGAGGGCGAGCTGATGGCCCTGACCGGTGACACCCAGGACCACCACGCCGCGGTGCAGGCCTTCCTCGCCAAGGAGAGGCCGGAATTCACCGGCCGTTGAGGAACGGAACCCGCACGTCGCGCTGGCACTACTGCGCGACACGCCGTGCGACACACGGCCAACCCGTCAGCTCGCCGGGCTTGCGCCAGCGTCGCTTGCGTTTAGGCCGCCAGACTCGCCGTCAGGGCCCGGTCACGGGGGGTTGTCGACGGGCGGGACGAACATCCACAGCTCCCGCACCCACCAGACCTGCCAGGCCAGCCCGAGCAGGACCAGGATGACCGTGCGCAGCATGACGTGCCGGGACGCCTGGTCCCGGTCGTTGAGCCAGGCGCCGCCGACCATGACCGCCGCGAGCGGGAAGAGCTCGAGCAGGTAACGGTAGACGCTGGTCCACGGGTCGAGCACCGCACCGAGGTAGAGCACGTAGCCGAGGCACCAGGTGCGCAGCAGCGGCCCCAGACCGCGCGCCCAGGGCCCGCACACGACGACCACGAACGCGATGGCGATCAGCGCCAGCCCGATCGGGGCGACCGTGGACCCGAACAAGTACTGCCCCATGCCCAGCCAGGGCGCGAACGGGGTGACCTTGCCGGATGACCGCCAGGTCCCCATGGTGTCGGTGTACGCCGACGGTGACCCGGTGCCCCACCACACGATCGCCGGCCACATCAGACCGGCCACGCCGCACGAGACGAGGGCGGTCAGCATCGAGCCGTAGTCACGGCGGCTGACCGGCTCGCGCTCACGGCGGCGCCAGCGCAGGACCACCGCGACCAGCGCCACGAGTCCCAGCGGGAGCGCGATCGGCCGGGCCAGGCCGGTGCAGAGGGCCAGGACGGACGCGACCAGCCAGCGTTCCCGGCTCAGCGCGAGCAGGAACGCGCACAGCAGCAGGATCGCCAGCGACTCGGTGTAGGCGACCTGCAGCGACGGTGAGGGGGGCGACGCGGCATACACGCAGACGGCGGCGAGGGCGACCTTCGCGCCCAGCCGCTCCCGCAGCAGCACCCCCATGACGCCGGCCCCCACCGTCCCGAGCACGAGCGCCAGGCTCGAGCCGACCACCGGGAAGCCGAGGCCGGTGACCTTCATCAGGGCGCTGGCCATCATCGGGAAGAGGGGGTAGAAGGCCCACTCGTTCTGCTGCAGCGCGCCGCTCGCGTCGGTCGGAAGCACCGCGGGGTAGCCGTGCTCGGCGATGCGGCGATACCAGGTGCCGTCCCACAGGACGGTCATCGAGAAGTAGTCGGGGTGGGGACCGGTCCACGCGACCGGCTGCTGGTGGCGGGCGGCGATGACCAGCACGATCGCGGTGAACAGCCGCAGCGCGAGATAGGCGAGGACGACCTGCACCAGGAAGCGGTGTCGCAGCGCCACGACGGTGCGCAGCACGGAATCCCTCACCGGCGATGTGTGGGCGGTCAGGGTGTCGCTCACGCGGCGGCCACCGCCTCGCGGGCCTCGAAGGAACCCATCCGCGCGCTCAGCCCCCGCTGCTCTCGGCGTCGGGTCCACCCTCACTGCGGCCCTCTGGGCCACGCCGCAGCGAGGCGAGCTGCCGGTCGCGGTCCTCGAGCTCCTCGGTGAGCCGGGTGATCACGGCGTCCACCTGGTCCATCCGGTAGCCCCGCAGTCCCTGGTCGAACCTCAGGGCCAGCAGGTCGTCGCGACCGAGGTGGCCGTCGGGCAGCTGCTCCTGCCGGCGGCTCGAGACCGGATCGGACCAGTCTCCACCGAACTTCCCGAGCACGGCGGCAGCGGTCAGCCCCACGAGCACGACCACCACGCACACCTCCAGAACGATCACGAGATGATCGTGCCATGTCACGTCCGACGACTCACGCCCGCGACCTGGTCCTGCGGGGTCGCCGCTTCGCGCCGGGCGAGACCGCGCTGCTGGCCATCATCAACCGCACGCCCGACTCGTTCTACGACCACGGCGCCTTCGTGGAAGACGGGGCGGCCCTCGCGGCGGTGCGGACGGCGGTGGCCAACGGCGCCGATGCCGTCGACATCGGAGGCGTGCGGGCCGGGCCGGGCGACGACGTGGACGCGGCGGAGGAGGTGCGGCGTGTCGTGCCGTTCATCGCCGCGGTCCGCGAGCAGCATCCCGACCTGGTCATCAGCGTCGACACGTGGCGTGCCGCCGTCGCGGACGCGGCCTGCGCGGCGGGGGCCGACCTGGTCAACGATGCCTGGGCGGGCCACGACCCCGAGATCCTCGCCGCCGCCGCCGCCCACGGCGCCGGCTACGTCTGCGCTCACACCGGTGGTCACCCGCCGCGCACCGATCCGCACCGGGTCCGGTATGCCGACGTGCTGGCCGACGTGCTCGAGCGCACCACCGCGCTCGCCGAGTCGGCGGTCGAGGCCGGGGTGCGCGAGGACGGCATCCTCATCGACGCGGCCCAGGACTTCGGCAAGAACACGTACCACTCGCTGGCGGCGACCGGCCGGGTCGGCGAGCTGGTCGGCACGGGATGGCCGGTGCTGCTGGCGGTCTCCAACAAGAAGTTCGTCGCGGAGGCCCTGGGCCTCACCGGGCCCAAGACGGACCGGGTGACCGGCACGCTCGCGACCACCGCCGTGGCGGCCTGGGAGGGCGTGCGGGTCGTCCGCGCGCACGACGTGGCCGCGACCCGGCAGGTGCTCGACATGGTGGCCGCGCTGCGGACGGGCACACCGGCGCAGGCCCGCCGGGCCCTCGCCTGAGGACCTATTCGGGGCGTTTGGCCGGGAGCTGCTCCTCGGCCTCTGTGATGATCCGGACGGCCTGCTCCGGGTCGTCGGTGAGGTGGAAGAGGTCGACGTCGCGTGTGGCGATGGTGCCGCTGGCGAGCGCGGTGTCGCGCAGCCAGTCCAGCAGACCGCTCCAGTAGTCGCATCCCATCAGGACGATCGGGAAGTTGGTGACCTTGCGGGTCTGCACCAGCGTCACGGCCTCGAAGAGCTCGTCGAGCGTGCCGAAACCACCCGGCAGCACGATGAAACCCTGCGCGTACTTGACGAACATCGTCTTGCGCGCGAAGAAGTAGCGGAAGTTGATGCCGAGGCCGACGTAGCGGTTGAGGCCGTCCTCGAACGGCAGCTCGATCCCGAGGCCGACCGACGTGCCACCGGCCTCGAAGGCGCCCTTGTTGGCCGCCTCCATGGTGCCCGGTCCTCCTCCGGTGATGACGGCGTAGCCGGCCTCGACCAGGTGCTTGGCCACCTCGCCGGCCAGGGCGTAGGTGGGGTCGTCCGGCTGCACGCGGGCCGACCCGAACACGCTCACCGCCGGTCCGAGGTCGGCGAGCGCCCCGAAGCCCTCGACGAACTCGCTCTGGATGCGCAGCACCCGCCAAGGATCGGTGTGCAGCCAGTCGGCCTGCCCGTCGTTGTCCAGCAGCCGCTGGTCGGCGGTCGAGTCGGGCGCCCGTTCGCCCCTCAGGGTGACCGGGCCGAGTTGGTAGGTCTTGTCGCTCACGACCTCAACCTACGGGACGTCGACGTCCGACGCAGGGCTGTGCGGGCCGACCTCAACGCAGCCACCGCACCAGCGCCGACTCGGCGGCAACGAGCTGCTCGACCGGACAACGCTCGTGGTCATGGTGGGCGAGGTTCGGGTCACCGGGGCCGAAGTTCACGGCGGGCACGCCCAGCGCGGCGAACCGTGCCACGTCGGTCCATCCTTCCTTGGCCACCACGGGCAGGCCGAGCGCCTCGACGAAACCCTGCGCGGCCGGCCGCTGCAACCCCGGGCGCGCCCCGGCGGCCAGGTCGGTGACCTGCACGTCATACCCCTGCATGAGCGAGCGCACGTGGGCGACGGCCTGCTCGGCGCTCTTGCTGGGGGCGAAGCGGTAGTTGACGGTCACCACACAGGTGTCGGGGATGACGTTGCCGGCGATGCCGCCGTGGACGGCCACCGCGCCCAGCGCCTCGTGGTAGTCGAGCCCGTCGACCCGCACGATCTGCGGCTGGTAGGCGACGAGCCGCTGCAGGATGGTGCCGGCCTCGTGGATCGCGTTGTGGCCGTTCCACGGCCGCGCCGAGTGTGCGGCCGTGCCCCGGGCCACGACGTCGGCCCTCAGCGTCCCCTTGCAGCCGCCCTCGATGCTGCCGTCGGTGGGTTCGAGCAGCACGGCGAAGTCGGCGGCCAGCAGATCGGGCCGGTTGCGGCCGAGACGAGCCAGCCCGTTGCGCTCCTCCTCGACCTCCTCGCAGTCGTAGAAGACGTAGGTGATGTCCCGGGTGGGTTCGGGCACCGTCTGCGCCAGCCGCAGCTGGACCGCCACCCCACCCTTCATGTCGACCGTGCCGCGTCCGACCAGGTCGTCGCCGTCCCGCCTGGTGGGCAGGTTGGGCGGCTCGGTCAGGGGGACGGTGTCGAGGTGCCCTGCCAGCACGACCCGCTCGGCCCGTCCCAGGTCCGTGCGCGCCACGACGGCGTTGCCGTCACGGGTCACGGTCAGGTGTGGCAGCGTCGCGAGGGCGGCCTCGACGGCGTCCGCCAGGGCCGCCTCCTCCCCGCTCACCGACTCGATGTCGCACAGCGCGGCTGTCAGGGTGACGACGTCGGCCGTGAGGTCGAGCGTGGGGTGCGGGGGCATGCCACGCAGCGTATCCAAGCGGTGGCGATGGCCGTGGGCCGCTCGCCTAGGCTGTGGCCCATGACCGACGAGCGCGCGGCGTGGGGCTATGGCTTGACCACGGAGACCATGGACGGCCAGGTCCTCGACACCTGGTTTCCTGAGCCTGCGCTGGGGCCGGCCGACGACGACAGCCCCTACGGTCCCCCGGCCGACCTCGTCTCGCTCGACAAGGAGGACCCCCGCCGGGGAGTCCGGATGCGTGTCACCCACGTCTCGGTGGACCTCGATGCGCCGCCGGCCGACGTGCCGGACGCCTACCTGCGCCTCCACCTGTTGTCACACCGCTTGGTGCGACCCAACACGATCAACCTGGACGGCCTGTTCGGCGTCCTCACCAACGTCGTCTGGACCAGTCACGGCCCGTGCCCCGTCGACGATTTCGAGCGCAGGCGGATGCGGATGCGCGAGCTCGGGGCCGTCCAGGTCCACGGGATCGACAAGTTCCCCCGGATGACGGACTACGTCGTGCCCTCAGGCGTGCGCATCGCCGACGCCGACCGCGTCCGGCTCGGCGCCCACCTGGCGGCCGGCACCACCGTGATGCACGAGGGCTTCGTCAACTTCAACGCGGGCACCCTGGGCACCTCGATGGTCGAGGGGCGCATCGTGCAGGGCGTCGTGGTGGGAGACGGCACCGACGTGGGCGGCGGCGCCTCCATCATGGGCACCCTGTCTGGGGGCGGCACCGAGCGGATCAGCATCGGGGAGCGTTGCCTGCTCGGCGCCCAGTCGGGCACCGGCATCTCGCTCGGGGACGACTGCGTGGTCGAGGCCGGGCTCTACGTCACGGCCGGCACCAAGGTGCTCGTCACCGACGGCAATGCGTCCGAGGTCGTCAAGGCGCGGGAGCTGAGCGGACGGTCGGGGCTGCTCTTCCGCCGCAACTCCCAGTCCGGAGCGGTCGAGGCACTGCCCCGAGAGGGATTCGGGATCACGCTCAACACGGTCCTGCATGCCAACGACTGACCCACGCGAGCACCCGAGCCACCGCGACTTCCCGCACCTTCGTCCGCCCGGTTCCCGTCCCCACCACAGCCCCGCCCGGCGCCTGTTCGGTCGCGCCCTGGTCCTCGTGCTGGTGGCCGCGGTCGGTATCGGGGCCTTCGTCGGGGTCAGGGGGCTGCTGCACAACTTCGGCGCGCCGGGGTGCCGCTTCGTCGTCGGGTCGATGGAACAGTCGCTCACGCCCGAGCAGAGTGCCAACGCGGCGACCATCAGCGCGGTGGCGGTCCGCCGGGCCCTGCCCCCACGAGCGGCCACCATCGCCCTCACCACGGCGATCCAGGAGTCGAAGCTGCGCAACCTCACCTACGGCGACCGTGACTCGCTCGGGCTGTTCCAGCAGCGGCCGAGCCAGGGCTGGGGCACCGCCGACCAGGTGCAGGACGCCGTCCACGCGAGCGGCGCGTTCTACGACCGACTCATCCAGGTGCCCGGTTACGAGACCGCGCCGATCGGAGACATGGCTCAGGAGGTGCAGCGCAGCGGCTACCCCACGGCGTATGCCGAGCACGAGACCGAGGGACGCGTGCTCGCCTCGGTACTCACCGGGCAGGTCCCGGGCGCCATCGGCTGTCGCCTCGACCCGCCGAACGGCGCCGGAGACGCCGCCGCGCTGGCGCAGAAGCTCACGCGAGAGACCGGGCTGACACCCCGCGTCTCGTCCGGCGAGCTGACCGTCGCGGTGCGCACCCCCACGGTGGCGTGGACGGTCGGCGCCTGGGCCGTGGCGCACGCAGAGGCGGACGACGTCACCGCGGTGACGGTGGGTGACCACACGTGGACTCGCAGCCGTGAGGAGTCAGGCTGGACCTGGCCCTCGGCCGAACGCCCCGCCGCCACCTCGACGACCGTGCGCATCACCCTCGCCGGCGACTCCGGCTAGTCGCTCCCGCACCGACCGCCCCGCGTCCACGCCCCGGGAGGGGAGATCGTGGGAGGGGTGGGGCGAGAACTGGTGGGGTCAGCGCTTCTCGATCGCCGCGTAGTCGCGCTCGGTCTCGCCCACGTAGATCTGCCGGGGGCGTCCGATCTTGGTCTGCGGGTCCTCGATCATCTCGCGCCACTGGGCGATCCACCCCGGCAGCCGTCCCATCGCGAACAGCACGGTGAACATCCGCGTGGGGAAGCCCATCGCCTTGTAGATGAGGCCGGTGTAGAAGTCGACGTTGGGGTAGAGCTTGCGCTCGACGAAGTAGTCGTCGGCCAGGGCGACCTGCTCGAGCTTGAGCGCGATCTCGAGCAGCTCGTCGCGCTTGCCCAGCTTGCCCAGGATCTCGTCGGCGGTCTTCTTGATGATGGTGGCCCGCGGGTCGAAGTTCTTGTAGACGCGGTGGCCGAAGCCCATCAGCTTGACCCCGTCCTCCTTGTTCTTGACCTTGCGGACGAACTCGTCGACGTCGCCACCGTCGGCCTGGATGCCCTCGAGCATGTCGAGCACGGCCGCGTTGGCGCCACCGTGCAGCGGGCCGAAGAGAGCGTTGATGCCGGCCGAGACGGAGGCAAACAGGTTGGCCTGGGCCGACCCCACGAGGCGCACCGTCGAGGTCGAGCAGTTCTGCTCGTGGTCGGCGTGCAGGATGAGCAGCAGATCGAGCGCCTTGACCAGGTCGGGGTCGAGGTCGTAGGCCTCGGCCGGCAGCCCGAAGGTCATGCGCAGGAAGTTCTCGGTGAGCCCGAGGTCGTTGTCGGGGTAGAGGAACGGCTGCCCGACGCTCTTCTTGAAGGCGTAGGCCGCGATCGTCGGCAGCTTGGCGAGCAGGCGGACCGTCGAGATCTCGACCTGCTCCTGGTCGAACGGGTCGAGGCTGTCCTGGTAGAAGGTCGAGAGCGCCGAGACGGCCGAGGAGAGGACCGGCATCGGGTGCGCGTCGCGGGGGAACCCCTGGAAGAAGCCCTTGAGGTCCTCGTGCAGCAGCGTGTGCCGCCGCAGCCGCTGGTCGAAGTCGTCGAGCTGGTCGGCGGTGGGCAGCTCGCCGTAGATGAGCAGGTAGGAGGTCTCGATGAAGGAGGACTTCTCCGCGAGCTGCTCGATCGGGTAGCCGCGATAGCGCAGGATGCCGGCGGCGCCGTCGATGTAGGTGATCTTGGACTGGCACGAGGCGGTGTTGACGAAGCCCACGTCCAGCGTGACGTTGCCGGTCTCCTTCAGGAGCGCCGACACGTCGTAGCCGTCATTGCCCTCGTGGGCTTTGACGAGGGGGAAGCTCAGCTTGGTGTCGCCCGTCGTGAACGTGGCAGCGTCGTTGGTCATCTATTCGTCCTCCTCGAGACCCGGCTCCGTTGCCGGAAGATCAGCGCTCTCGACGGTACCCCAGAACGTCGAGCCACCTGAACGGGGCACCGGCCACGAAAGATCAGGCCAGTCGCTGCGCCGCCGCCTCGATGCGCTCGTCCGAGGCGGTCAGGGCGATCCGGACGTGCTCCGCGCCGGCAGGGCCGTAGAAGGTGCCAGGCGCCGCGAGTATGCCGTGCCCGGCCAGCCACTCGAGCGTCTCCCAGGAGCCCTCTCCTCGGCTCGACCAGAGGTAGAGACCCGCGTCGGAGTGGTCCACCCGGAAGCCGCTCGTTGCCAGCGCCTTGGTCAGGGTCGTTCTGCGGCGGGCATACCGGGCCTTCTGGACCGCGACGTGCTCGTCGTCGCCGAGCGCGGCCACCATCGCCCGCTGCACCGGCCACGGCAGCATCATCCCGGCGTGCCGCCGGACCTCGAGCAACCGACGCACCACCGACACGTCGCCGGCCACGAAGCCGGCGCGGTAGCCCGCCATCGAGCTGCGCTTGGACAGCGAGTAGACGACGAGCAGCCCGGTGGGATCACCTCTGCAGACCCGGGGGTCGAGCAGGCTCGGCGTGGAGACGGCCGCCCGGCCGGAGTCGTCCTCGCCCGGGTCCTCGCGCCAGTCCAGCTCGGCATAGCACTCGTCGCTGGCCACGAGCACACCGTGCAGGCGCGCCCAGCTCACCACCTTGCGCAAGTGGCCGAGGCCGAGCACCTGGCCGGTCGGGTTGGACGGGGTGTTGAGCCACAGCAGCCCCGGTGCGGATGCGCGCGTCATCGGCCCGAGGCCGGTCAGGCTGCGCATCGGCCGCGGCGACGCGCCCGCGAGCCGCGCCCCCACGTCATACGTGGGGTAGGCCACCTCGGGGTGCACCACGGTGTCGCCCTTGCCCAGGCCGAGCTGTGTGGGGAGCCAGGCGACCAGCTCCTTGCTGCCGATCGTGGGGAGCACGCCGTCGGGGTCGAGGCCCGGCACCCCACGCCGTCGCTCGAACCAGTCCACCACGGCCTGTCGTAGGTCGGGCGTGCCCCACACCTGCGGGTAGCCCGGTGCGTTCGACGCGTCGGCCAGCGCGCGCCGCACCACCTCGGGTGTGGCGTCGACCGGGGTGCCCACCGAGAGGTCCACGAGCCCCCCAGCATGAGCACTCGCTCGCTGCTTCAACGCAGCGAGCGAGTCCCACGGGAAGTCGGGCAGGCCGGTGGCCGTCATCAAGGACGAGGACTAGACGTCATGTTCCTGGGGTGGCAGGGCCGCGATGATCGGGTGGTCCTTCGGGATCAGGCCGAGCTTCGCCGCGCCGCCGGGGCTGCCGAGGTCGTCGAAGAACTCGACGTTGGCCTTGTAGTACTCGGCCCACTCCTCAGGCGTGTCGTCCTCGTAGTAGATCGCTTCCACCGGGCAGACCGGCTCGCACGCCCCACAGTCCACGCACTCGTCGGGGTGGATGTAGAGGGACCGCTGGCCCTCGTAGATGCAGTCGACAGGGCACTCTTCGATGCAGGCCTTGTCCTTGAGGTCGACACAAGGCTGGGCGATGACGTAGGTCATGGTGCTGCGGTCCTCCTGCGAACGGCTCGGTACCTTCTCAGTATGCCGACTCAGCTGCCACTACATCACGGCGGCCCACATTCTGGCAGGAGAAAATGAGCTGTGAAAACCCCAGACCCGTTGCCTCGTCTGCGTCTCGGGATCCGCGCTGTCGTGCGGCACGAGCTGCCCGACGGCCGCCACACCGACTCGGTGGGCACGATCGAGGCACTCGACGCCGCCACCGTCACCGTGCAGACGCGGCACGGCGTCGACGTGATCCCGCTGGCCGAGATCTCGATCGTCAAGGAGGTGCCACCCCGACCGGTGCGCAGGGGCGCTCCGCACCGCGCCCTGTCGATGAGCGACCTCGAACGGGTCATGGCCGCTGGCTGGCCGGCCGTCGAGCAGGCACCGCTCGGTGACTGGCGCCTGCGCGCTTCGGCGGGGTACACCAGACGCGCCAACTCGGTGCTGGCGGTGGGCGATCCGGGAGTCGAGCTCGGCGCCGCCGTGGAACGGGCGGAGAGTTGGTATGCCGAACGCGCCCTGCCCTGCCGGATCGCCCTGCACGGGCCGGCGGGGTTCGTCGCGGCAGACGATCCGCTGGGTGCGCTGCTGCTGTCACGCGGCTACCAGGAGGGCGAGCGCACCGCGGTGCTGACCGCGAGCACCGACCCGCTGCCGTCCACCGACGGGCCGACAGGCGTGACGGTCGACGCCCTCGACCGGCCCAGCGCTGCGTGGTGGTCGCTCGCCGACGTGTCGCCAGCGCACCGCGCTGCCGCGGAGCAGATCGTCGTGGCCGCCCCGGACCAGGTCTTCCTGGTGGCGGAGCAGGACGGGGCCACCGTGGCAGCCGTCAGGGTGGCCTTCGCGCACGTGTGGGCGGGGATCAACCTGCTGGCAGTGCGGCCCGACCACCGACGTCGGGGCCTCGGCCGTCTGCTGGTGGCGGCGGCCGCGGGTCAGGCACGCAGCCGGGGGATTCGCTCGGTCTACCTGCAGGTCGGCACCGAGAACCTCCCGGCCGTGGCGCTGTACCGGGCCGCCGGGTTCGAGTCCCACCACGAGTACTCCTACCTCGTCGCCGGCTAGCGCCCTGCACCGTGGCCGCAAATAGCGGGACGTCCTGCGTTGTGGTCGCCCCGGCAGCCGCAACGCAGGACGTCTCGGCCGGGGCGGGGCTCCCGCTCAGCCGGTGCAGACGACCCGGTCCTCCGGCTTGTAGTGGGTGTTGAACACGTTGTGGTCGACGGTCGTACCGTTCCGGCGCACCGTCCGGGTGACCGTGATGTCGAACCCCTCGACGGGATACTGCGGGATGCACTTCGGCGAGTCGTCGTAGATCGTCTTCGGCGCGGTGATGTTGCGCCGCTCGCCGGTGTGGCTGCTCACGGCGAACGTCTTGGTCCCCCAGAACCGCATGTGGATGTCCTGCCCGGTGACCCAGGTCTGGATCAGGATCCCGTGGCCGGTGTTGTTGGTCCACTTGTTGTCGATGGTGGGACGCCACAGGGTCGCTTCGCGGCCGACCGGGTAGCGCGAGATGTAGAACGAGTGCGGGGTGTGCTCGTCGAGCTGGACACCGGCGAAGTACGACGTGTTGAAGACCGTCGTCGAGACCTGCGAGATGCCACCACCCAGCGCGTTGACCAGGCGACCGTTGCTGATGACGTGCGCCTCGACATACCCCTTCGCCCTGGTGAAGGTGCCGAGCACCCCGAGCAGGCTGAACTGCTCACCCGGCTTGACCAACGTGCCGTTGATGTGGTCCAGGGCGGTCTTGATGTTGTGCGTGCGGGCCGCGTTCTCCGGGCCACCCGGCATGTGGCTGGTGAAGCTGGAGATGACCTGCTTGACCCCGAGCTTGTTGGCCTCGGCCGTCGTCGTGGCCGGAGGCTTGGAGATGGTCGCGACCCGGGCCGTGCGCGACTTCGCCGTCAGCGCGGCAAACACCTTGTCGTGCAACGACTTCGGATTTATCACCTTGCCGTTGTGCCCAGGGATCACCCGTGGCTCACCCCCGATCAGCCGCACCTGGGCGTCGACCGGGACGCGTTCGGCCCCAGAGACCTCGGCCCGCACCACCTTGAGCAGCTGTTGACCGTCCAGGTCTGGTCGCAGGTGACCCTTGCCGTCGTCCTTGACGGTGAGCATCCGCCCCAGCTGCACGGCCGTCAGCCTGGTGCGTGCCTTGCCGATGACGACGGCGACCGGCCCCGACATCGCCGGCTTCGCGAAGGACTTCTCCACCCGCTTGATCTCCCGGACGGACAGCTTCGGGTCGGACACGGTCACCGCGCCCTTGACCTCCGGCTGACGGGGCCACGCCTGCGCGACCGCCTTGGCCGTGCCCGGGACGTCGAGGCTGCGGCCCTGCGTGGACAACACGATGCGCACCGAGCCGTCGACGAACGTGATGGACCCCTCCCTGCCGGGGCGGTCCACCTTCTTCGCCGCGCCCTCGAGTGCCGCCTCGAGCCGGTCCTGGTCGACCGAGACCCGCAGCGGCTGCGCCTCACCGCCGGTGAGGCGTTGCCAGATCTCGCCGGGGTCGTAGGTGCGGCCGGTCAGTCCCTGCAGCGTGCGGTCGATGTCGAGCGAGAGCCCGGCCGCACCCGGGTCGAGCTCGAACGTCTCGTCGCCGGCGCGCACGATGACCGGTTGTGAAGCGGTCATGGCCAGGTCGCTCTTGAGGGTGGTGGCGGCCTGCTCGGTGGACATCCCGCCGATGCTGACGCCCGCCACCGTGGTGCCCGAAGGCACCTGACCCCCGACCCAGACGGCCAGCCCGACGTAGGCGCCGCCCAGCACGACGACCGCGACCAGCAGCCGCAGCAGGATGCGCCCCCAGCTGTGACGCTCGGTCATGTCAGTGCCTCGTAACGTCCCCGGTAGTAGATCAGCGCCTTGCCCAGGTGGTCGGGCACGTGCACCGAGGCCACCTCGCCGACCACGATGCTGTGGTCGCCCGCTGGGTGCACGTCGGTCGTGCGGCACTCGAAGTTCGACAGTGCCCCGTCGAGCCAGGCGACGCCGGTCACCGGAGCGATCGAGTGCGGCACCCGGTCGAGCTGGCCGTGCAGCGGCCGGCCCCTGGTGGCGAACCAGTCGGCGGTCGAACGGGCCTCGGCCGGCAGCACGCTGACCCCCCAGACCTGCGACTCGAGCACGGCGTCGTGGAACCGCGCGTCCCGCTCGACGCTGACCAGCATGAGCAGCGGTTCCAGCGAGACCGAGCACAGCGCGTTGGCGGTCATCGCGTGGTGGTGCTCACCGGCAAGCGTGGTCACGATGGTCACGCCGGTCGCGAATCGTGCCATGGCACGGCGGTAGTCGCCCACGTCGGTGGGCGGCACGGTCGTGGTCACAGCACCTTCCTCACGTGTCGGGCAGCAGGCCGGTATGCCGTCCGCCTGGCATCGCAGCGCCCCTCGCGGGCGTCCCCGTGGCCGGGTCGACGAGGACGTAGCCCTCCCGCGCGGACAGGCGTGCCGCGATGTCGTTGGACAGAGCGTAGTAGTCGCCGTGCACCGACACCTGGGTGCGGTGCTCCAGAAGGGCCTGCGTCCGCAGCCGCGCGGCCTCGGGATCGACCACCTCGTGGGTCACCTGGTCGTCCTCGACGACGGAGGGCGGGAAGGGCGCGTCCTCGGGTGGGAGGGTCAGGCCGGGCTGCTCCCCCGGCTGCACGTGACTGCGGACCCACTCCCGATCCTGCAGTGCCCACGACCTCGGGGTGAACCTCCAGTAGACCCGGCCCGGACGCTCCGCGTCGGGCAGCGTCCTGATCGCCGCCATCGTCACCCGGTGGGTCTGGATGTGGTCGGGGTGGGCATAGCCGCCACACGGGTCATAGGTGACCACCACGTCGGCACGCAGGCGCCGCAGGTGGGCGGCCACCAGCGCGGCCGCCTCGTCCTGGTCGGCACGGACGAAGGCGTCGGGACGCTCGGCACTGGGCGTGCCCGCCATACCGGAGTCCCGGTAGCGCGAACCGCCGCCGTGGGGATCCTCGCCGAGGACCACGTGGGCGACGCCCAGCACGGCCATCGCGCGGCGAAGCTCCTCCCGCCGGTAGGGACCGAGCCGATCCTCACGGTCGGCGGCGAGGTGACACAGCTCCGGCGGGATGACCTCACCCTCTTCGCCGAGGGTGCAGGTGAGCAGGTGGACCTCGTCTCCCGCGATCGCGTGGTGGGCCATCGCCACGCCGGTCGCGAGGGTCTCGTCGTCCGGGTGGGCGTGCACGAAGACGAGCCGGGCGGGCCGCCCGGTCGGGTCAGGGGGCACTAGACGACCACGCGCTCCTCGGGGAAGTGACAGGCCACCCGGTGCCCGGGTGCGAGCTCACGCACCAGGGGGATCTCGTCTGCGCACCGCTGCTGGGCCTTGGGACACCGGGTGCGGAACACGCAGCCGGACGGCGGGTTCTGCGGGCTGGGCAGGTCGCCCTGCAACAGGATCCGCTCGCGCCCGGCCTCTCGGCGGGGGTCCGGCACCGGCACCGCCGACATCAGGGCGTGCGTGTAGGGGTGCAGCGGGTGCTCGTAGAGCGTGTCGCGGTCGGCCTCCTCCATCAGCTTGCCGAGATACATCACGGCCACGCGGTCGGAGATGTGCCGCACCACGGACAGGTCGTGGGCGATGAAGACGTAGGCGAGCTGCTGCTCGTCCTGGATGTCCTCCAGCAGGTTGATCACCTGGGCCTGGATGGACACGTCGAGGGCGGACACCGGCTCGTCACAGACGATCACCTGGGGCTGCAGCGCGATCGCCCGCGCCACGCCGATGCGCTGCCGCTGGCCGCCCGAGAACTCATGCGGGTAGCGGTTGTAGTGCTCGGGGTTGAGACCCACCCGGGCCATCAGCTCCTGAACCGCCTTGCGGCTGCCGCCGGGCGGCGTGATGCCCTGGATCTCGAAGGGCGCCGCAACGATCTTGCCGATCGTGTGCCGCGGGTTCAGCGAGCCGTAGGGGTCCTGGAAGATCATCTGCATCTCGCGGCGCAACGCGCGCAGCCGGGACCCACTCGCGTGCGTGACGTCTTCGCCCTGGAACTCGATCGTGCCGCCGGTCGGCTCCAGCAGCTTGAGCAGGGTGCGGCCAGCGGTCGACTTGCCGCAGCCGGACTCCCCCACCAGGCCGAGGGTTTCGCCCTTGCGCACCATCAGGCTGAGTCCGTCGACCGCCTTCACGGGGGCATCAGGACGGCGGATGATCCCCGCCTTGTGTTGGGGGAAGTACTTCTTCAGGTCGGTGATCCGCAGGATCTCCGGGTGGTCGGCGGTGGCCGACTGCTCGGGTGCGGCGGTAGGGGTGGTCACGTCACGCTCCTCGCTCGGGCTCGCGGACGGCGCGATCGTCAGCGTCGTCCCGGCGGGTGGTCTCAGCGGTCCGCCGCGACCGATCGTCCGCCGCGCCCTTGATCGAATCAGCACGGTCGCCACGCTTGCTGAGTGCCTCCGCGAACACCACGGAGCGCTCCTCCGGGGGGATGTGGCACCGCGACCGATGGCCCGGGAAGGCCTCCGCGAGCGCCGGTTCCTCGGTGAAGCAGAGCCGGTCAGGGACCAATTCGGTGTAGGGGCATCGCGGGTTGAACTTGCACCCGCTCGGCAGGTTGATCAGCGACGGCGGGTTGCCGGGGATCGGGTCGAGCCTGGTCTGACGCACCTGGTCGAGCCGCGGCATCGAGCCGAGCAGCCCCACCGTGTAGGGGTGCTGTGGCTGGTAGAAGAGGTCGTCCACGGTGCCCTGCTCCACGCACCGGCCGGCATACATCACCAGCACGTCGTCGGCGATGTCGGCAACCACCCCGAGGTCGTGGGTGATCAGGATGATCGCCGAGCCGAATTCTCGCTGCAGGTCCTTCATCAGGTCGAGGATCTGCGCCTGCACCGTCACGTCCAGGGCTGTCGTGGGCTCGTCCGCGATGAGCAGCTCAGGGTCGTTCATCAGCGCCATCGCGATCATCACGCGCTGCCGCATGCCGCCCGAGAACTCGTGCGGGTACTGGTCGACGCGCCGCTTCGGGTTGGGGATCCCGACCCGCCCCAGCAGGTCGACAGCCCGACTCTTGGCGACCTTCTTGGCCGTGCTCTTGTGGTGCACCCGGTAGGCCTCGATCAGCTGGCTGCCCACGGTGTAGTAGGGGTGCAGCGCCGAGAGCGGGTCCTGGAAGACCATGGCCATCTTGTTGCCGCGCAGGTGGCGCATCTCGGCCTCGGGCAGGGTCAGCAGATCCTGGCCGTCGAGGGCGATGCGGCCGGACATCTTGGCGTTGGTGCGCCGGTGCAGGCCGAGGACCGCCTGGCTGGTGACCGACTTGCCGGAGCCCGACTCGCCGACGATCCCGAGGGTCTGTCCCTTCTCGAGCGAGAAGGTGATGCCATCCACCGACTTGACGACGCCGTCATCGGTCGGGAAGTGCACCCGGAGGTCGTCGACCTCGAGGAACGCCTCGTGGTCTGCGTTCGCCGCGGAGCCCGTTGGCTGGGTGGCGGTTACGGACATGCGTCCGTCCTTTCGTTCGTCGTCACGGCCTCGTCACCCGATCCTGACGCGCGGGTCGATGACGCCGTAGAGGATATCGACCACGAGGTTGGCGAAGACGATCAGCGCGGCCGTGATCAGCACGATGGGCACGATCATCGGCAGGTCCGACTGGGTCACCGCGTCGATGGCCGCACGGCCGAGTCCCTGGTAGCCGAACACCTGCTCCATGATCACGGTGCCGGCGAGCACGATGCCGAGGTCGAGGCCGGCAACCGTCACGACAGGGGTCAACGCGGCCCGCAGGGTGTGCCTGAACACCACGGATCGCTCGGTCGCGCCCTTGGCCCTCGCGGTGCGTAGGTAGTCCTCCCCCATCGTCTCGAGCATGTAGGCGCGCGTGAGCCGGATGTAGCTGGCGACGTAGACCGCGGCCAGCACGATCCAGGCCATGACCAGGCCCTTGGCCCACCCGACGGGACTGTCGAAGATCGAGACGTAGTTGGGCGCTGGGAAGAACTGGTACTTGATGCTCAGGTAGGAGTAGATGAGCAGGCCGAGGAAGAAGGTGGGGAAGGAGAAGACGAAGAGGGAGGAGCTGGTGAGCAGTCGGTCCGGCCATCGGCCTCTCGTGAGCGCCGCGATGATGCCGAAGCCGACGCCGAAGGTGATCCAGATGGCGAAGGCCCCGAGCGCGATCGAGATCGAGACGGGCCACCGCTCGCTGATGTAGGTGGACACGAGCGAAGTCCGCTGCGGGGAGTAGCCGAGGCAGGGCGCGGGGCAGTGCGTCACCTTGTCCGGGTTGGCCTTGGCGAAGGCGGGGTCGTCCGGGTACTCGCGGCCGGTGAACAGGCCGCTGACGAAGTCGGCGTACTGCGTCGTGATCGGCTTGTCCAGCCCGAGGTAGTGCCGGTTGGCCTTGATCGAGGCCGGGGTGCAGGTCTTGCCACAGGTGAGACGGGCGGGGTCGCTCGGCATCGCGTAGAACAGGGCGAAGGTCGCCATGCTGATGACGACGAGCATGATGACCGCGGCGATGACGCGCCGGATGATGTAGTAGAGCATGGTGGCCGGCCGCTGCGCGGCGTCACCTCACCTTCGGACGTTGAGTGGCGTGACCGGACCGGAGCCTGTTGGCTCCGGTCCGTCGGGTCCGGTGGCCGGTGGCCACCGGACCCGACGGTCGGTGCTGTGTTGGTCGATCTGTTACTGCTGGATGCCGAGGGAGCCCAGGTCGGGGTAGTCGGCGAAGGCAGGGTTGTCGATCCAGTTGGTGACGCCCGAGCCGTGGATCAGGAAGAACTTCTCGACCGAGAGCGGGACATATCCGCCGTCCTTCTGGATCATCTCGTCGATGTCACCCCAGGCCGCGTTCTGCTTGTCCGGGTCGGTGAGCTTGTAGGCCGCGTCGATCGCCTTGTTGACCTTGTCGCTCTTGTACTGGCCGTAGTCCTGCGCGTTGCTGGACTTGGTCAGGTTGACCCTGGAGTCCCACAGCGGCGGGATCACCGTCGCGGCACCGGGCCAGTCCTGGCCCCAGCCGCCCCAGGCAACGTCCCAGGTGGACTGCTTGGCCGGGTTCTGGATGATCGTGTAGTAGTTCTGGGTCTCCGGCTGCAGGCTCACCTTGAAGCCCGCCTTCTCCCAGCCCTCCTTCAGCGCCGCGGCCGCCTTGTCGGAGGTCGGGGTGCCACCGCTGTAGATGTAGTTGATCTTGACCGGCGTCGAGACGCCTGCCTCCTTCAACAGCTGCTTGGCCTTGGCCGGGTCACCGTTGTCCGGCGCACCGAACGCGTTGTACTTCTTGTAGCCCGGCGTGTTCGGGTTGATCATCGAGGTCGCCGGGGTACCCATGGTCGGGCCACCCTGGGCGGTGATGTAGGCGCCCTTGTCCGTGGAGACGGCCAGCGCCTCGCGGACCTTCGGGTTCTGCATCGTCTTGCTGCCGAAGTTGGTCACCAGGTAGTCCACGAAGGGCGAGGCCGGGTTGGTCGCCCGCTCCTTGGCCTTCGGGTTGCCGGCGATCTGCGCCTGGAACGACGGCGGCACGGACCGGTCGGACACGGCGTACTTGTCATTGCCGTTGTCGGCGATCAGCCGCTGGGCGATGATCTCGTT
>NZ_SWMA01000047.1:0-30348 GCF_005222685.1 Segeticoccus rhizosphaerae
TGCCGATGCGGCGCCGCCTGCGAACGGGACAACACCTCCAACGCCTCACGCTGACCAGCCGACATCTGCAACGGGGACGCGGGTGAGCTCATAAACGCCAGTCTACCAACGCACCACCCAGTTATTTGCGAGACGCACCACTAGTTGTGGTGCCGCCATACGGTTCCGTCGACGATCGTCAGGGTGACGGGTATGTCGGCGACGTCGGCGGCAGGTGTTGTCGTGGGATCGTCGCCGAACACGGTCAGATCCGCGCGGCGCCCTACCGCGATCGTCCCGGCTCGGTGTTCGTCCGAGGAGGCGATGGCCGGGGCCACCGTGTAACCACGAAGAGCCTGCACGGCAGTGAGGGCTTGATCCAGGCCGATCGGAGGGAGGTCGGGCCTGCCGGCGGGCCGCCTCAGCTGGGCGGCTGCGATGACTGCTCGGGGGTCGTAGTGGGCGACCGGCCAGTCGGATCCGAGGGCCAGCACTGCTCCGGAGTCGACGAGCTCGCGGCAGCACCAGCCGCGGCTGGCTCGGCGCTCTCCGAGTCGTTGTGACCAGTTGTCCTGGCGGTCGGCGCGGGTGTAGTCGGTGGCATGGGTGGGCTGCATGGAGGCGATCACGCCAAGTTGGGCGAATCGCGGCACCTGGTCGGCGGGCAGCGTTTCGATGTGTTCGATCCGGTGCCGTACGAGGGCCGGGTTGTCCACGCGGGCCAGGGTGTCGAGGACGTGCTCCACTGCTGCATCGCCGATGGCGTGGGTGGCTGTTTGCACTCCTGCTGCAGAGAGTCGGTGCACTATGCGGGTATAACCGGCCGGGTCGTCCCAGTTGGCGGTGGTGGAGGCGCCGTGGGAGTCGGGGGTCTTCAACCACGCTGTGCCCCCATCCACGGTTCCGTCCATGAAGAGTTTCACCATCGAAACCTTCCACAGGCGTCCAGCCGACGACTGTAGCGCGATCAGTTCATCGATTCTGTCCGCCTCGTCCCGGGGGCGACACCAGGGTGCCAGGTTAAGACGGAGGGGCAGATCGCCTGCTTCTTCCATGCTTCGTAGGAGTTTCAGGTCTCCGGGGCCGAGATCCATCACATGGCCACCGGTCAACCCTGTGGCTGCCATGGCTCTCAGTAGCGTGGCCAGTTCCTGATGCCGTTGTTCAGTGGTTCTGCTGGGGATGATGGATCGGACCAGGTTGATGGCCTCCTCCTCGAGCAGCTGGCCGGTGAGCTCGCCGTGTGCGTTGGAGACGACACCGCGGTGGTGGTTGTCGCGGCTCTGACCAGTGAGCCCAGCCCGGGACATTCCAGCCCGGTTCGCGACAGCGGAGTGTCCGTCGAACAGCGTCACGAAGGCGGGCCTCTCGCCGAGGTCGTCAAAGATGGCTTGGTCCACGGGCCTGTTGCCGTACACGTTCGGGTTGAGTCCCCACCCCAGTAGCCATTCCCCGTCCCGGATGGTTCGGGCCTCGGTCACGAGGGCTGAGCGGACCGTGGCCAGCGTCTGGTGCGATGTCAGGTCGACGCCGCGTGTCTCGTCGATGCCGAGGAGGGGGTGGGTGTGGGCGTCGACGAGGCCCGGGGTGACGATTGCACCGGCGAGGTCGATACGTTCGGTCTGGGCGCCTCGACATTGCAGAATGTCGCGATCGTCGCCGACGGCGATGATGCGGCCGTTGCTGACTGCGAGTGCCGTGGCCGGGGCTCTGCGCTCCGTCTGCATGGTCAGCAGGCGACCGCCGGTCAGAATGAGGTCGGCCGGGGTGTGGGTCAATTGATCCGTCTCAGGGTGTCTCGGACTGAAGTTGAAGCGCCACATCGATGATCATGTCTTCTTGGCCGCCGACGTAGCCTTGTTCGCCCACCTTGGAAAGGATGGCGTGTGCCGGGACGCCGTAGCGCTCCGCTGCACGTTCCGCGTGGAGCAGGAAGCTCGAGTAGACGCCGACGGAACCTTGGATGATCGAGGCGCGGTCCATCCATGGCAGCCTGGTGAGCATGGGTCTGACGACCTCGTCCGCCGCCTGGAGGAGGGCATGCGAGTCGACCCCTGTGCTCACGCCTAGTCGCTCGAAGGTGACAGCAAGGACCTCGGTCGGGGAGTTGCCGGCGCCGGCCCCGACGGCGCAGAGTGTTCCGTCGATCTGGCGTGCTCCCGCGCGTTGGGCGTAGACCGAGTTGGCTACTCCGAACGAAAGGTTCTGGTGGCCGTGGAAGCCGACCTCGGCGTCGCCGCCCAGTTCGGCGACCAGCGCTGCGACGCGATCACCGGCATCCTCGAGGATGAGAGCTCCGGCGGAGTCGACGACGTAGACGCACTGGCATCCGGAGTCCGCCATGATTCGGGCTTGTTGTGCGAGCTGCTCAGGACCGACTCGGTGCGAGAGCATGAGGAACCCGACCGTCTGCATGCCCAGCTTGCGAGCGTGCGCGAAGTGCTGTTCGGCCACGTCTGCTTCGGTGCAGTGTGTCGCGATTCTCGCCACTGATGCCCCGAGGGCATGGGCCGCCTCGAGGTCCTGCAGGGTGCCGACGCCGGGCAGTAGCAGCACGGCGATCATCGCCTGCTTCGCCTCCTCTACTGCGGCGCGCAGGAGGGTGAGCTCGTCGGTGCCCGAGAAGCCGTAGTTGAAGGAGGATCCGCCGAGGCCGTCACCGTGGGCTACTTCGATGACCCGGACGCCGGCATGGTCGAGGGCGCTGACGATCTGCCGGACTTGATGCTCGTTCCACTGGTGGCGCATGGCGTGGCTACCGTCGCGCAGTGTCGTGTCGGTCAGTCGGATGGCCGCCGGCTCACCCGTCGCGGACGCCGCCGGCGCGGGGCCTGCTGCCTTGGCCGGCTGCTGGTGGTCGCTCATTCGTTTCCTCTTTGCGTGTTGCTGGCGAGCTGCTCGCCGACCTGGACGGCAGCGGCGGTCATGATGTCGAGATTGCCCGCCCACTGCGGCAGGTAGTCGCCGTTTCCTCGCACCTCGAGCAGCACCGTGACGCGTAGCTGCGGTCCGGTGGGCGTCGAGACCTGATCGAATTGGGGCTCGGCACGCAGTGTGTACCCGGGTACATACCGCTGCACCTTGTCCACCATCGCGGTGACGGCTGCGCTGACGACGTCGGTGTCACTGTCCTGTGGCACGGCGCAGAAGACGGTGTCGCGCATGATCATCGGGGGATCGACCGGATTGAGGATGATGATGGCCTTGCCCTTGGTCGCGCCCCCGACGCTCTCGATGGCGCGAGACGTCGTCTGGGTGAACTCGTCGATGTTGGCCCGAGTCCCGGGCCCGGCCGAGCGCGAGGCAATCGACGCGATGATCTCCGCATACGCCACCGGCGCTACGGCCGAGACGGCGGCAACGATCGGTACGGTGGCCTGCCCGCCGCAGGTGATCAGGTTCAGATTCGGCGCGTCCACGAGGCTACCCAGGTTGACCGGTGGGCAGACGAGGGGGCCGACTGCGGCCGGAGTCAGGTCGATGGCCCGAATGCCGTACTCGGCGTAGCGGGGAGCGTTCTGTGCGTGTGCGGCGGCCGAGGTGGCCTCGAACACGAGGTCCGGCTTGTCGGGCTGGGCTACGAGCCAGTCCACGCCGGCAGCCGACGTCTCCAATCCAGCGGTGCGGGCTCGGGCGAGCCCCTCGGAGGTTGGATCGACTCCGACCATCCAACGGAGTTCGATGAGGTCGGATCGGAGCAGCTTCTCCATGAGATCGGTCCCGATGTTTCCGGGGCCGACGATAGCTGCGGTCAGCATGGGCATGGATCCTCCGGGACATTGAAGGTGTCGACCAGGGCGGTGTGGACGGCTCGCCGACCGGCCCGCCTCGAGCGCAGCGGCGTCACGGGGCGTCGCCCTCGGTCCTCAGAATGACCGACCGGGACAGCAACTGCGGACGGTCAGCGTTTCGGCCCGCCTCGGTTGCGAGTTCGACGGCATAACGGTGGAGCCGGACGAGCTCGACGAGTGGTTCGCCGCAGCCGTGCTCGACGACGCCGCCGGAGGCCTCCACGATCTCGACGATGTCGCCCGGTAGCTCGTCCAGACCCCAGACGAGGGTGCCGGGCCCGCTGGTGGCCACGGGCCCGTGCCTGTATTCGCCGACGGCGTACGCCTCGGTCCAGGCGGCTGCCGACTCGCGCACCTTCAGGGCGGCCTCCTCAGCGATGTGCGCTCCCCAGCCACTGCCGAGGATGACGAGCTGTCTGATGCCGGTTGCTGGAAGGTCACCGGCGAGTGCGGCATCGCAGGCCGCGGGCAGGTCGCTGAGCCCCGCCAGAGGCGAATGTGCCGAACTCCGCTCCTTCAGGTCTCGTCCCGACTCAGCGGCTTGACGGGCCAGGACGCCACGTAGCAGCACGAGTTGGGCGGTGGGAAAGCGAGTCTGGACGACGCTCCGCTCGTCCGCGAACGACAGGTCGACGACATCGTCGGCGAGCTGGGCCAGTGGGGTTTCCTGCTCGCCAAGCAGCGCCGTCACCGATACTCCCGGCTGCTGGTTGCGCAGGGTTTCCACGGCACTCAGCAGTTCGGACGACGTGCCGGAACGGCTGATCGCGACGGCCCTGTCGTACGTGCGAAACCGAGGAGGGATTTCACTTGCGATCAAGGAGTCCGTCTCCCCCAAGCCTGCGAACTCGCGCAGCGTGGCATAGGCAAGTCCCACGTAGTAGGACGTGCCACATCCGAGCACGAGGACACGCTCGCCAGCGGCCGGTATCCCGGACACACCAGCATTGGCCAATTCGAGGGCGTGGCGCCACAGGGCGGGTTGGCTGGCAATCTCCTCTCGGGTTCGCGGGCTGAGTGATTCGGGTGTCTGGTCCGTCGCTGTGGTCACGATGTGCCCTCCAAGGCCTCGTCATGGTCGATGGTCACGAGCAGCGTGGCCGCCAGTGCGGCTGTTTGCGAAAGCGGGGCTTGGGCGGCGACACCGCCGGCGGCGTGGGTCGACATCGTGCCGGCCGCCACGGCAAGGGCGAGCGCGCTCGGCCAGTCCGCGCCCTTGGTGAGGGCGGCCAGGGCCGTCCCCGCCAGGGTGTCGCCGGCTCCGACGGTGTCGACCACGTCGGTGGCGGGCGCATTCACGTGGGTGACGCCGGCGCGTGTGTGCACGCTCGCCCCGTCGGGGCCACGCTTGTGCACCACGGCCGGGTACCGGCTGTCGGACCCGTGCTTCGGCATCGCCGCCAGCAGACGCTGTACCGCGTGCTCGGGCCCCGCTTGGCGACCGAGGCCAGCGAGTCCGATGGCTTCGCCGTCGTTGACGAACAGGACATCGGACGCCGCGATGGCCGCTTGGGCTCCGTCGCGCCAGCGCCGTTGCGGGTCGTCATTGGTGTCCAGGCTCACGGTCAGGCCGAGCTGTCGGGCCCGCGACATCCGCTGGTGCAGGTCCGCGCGCGCCCGGGTGTGCAGGAAGAATGACGACACGTGCAGGTGGCTGCTCAGGCGCAGCGCGACGTCTGTGACGTCGCCGGCCTCCAAGCTCTGCATCGCGCCGAGGTGGGTGAGGATCTGCCGATCGCAGGTGTCGTCCCGACGAACGAGCACGACTGAAGACCCGGTCGCAACCGTGGCATCGACCCGGACGAACCGGGTGTCCACGCCTCGCTCGGTGAGCCATTGACGACAGGCTTCTCCCATGGAGTCGTCGCCCACCACGGCGAGCAGCTGGGCCTCGCCACCGGCGGCCGCGATCGCGCAGGCGGTGATACCGGCGGAGCTACCCAGCACCATGCTGGTGCCGGTGACCACGTCCTCCGCCTGTCCGAAGCGCAGGCGTGTGCCCGTGGTCGGGACACCCGCGACGATGATGTCCGGGCACAAGTCGCCCACCACAAGGATTCCGGTCTTGGTCATGGTCACCGCCCCCCTGAGATGTCGAGGGTGACCCCGGTGATGTACCCGGCGGCGTCCGAGGCCAGCCAGCCGATCGCCTCGGCAACCTCGGCTGCCGTCCCTGGGCGGCCCAGTGGCACGGTGGAGATGAGGCGTTCGACCCGGCCGGGTTGCGCGGCGTTCATGTCGGTGTCGATCAGGCCGGGTCGGATCCCCACGACTCGGATCCCTTCCCCGGCGACCTCTTTGGACAGGCCCACGGTGAGGATGTCCATGGCGGCCTTGCTCATCGCATAGTCGACGAACTCTCCGGCAGCGCCCAGTTCCGCTGCCCGGGAAGAAACGTTGACGATGACGCCGCCACGGCCGCCGCTGGAAGTGCTCATGCGGGATACCGCGGCCGCGGCGCACAGGGCCGGGGCGGCAGCGTTGACAGTGAGTGTCTGGACGACTCGGTCTGCGGTGAGTCCCTCGACGCGGCTGACCGGCGGAAGGAGTCCGGCGTTGTTGACGAGGACATCCAAGCGCCCGAATGTCGCGTCGACTTCATCGAAGAGTCGCTCAACTTCGTCCAGTTCGCGAAGGTCTACTTGGCGTGCCGAAGCTTTGACCCCGTACTGCTGGCAAACCCGTACGACTGCGGTTGCGGCGTCCGAGCGTGTGGCATACGTGAGCAGGACGTCGTGGCCTCGGCTGGCGAGTGCGGATGCTGTCGCAGCGCCGATGCCGCGGCTGCCCCCGGTGACGACAGCCGTTCGGCGGGGTGGTGTGGGTTGCATCTCAGTCGGCGATCCTCAGGTAGGACGTGTTCGTCGTGGCGTAGCGCACCCCACTGGCCAGCACCGCGGACCCGGCGGCCGTGTCCGGGTCGGGCGGCGTGCCATAGAGGAAGGCGAAGGCCGGCGGCTTGACGCCGGTGAGGTCCTCGATCTGGCGGATCGGAGTCGTGATCTCGCGTTCCACGTCTTCTGGGGTGACGATGGCCGCTGCAGAAGCATGGTGGGCCGTGTGGGCGGCGATGACGTGTTTCTGCGCGATGACCGCAAGGTCGTCCCAGTTCATGGCGACACGGTCCTGCTCACGCTCTTCGGCAAGGATCGTGAAGTGGTTGGCCTCGGCGTAGGCGGTCTGTTCCTCGGGCGGAACATCAAGGATGCCGGTGATCGGGAAGAACCACGCCGTCAGCCCGAGTTCGTCGCAGACCGGAGCGGCAACAGTGGCGTTGTTGAGGTAGCTGTCGTAGAAGACGGGGATGAAGCCAGGCTTGGGCAGGTGCCAGCGACCCGTCTCGATGAAGCGGTCCAGATCCTCGGGGAGCAGCGGGTGGTAGCGGTCGAGGTACCATCCGAGTTCGGCCTTGAGCACGGCGCGCTGCGACTGGGGGGTGTTGTGCCAGTTGACCAGCCGAAGCACCTTGCCGGCGTTGAAGGCCTCGCGCTGATAGTCGAGCGTCAGGGTGTCCGCGATGGTCATGCCGTCTCCTGCGCGAGGTCGGTGCACGCGCGCAGGTGGACCTCGCTGAGCACGACGAGTGCATCGATGAGCTCCTTCGCGCCGGTCTTGTCTGGCTCGGAGTGGTCTGGCGCCGGAAACCCGGCAACTTCCAGCCCGGAGTAGTAGCCGTCGAGCAGCTCGGCCGCCCGAGCACCGTCGGCGAGGGCATCCGCGTCTTTGACAGTCACGGTGTGATCGGGGCGGACGTCGTCCAGAGCGACGAACATGGCGATGCCTTCCCGTTCGAGCAGCCGGGCCTGACATCGGGCCAGGACCGCGGGGACATTCTCGGCCTGCGGGGCGCGGATGGTTCCGCAGTTGGAAGCGGTGGATAGGGCATCTGTCATTGGGACCTCCTGGGGACGGTCGCGGTTTCGACGCCGACGAGGAAGTCGAAGTCGGCCCCTTGGTCGGCTTGCAGGACGTGGTCGATGTACAGCTTCTGGTAGCCGCGCTTGGCCGGCCATGGCGCCGCGGACGACTCGGCCAGGCGTGCCTTGATCTCCTCGTCTGTCACGTCCAGGTGCAGCCGACGAGCGGGGACGTCGAGTTCGATCGTGTCGCCGTTGCGCACCGCGGCCAACGGTCCTCCGACCGCGGACTCGGGGCAGACGTGCAGCACGACCGTGCCGTATGACGTCCCGGACATCCGGGCGTCGCTGATCCGCACCATGTCGGTGACCCCGGCCTCGAGCATCTTCGTGGGCAGCGGCAGGTTCGCGATCTCTGGCATCCCGGGGTAGCCCTTCGGGCCGGCACCGCGCAACACCAGGACATCACCAGCCTGCACGTCGAGGTCGGGATCATCGGCATCGCTCAGGTAGGACTCGTAGTCGTCCCAGACCAGCGCCCGTCCACGGTGCACCATCAAGTGGGGGCTGGCGGCCGACTGCTTGACCAGTGCGCCACGAGGCGCAAGGTTGCCGCGCAGCACGGCCGTTCCGCTACCGGCAGGCTGGAAGGGTGTCTCGAAGTCGCGGATGACTTCCTCGTGCCACCGCTGGGCGCCGTCGTAGGCCTTGGCGAGGGTGTGTCCGCTGACCCCGATGACCTCACGGTGCAGCAGCTCACCGAGTTGGCCGACGACGGCTCCAAGCCCGCCGGCATACGCGAAGTCCTCCATCAGAAAGCGGCCCGATGGCATCACGTCGACCAGGGTGGGCACCTCGCGAGCGAGGGCGTCGAAGTCATCCAGATCGAGGTGCACGCCAACCCGGCGAGACAGGGCCAGTAGGTGCACGACGGCGTTCGTCGACCCACCGATGGCGGCGTTGATCCGGATAGCGTTCTCGAACGCCTCACGGGTCAGGATGGCGCTCGGTCGCAGGTCCTCGGACACCATCTCGACGATGCGACGACCTGCCAGGTGCGACGTGGTGCGGCGGCGGGCATCGTCGGCGGGGAGTTCGGCGGTGCCGGGCATCTGCATGCCCATGATCTCGGTGAGCAGGGCCATCGTGGAGGCGGTGCCCATCGTCATGCAGTGGCCACGGCTGCGGGCCATGCAGGATTCGGCCTCTGCAAGGTCACTGTCGGTCATCCGGCCGGCTCGGTGCTCCTCGGTCATCTTCCACACGGAGGTACCCGAGCCCACCGTCTGCCCCCGCCAACGGCCGTTGAGCATGGGGCCGCCGGTGATCAGCAGCGATGGCAGGTCGGTGCTCGCGGCGCCCATGAGGTAGGCCGGTGTCGTCTTGTCGCATCCAGCGAGGAGGACGACACCGTCGATCGGGTTGCCCCGAAGCGTCTCCTCGAGGTCCATCGCGACGAGGTTTCGCAACAGCATCGCCGATGGGCGAACCATCGTCTCCCCGATGGAGGACGTGGGAAACTCGAACGGCACGCCGCCGGCCTGCCAGACGCCACGCTTGACGTGCTCGGCGACCTCCCTCAGGTGGGCGTTGCATGGGGTGAGCTCAGACCACGTCGTGGCGACGCCGATGATGGGCCGACCCGAGAACGAGTCGTCGGGCAGTCCTTCGCTGCGCAGCCAGGAGCGGTGCAAGATGCCGTTCTTGCTCGGTGCCTCGAACCAGCCCGCACTGCGCAGGCCGTCTGGTCGGTTCTCGGTCGCGCTCATGAGAATGCCGGGAGGTGCTCGGACTGGGCAGCGATCAGGTCGTCGGCCAGCGCGCGCGCCGCGTTCGGGTCGGTGACCGCGCCGTCGGCGATCATCGCTTCGACGACCAGATTGCGGTCGCCGGCCATGGCCGCCTCGATGGCGAGCGACACGGAGACAAGTCTCTGGTTGAGGATGGCGGTCAGGGGCGCGCCGAGGTCGGGCACCTGGATCGCTCGTAGTCCTCTCGCGGTCGCGACTCCGGGCACCTCCAGAGCTGCGTCGTCAGGCAGGCCGGGTACCGCTCCGTTGTTCGGGACGTTGACTGAGAACATCTCGCGACGGTCGTGGAGTACCGAGCGGATGATGGCAATGAGCTGCTCCTGCTCACCGGTGGAGCGACCGAATATGCTCTGATCCAATGGCTCTCGGCCCTCCCCCTGTGCCTTCATCTGCTGGTAGCGGTTCTCTCCCCAGGCGAGGATCTCCGGCACCGAGAAGGCGTCGACGCCGAGTGTCTTGCCGTAGTAGCTGCCCGCCGGCCAGCGCTGGGGAAAGAACTCGGTGACGTGGCGGTCGTTGGCCGCCGGATAGGCGCCGTAGGAGTCGAACAACTCCCAGGAGAACGGGTTCTGGGCTGCTTTGATGTGGTCCACGAAGATGTTGCCGATGTCGGCCTCGTCCAGTGGCTCGCTGGCTTCCTTCTCGCGGACCCGTTGGACGAGCGGCCACGCGTCCCTTCCGTCGAGGCGGAAGTCGTAGATGAACGTGAGGTGGTTGATCCCGGCGTACAGGGTGGAGGTCCGTTCAAAGGGCGCGCCGATGAGCTCGGCCAACTCGCGCTGCACGTGGTGCATCCCGTGGCATAACCCGACCACGTTCGCGCCCGCGTACTTCGTCATCGCCATGACGTTGGCGGTCATCGGGTTGCTGTAGTTGAAGAAGAGGGCGTCCGGCGCCAGCCGGACGATGTCTTCGGCGACCTCGACCATCACCGGAACCGTGCGCAGCAGGCGGCTGATGCCGCCGGGCATGACGGAGTCACCGACCGGCTGGAAGATGCCGTGCTTCTGGCACGTCTCGTGATCGCGAAGCCACGCGTCGCGGCCGCCGATACCGATACAGGTGACGACGAAGTCGGCGCCCGGCAGGGCCGCGGTGCGGTCGACGGTTCCGGACACGGAGATCCTCGAGGACGCCTCGCGTTCGGTGATCATGAGCTCGGCGAGCCCGACCGCCACCTCAAGAGCTACCTCGTCGATGTCGACCAGGGTGATCCGCCAGGAGCCAAGGTCCTCGGCCGAGATGAGATCTGCCAGCAGGCCCCGGGTGAAGACGGCGCTGCCGGCTCCGAGCAGGACGATCGAGCGGGTGGTCATGGTGTTCGGTGCTCCTTTGTGGCGGGTTCAGGCGACGTGGACAACAAGTCCCTGGTCGCGCAAGGTCTGGACGTGCTCTTCGGCGGCCTGCGATGAGGTGACAAGCTCGGAGACGGTCTCCAGCGTGGCTATCCGGTGCGGGCTGCGGCGGGAGAACTTGCTCGAGTCGGCAAGGACGGTGAGTCGATCTGCGCTATGGGCCACCAGGCGGTCCGTCTGGCTCTCCTGGGCGCTGGCGCCCAGCAGGCAGCTGCGCGGGTCGACGCCGTAGACACCCATGATGGCGTGGTCGAGGTGCAGCTCCTCCAGCCCGATCCCGACGAGGGTGCCCAGCAGGCTGAGCTCGGGGCGGCGCAGGACCCCGCCGAGCACGATGACGTCAGTTTGCAGGTCGGCCATCTGCATCGCCACTGCGAGTGAGTTCGTCACCACGGAGATGCCCTCGACCTCCGCCAGCAAGGGCGCGAGGGCAGCCGTCGTCGTCCCGCCGCTGAGGAGCACCGCCGAGCCCGGCTCGATGAGCTGGACGGCGCGGCGAGCGATCTCCTGCTTCTCGCGCTGTCGTTCGACCTCTCGCATCGCCGGTGGCTTCTCGGGGGCGTCTTCTCCTTCGGTGTGCAGGACTGCCCCACCGTGTACCCGTCGGACGATGCCCTGGCGCTCCAGCTCGTCCAGGTCTCGGCGGATCGTGGACAGGCTCACGTCCAGCTGGGCTGCGAGGTCCTCGACGCTCACGACACCTCTGCGCGTGAGTAGTCCGATCGTCTCTGCGCGGCGCTGCACCGGCAACATCAGTAGCCCCTCTCTCGATCGGCCACGTTCAACAGCGGCTCGCCGTCAAGATATCGCCGCAGGTTGGTCGTGAAGAGTGCGCTGACCACCTCGAGGTAGTCGGGGGCGAAGCCCGCCACATGGGGCGTGACCAGGACGCGGGGATGGGTCCAGAACGGGTGCTCTGGGCCGAGGGGCTCCTGCTCGAAGACATCGCTGGCGACCAGGCCGAGGTGGCCCCGCTCCAGTGCGTCCAGCAGGGCGCTCTCGTCCACGACGCCGCCCCGGCTGGCATTGATCAGCACTGCGGTCCGGCGCATGGCCGAGATCTCGTCGGCCCCGATCATCCCTTGGGTTTCGGGGGTGAGCGGGACGGTGAGCACGACGTAGTCGCTGCGTGCGAGCACCTGGTGCAGTTCGGCGAGCGGAACCTCGCTGACGCCTTCGACATCTGGTGTCGCGCCGAACGTCGAGGTGGCCGCGGCGGGGCTGCCTCGACGGACGGCGAGGACCTCGAGCCCGAATGCCCGCGCCAGGCGCGCGACCTCCTTGCCGATCCGGCCATAGCCGACGATGGCGACGGTGCTGGTGCGCAGGTTGTGCGGCATCAGCTGGTTCCAACGGAACTCTCGTGACGGCCAGGTGCGCGTCGCCGCAAGCTGCTCGGTCTGACGCAGATGATGGGCGTGGCTGAGGACCATCAACATGATCCACTCCGCGAGCGGTGCGGGGCTGACTCCGCCCAAGGTGGTGATCACGCAGTCGCTGTCCCAAAGCCTGGTGCCGCGGACGTGATCGATACCTGAGGTGTCCAGCTGCGCCCAGCGAAGAGCCGGGGACTGGTCCGTGCCAGGCAGCACGGCGCTGGTGTACATGACCTCGGCCTGGGTGAGCAGATGGGCCGGGACAGTCGTCTCCGGGTTCTCTGCCTCCGAGACCGGGTGGTGGTGCACAACGATCCGATCATCCACCGCTCGGACGCCATCCAGGAAGGAGTCGGGGAAGTCGACCGTGACCAGGACATGCAAAGGGTCGGTCGTGGATCGGTTCACTTCAGTCCTGTCGTTGCAACGCCCGCCACGAAGTACTTCTGGAAGAACGCGAAGACCACGAGCATGGGGAGGATGGAAAGCAGGGTCATCGCCAGCAGCGGGCCGAAGTCGCTGCCGAACTGGGCGATGAGGAACTGCAGGCCTACCGGGAGGGTGTAGGAGTTCGGGTCGGTCAGGACGATGAGCGGCCAGATGAACTCGTTCCAGCGCCACATGAATGTGAAGATGACCAACGCCGCGATCAGAGGTTTCGCCAAAGGCAGCGCGATCGACCAAAAGATGCGGAAGGGACTGGCGCCGTCGATCCGGGCCGCCTCGATGAGCTCATCTGGCATGGACAGGAAGAACTGGCGGGCCATGAAGAGCCCGAAGGCTTCCGCGAGGCGGGGCAGGATGACACCCCATGTTGAGTTGAGCAGATTGAGGTCGATGACGATCTGGAACTGCGGGACCATGATGACCTGGACCGGCACCATGAGCGTGCTGATGATGAGCAGGAACAGGACATTGCGTAGCGGGAAGCGCAACTTGGCGAACGCATAGCCCGCACTCAGATTGATGCCCAGTGTCAGGATCACCGAGACGACCGAAATGACGACGGAGTTGCGTACCCAGCGAGCGAACGGGTATTCCTCCCAAGGCTGGATGAAGTTGTCCCAGTGCCAGTGCTGCGGCCACAACGGGACCGGAACGTTGGCGATCTCGGCGGTACTGGCCACCGCGGTGCGCAGCATCCAATACATCGGGAACATCAGGATCAGGACTGCGACCGTCGCGACGACGAAGCGAATGACCTTCACGCGCCGAGGTTGCGGGAACTCGTCCTCGGCGTTGCGGTCCGCGCCGGGCTCCGACGTCGCCGAGGTTGACAGGGCTGCACTCATGCTTCATCCCTTGTCTTCGACAGACGCCACTGGAGCACGGTGAAGATCAGCACCACCACGTAGAGGATGACCCCGATCGCCGCCGCATACCCCTGCCGCCGCTGGTTGAATCCCTCGTCGTAGGCGTATTGGACCAGAAAGGTCGTCGCAGTGCCCGGCCCCCCTCGGGTGAGGACGTAGACGCTGTCGAACACCTGGAAGCTCTGAATGATGGAGTAGACGACCAGGAAGAAGGTCGTGGGTGCCAGTAGCGGCCAAGTGATGTGGGCCAGGCGCTTCCACCCCGTGGCCCCGTCGATCGTCCCGGCCTCGTAGACCTCGCGCGGGATGCCTTGAAGCGCGGCCAAGTAGACGACCATCCCGAATCCGACCCCCTGCCACGTGGTGACGATGATGATCGACACGAGAGCGGCGGTGCCGTTGCCCTGCCAGTCGATCGTCGGCAGGCCAACCGACGCGGCGACCTGGTTCAGGATGCCGGTCAGGGGGTCGAACAGGCGTAGAAAGATCACGCCGGAAGCCACGCCAGAGATCACTACCGGGACATAGAAGAGAGCCCTGAACAAGCCTCGAGCCGGCAGAATCCTGTTGAGCAGCAGCGCCGCGGACAGCCCGAGCACCACCCCTAAAGGCACGGTGATGGCTGTGTACACGACCGTGTTGATCGCGGCCTTCCAGAACGTGGCGTCCTGGACGATCTTCGTGTAGTTCTCCAGCCCGAGGAACTGCATCTTCCCAAAGCCCGAGTACTTGTTGAGGCTGTACCAGAAGGTCAGCACCAACGGGATGAACATGAAGATGGTGAAGACCAGCAGGGCTGGGCTGGCCATGACGATGCCAGCCCACCGGTCGGCCTTCACAGCGGCCGACGTCCCACGCCGCTGCTTCTTGACTGTGCGCGTGGTTCTGCGCTCTTCAAGGACTGACATGGCACCCGCGCCCTCCCTCCGACAGATCACAGGGTCTTCTGGATCCCCGATGTGATGCCAGAGATGACCGAGTCGACGCTCGCGTCGGGCTTGGACAGATACTGGTCCATGTTGTCGATGAGGGCCTGGTTGATTCCGGGGAACGCGGGAAGGGTGCACGTCTGCACCAGAGCGGGAGGCATCGTGGTCGCCTGCTGCTGGAACGTCGGCATCACATCTGGGCGAACGGTGTAGTCGAGCTTGGCGTCGGCCAACTCGTTGAGGACCGGAAGCTCTCCTGTTTGCTCGCACCAGTACTTCATGTTCTCCGGGGAGACGATGAACTTGGCGAACTCGATGGCCGCGTCGCGGTTCTGGGCGCCGTCCGTGACGACCAGGGCGTTCCCGCCCAGGTCGGTCGCGGCACCGGAATCTTGGGGAAGATAGGTGACGCCCCACTCGAACTTCTTCTTGATGGTGTCATTCAGCGAGGGGACCAGGAAGTCTCCGGCCTGGATCATCGAGATCTTCTGGGTGGGGAAGACCTCGTCCGGGTAGGTCGGGCGCTTGACCAGAATGCTGGGCGCGTGCAGGCCCTTGGTGTAGAGGCTCTGCGTCCACTCCAGAGCCTTCTTGGCCTGGTCGGTGTCGAGCGTGACGTTCTCGAACGAGTCGTCCAGTACGGTGCCGCCGGCCTGGAAGAGGGTGTTGAACCAGCGGTAGGCACCGTAGAGCTGGTAGTTGAACGCGAACGGCGAAGCTCCCGGGTTGGACGACTTCAGCTTCTCGAGGACTCCGACGAGTTCCTCCCAGGTCCACGCCGAGTCGAGCGAGTCCGGCACGGAGGTGATGCCAGCCTTGGCGAAGTGCGCCTTGTTGTACACCAGCGCCGAGGTGTCGGTGTGGTGCGGCACACCGACCGGGGTGTCGTCATAGTTGACGGCGCTCCACAGGGAAGGGAAGAACTTCGACCCGAAGTCCGCGTCAAGGTGGTCGCTCAGATCAGCCAGCACCCCCTTGTCCGCGTAGCCACCGATGTCGGTGTAGCTGACTCGGAACAGGTCCGGCGGTTTGTTGGCCTGCAGCCGGCGGTCGACGACAGTACGGATCTGGTCGTAGGGAAGAACCTCGATCTTGACCTTCGCCCCACGAGCCGCCGTGAAGTCGGCGGCCAGCTTCTTGAATGCCGCCTTCTCGGAGTCGCTCGCCCATGTGGTGAGGGTGACGCTCCCGCTGAGTTTGCCGGTGGAAAGCGCGGCACTCTTGCCTGCGCTCGGAGCATCCGAGCCCCCGGAGCAGGCAGCCAGTGCGGTGGTGGCGCCAAGAAGCGCGGCCGATTGAAGGAAGGTGCGACGGTCCAGGTGTGCCATGGGGAGTCCTTCGGGTCAGATACACCGCTTAGCGGATCGAATGCGCCCCACCATAGAGTGCAACAACGTTCATCGACAAGCACTCTCTCTTAAAAACTCTCAAAAACTGTCATTTGGTTTGGTTACGCGTCCCGATGGACTGTGGTCGCGCCGGGTTCCGCCCAGACGACTGCCTCGACGGGGTCTCCGACGGACCTGTGGATCTGCCTCGATCCCGTCCCGATGGCGATCGTGTGGTGACGCAGCGAGCCTGCCGCCGATACCACCACGTGCCAGGAGGGGCCGTCATCGTGTGTGACGACGCCGATGCTGGCCTGTTCGGCAGGGCCGAGGTGCACACGGTTCACGGCGCTCGCCCCCGCACACACCTCGATCAGCATCCCGTGCCCTGACGGAGTCACGGCGGCGATCCCTGTGGCCTCTCCGGCCACCGCGAGACGGGCTGTCGTCACATCGTCGAGCAACGCCGGCGAGCCCGGTGACCACGTCGGGCACCGCAGGTGGGGCCGTCCGCCGGCTACGACAAGGACGTCCAAGTGGTCGATGTGCCAGGCCGCGTCGACGTCTAGGACATCCCCCGATTCGGGCGCACGACCCACGCAGGCCCACTCCACCTTGCTCTCCCGGAAGGAGATCACGGGATACCGGTCCCCCGGGATAGCAGTCAGTGCCCGGATGCCGGCCGCTCCGGTCACCACGGCAACGTAGCGGCCGTCCGGCTGCTCCACGAGCGCCGACGCTGCCACAACCTGTTCAGCGAGGGTGCCGTGCTCGACGAATCCTTCATCCGGCGACCAGACGAGACGACGCAACTCCCCAAGGTCAGTCAGGGCCACCACCTCGAGCCAGTCGGGACCTGCGTGGACCTGGGTGATCGACGCCGAGACGAACCGTGGTCCCCGGCCGAACCGCAAGGCACCGCTCCACTGGCCGACGGCAGCGCCTTCCATGGTGTCGATGCGGTCGGAGTTGAACCAACCCACCCAGAGGCCATCGTCGACGGCGCAGGCCACCAGCTCCAGGTTGCCCACTGCGCCGTAGCGTCCCTGGGTGAAGCCCGGGCGCCCGGCAACTCGCGGCCACGGCTGGCGCACCAAGCGTTTCTCGCCGTCGGAGTCACTGCCAACCTCTGCCGTGGTGTCGTCGCTCACGAGGAGCCATCCTGCCCGCCTCGGCTCAGGGGCAATTTCCGGGCTCATCGTGGTCTCTCGCTCCAAGGCTTGATCCGACCCAACACGAGCCGGCTGCCTGCGGCGCACGAGAGGGCCCTGAAAGCCACTTCGCTGATCTCGTCGGCTGTGTGCCAGTGGGGCCGATCCGCCGGCCCTGCCCAGCCCAACTGCACGGACGTCACCCCGCCTGGGGCCAGCCAGCCCTCTAACGATCGCTGACTTGATTCCGGGTCGGCGTAGCGGGAGGGCAGCACAATGACTCGACGTCGCGCGAGTCGCGTCAACACCTCCCATCCTTGCTGCGACAGCGCAGGCTCGTAGGCAATCACCGCCTCGACCTTCGAGTACCTTGACCCGAATTGGCGTAGCGCACCAGCGTCGTGGGCGTCGAGGGCCACCCGTTGATCCCAATCGCCCCGCGCCAGACGGTTGCCGCGCGAGATGCCGACAGTGATGGCTTTGGGCCCGGCCAGCAGACGCCCCAGCGGGGCGAGGACTCCGGAGCCGCCCACGACCACATAGGGTTGCGCCACGACCGCTCCGCCAACACTCACCCATGAAGGATCGCCCATGCCGTGGATCACCGTCACCACGGGCCCGCACCGGGATCCGGAGATGCCGTCCCGATTGGCCGAGGCTGTCGCCGCCGCTGTGGCGTCCCCGGCCGACCTGGCCCCCTCGGACGTTGTTGTGCTGGTTCAGGTCGCAACCGCCGCGTCCGGGCCGGGAGCGATGGTCGCCATGAGCGGCCGCGTTCGTGGCGATTCCGTCGAAGAATCGATCCGTGTCGCTGTTCGTGAAGCCGTAGCCGGACAGTTGGGGCTCGACCCCGACCTGGTGTCCCACGTGCGTCTCTGAGGTGCCTCGAGCCAGCTCAGCTCAGTGGCTCCTCAGGTCGCGGGTCCAACTGATTCCCCTCGTGAGAGTCCGCGGGTGTCGGTTCAACTCACGCGACCGCCACGTCGGGCCTCCGCGAAGAGGGTGAGCAACTGCTGCACCTCATCGGCCATCGCTGCGCGCGCGGCCCCGAGGTACTTGCGTGTGTCCACAACGTCGGGGTTGGCTGCGAGGTAGTCGCGCGCTGCCGACGTGAAGACCACGTTGAAGTGGGTTGCCACGTTGACCTTGGTCATGCCCGATCGGATCGCCCGAACCAGTCCCTCGTTGCTGACCCCCGAGGAGCCGTGCAGGACCAGCGGCACCGGCACAGCTGTCTGGAGTTCGGCGATGAGGTCGTAGTCGAGGGCCGCGTCCTTGCTCGTCATCGCGTGCGAGGTGCCCACAGCGACGGCGAGCGCGTCGACCCCCGTGGCCTCGACGAACAACGCCGCCTCCTCCGGATCGGTGCGCACCCCGGGCGCATGGGCGCCGTCCTTCCCGCCAACCTCACCGAGCTCGGCCTCAACGAAAACGCCCGCTTCATGGCATCGACTCGTCACGCGGGTGGTCCGTTCCACGTTGTCTCGATAGTCCAGCTGGGACGCGTCGAACATCACGGAGGTGAAGCCCAGCGCTACCGCCTCCTGAACGAGGTCCTCTGACTCCGCGTGGTCCAGGTGCAAGCCGACCGGGACCGCGGCGGCCTCGGCGACGGCCCTACTGGCGAGGGCAAGCGGACGCAGCGCGCCGTGGTAGCGCACGCAGTTCTCGCTGATCTGCAGCAGCACCGGCCTCTTGGCCGTCTCGGCTCCGGCAGCGATCGCTTCTGCATGCTCCAGCTGTATGACGTTCAGCGCGCCCACTCCCTGCCCGGCCGCTCGGGCGGCAGCGACGATCTCACCAGTCGATGTCAGAGTCATGGGTCTCCTTGAGCGCGACGTCCGCCCGCAGGTGGGCAGCGATGGATGGGTCAACGTGCCCGGCATAGGGCGACCGGACTGCGGCGGCCGACCACGCGACAGCGCGGCGCAGCCGCTCCGGCCAATCCGTCCCCTCGACGTGGCCGGCAGCCAGGGCTGCCACGGCTGCGTCGCCGGCGCCGGTCGGGTTACCGGTCAGCGCAGCCCCGGGAGTGGCTCGCCACGCGCCGTCCGGAGTGAGCGCGAGCATGCCGTTCGGCCCCAGCGAGGCCACGACACTATGCGCTCCGAGCTCGCGCAGCCGAGCCGCCCCGGCCCAGAGGTCGTCGCCGCCGACAGTGGCGAGCAGCTCGTCGCGATTGGGCTTGACCAGTGCCGGGCCAGCGGCCAGCGCCGCCAAGAGGTCGGTTCCCTGGGCGTCAAGGAAGGTTTCTGCATGCTGCGCGGTGGCGGCCTCGCACAGCTGGCCATATGCGCCGTGGGGAAGACCGGGCGGCAGCGATCCGGAGCAGACCACGAGGTCGGCGTCGGCCACCAGGTCGGCGAAGTGCGACAGGAACGCCTGCCACTCCGGTCCAGAAATGACAGGGCCCGGCTCATTGAGGACCGTAGCTTCACCTGTGGCCTCGGAGACCACCGTGACCGTCCGTCGTGAATCACCTGCGACCGCGCCGAACGCGTGGCACACCCCGGCCGAGTCCAGGTCGGCCCTGAGCCGGTCTCCGCTGGCGCCACCCGCCAGACCCGTGGCCAAGACGTCATACCCGAAGTCGTGCAGGACCCGAGCCACGTTGACGCCCTTGCCGCCTGCCCTGGTGTGGACCTCATCGACACGGTGGGAAGCGCCTTCGACCAGCGCTGGCACTGAGTAGGTGACGTCCAAGGCCGCGTTGAGCGTGACGGTCAGGATCACGCCGGTCCCTCCCCCAGCCAGCCGCCGCCCTGCATCAACGCGCCCGGCTCGACAATCGACGCGGTGGTGCGGATAAGAGTCATTGTGCTGCCTCCACCAGGTGTCGCGCCATCAGTCCCGCCGACAAGCCGGGGCGCTCACCGAGCTGGACCGCGACGACGCATGGGTCAGGGGTGCCCGCCTAGGCGGGTGGCGACATTGTTGCGCAGCGGAATCGGCCAAGGGTCACCGGCACCGGCCAGGCCCCCACCAACGGCCACATCTGCGGGTGCGATCAGGGCTGTCCGACTCGTATCACCTCGGCGACAAGCAGCATCATGACTCTTGAGGACGTGTAGCACAGTCAAGCGCCTCTGCGCCACTGATGACGACCGTTGGCCCGCTTGGGGCTCCGGCAGTGCCGGCTCTCAAGTGCCCTCCACTGGCGGGCTCAGGCTGGTCTTGCCAGGCCGCATTTTGGCCATGCGCCAACCGAAATCGACCATCGTGGGCGAAGTGAATTGCTGTGACTGCCACGGGAATTCAGGATCTCACAACGCTAAATTCACCCTGCAACTCCCTCGTGATGAATAGGTCATCGGTTCGATTCCGATAGGCGGTTCCACACGTTTGCGCAGGTCAGAAGGGGTGCGGCGGTCGGTCACGGCGCCTATTCCGGGCCGGGATTTGGGTGCTTGGACCGTATTTGGGCCGGATGCCGCATCGGTGATGCGGTCCAGCGCGTCGCTGACCTGGTCCAGCTCGGTGTCGAACAGGTGAGCGTAGATGGCGGCCGTCACGGTGATCGAGGAGTTCCCCAGGGCCTTGTTGGATGTAAAGCAGATCGGCGCCGGCCTGACGGGCGAGGTTGCCGAAGGTCCGGCGCAGGTCGTGCGGGTCACGCCCGCCAGGCCGAGCTCCTTGCAGACCTGGTTCCAGTGCACGTCGCGCCAGTTGAGGTTGCGTAGCGGTGTGCCGGCCGGAGTGGTGAAGACCAGGTCGTCGGTGCTGCGGCCCTCGATCCGGCGGGCGAGCACCTCCGCTACCGAGCGTGGGATGGCGACCTCGCGGGCCTTCTTGGAGTTCGGGGATCGCCGCCGCACATGTCGCCTACGAGATCCTGTCCGCCATCAGCCTGGGCCGCCCAACGCCGTAAGCCAGCCAGTCTGGATCTCGCTGGCGCCGCTGCACCAGCAGATTGCTATTCCCCGGCCCGCTCGACGGCCCGCGGCATCAAAGCCCGCAACGTCCACGTCCTGATCCGTTGCCTGCCGTCGCCCACAGCGTCGGCGCGTGCCTGCGGTCGCCCACAGCGTCGACCCGCTCGCCCAGCCGGAGGGCATGTCGATGGCGGCTGTCACCCTGTCAGGCTGTCCTGCACCCACGACGGACGCCTGCTTGACCATCCCGGCCACGGCCCTGCTGTCGAAAGTGGTCGACCTACTCGACGACGTCCCGAGGCCAGAAAGGGCAGTTCCGCACCCGAAGCACATCATCCAGCCCATGGTCGCGAAGCACGGCATAGAGGCACCCGACATCCGCTACCGCGGCTCGCTCTCCGAGGGCGCGCCCTCCGACGGGGGGCGCTACTCGCTGGTGTTGGGCAAAGAGAGGTATCACCCGCACGCGCCAGGACTCCTCCTGTTGTCCGGCAACCGTGTCGGACCTCACGAGAAGGAGACCTCAATGGCCGACACGTTCCAAGACATCATGCACAATCCGAACATCAACGGGGATTGGATCTGGATCCGATTCACTCTCACGATGACGCAGGAAGACGGAAGAACCGGCTTCTGCACGGGCGAATTCATCAAGGATGCCGACACGGAGCGGCTGGTCTCAGGGATGGGCGGGCCTACCAACAACCCCGCTTCACAGACAACCATCTACTTCAGCGACCGCAACCGGTTCGCCGGCAACGGGGACTCCATTGGCCTGGAGTTCTTCAGGACTCCCGGTCTATCCGGCCTGACGTTGCGTTCCACGCTGCACAGTTGGGGCGACGCACAAGACAGCCGGCAACTGCATCTCAATTCTCAGCCCGGTACCCGTGGTCTCGTCTACCACGGCTACGGCGACACGATCGGCCATGGAAAGGGTCAGGCGCTGACCTGCCTGAGTCTGAACGACGTGTTCACCATCAACTAGTTCGCCGGCGCGACCCAGGGCGGCGTCGAACGCCGCACGCCGCTCCTGAGCGCGCTCAGGCGCAGGCCCAATCGACAATTCCGGGCGTGTCGGGGCGAGCAATTTCGTCGGTCGTCCACGACTTGCCGCTAAAGTGATTTTCAGGTGTCTGATCTGCGCCGGGCGTTCTCGCACCCGTGTCCATGTAGCGACTCGGTAGGAGGTCATTCTTGTGAAGCACTCGAAGGTTCTGCGTGGTGCGGTCTTGGCATCAGCCGTTGCGGCCCTGGCGGCTTGCTCATCGTCTGGAGGATCGCCGGCAGGATCGTCCACCAGCGCCGGTGAGCCCCAAGCCGGTGGCGACTTGGTGCTGGCACGCGCAGATGACGTGACCAGCCTCATCCCCTCGGTCCCCACTGACAACGCGTCGATCTGGACCATGGAGGAGATCTACAGCACCCTTGCCGTCCCGTCCGAGGACGGCAAGACCGTCCTGCCGTCGCTGGCCACGTCGTGGAAGCAATCGTCGGACAAGTTGAGTTGGACGTTCAACCTGCGCAAGGACGCCAAGTTCAGCGACGGCAACCCCGTCACCGCCGGCGACGTCAAATTCTCGATCCAGCAGAACCAGAAGCCGGACGCCCCCTTCGCCTTCATCGACGAGATCATCTCGAAGATCGACACGCCGAACGACCACACAGTCGTCATCCACACCAAGAAACCGTGGGCGCCGTTGCCGGCCGACATGGCGTTGTACGCTAACTCGGTCGTGCCGAAGGACTACGGCGGGAAGACACAGCAGCAGTTCGACAAGAACCCCGTGGGGTCCGGTCCGTTCAAGTTCGCCAGTTGGTCCAAGGGAAGCAGCCTCAAGCTCGTCAAGAATCCCCACTACTGGGACAAGAAGGTCCCGTACCTGGATTCGGTAACGTTCACTGTGGTGCCCGACGGCAACACGCGTGGGACCCAGCTGGCGAGCAATCAGATCCAGATCAACCAGGCTCCTGCCTACTCCAGTATCAAGGCGCTGCAGGCGCAGTCCAATGTGAAGGTCACCGCCTTCCCCTCGAGCGAAGTGGACTACTTCGCCATGAACACGACCCACAAGCCGTTCGATGACATCAACGTCCGCAAGGCGATCAGCCTGGCGATCGACAAGCAAGCCATCCTGAAGGCCGTCCTCTACGGACACGGGCAGGTCGCAGGAGCCTATCTCTCGCCGGTGACCTGGGCCCACGACTCGACGATCAAGCCGGTCCAGGCAGATGTCGCTGCAGCCAAGGCTGCTCTGGCGAAGTCGAGCGCTCCGAATGGTTTCTCGACATCGATCACCGTGGCCTCGGGCGACCAGGACGCGTCCACTGAGGCCCAGCTCATCCAGAGCGATCTCGCCAAGATCGGGATCAAGGTCAAGATCAATACCATCGACCCCGCCGCGGTGGTGACCGCGAGGCACGCAGGCAACTTCGACCTCCTCCTCGGTCTCTACACGACCGACATCGTCGACCCCGACGAGATCGCCCGATTCGCGGGCACCTACGACGGGGGCGTGCACACCATCTACACCGGGTTCAAAAGCGCCAAGATGGACAAGTTGGCCGAGAAGGCCAGCAGTGTCTCGAGCCAGAGCGAACGCAAGAAGGCCTACGACCAGATGCAGCAGATCATCGCGGACCAGGTCCCCTACATCCCCCTGTACTACGCGCCCGGTGTGTTCTCCTACTCCAACAAGGTGCAGGGCTTCCACCCGGGCGGCACCGGCAACTACTTCCTCGAGAAGGTCTGGATCTCCAAGTGACCGGCACGCAGCCGGGGTGCGCCAGGTCGCCGGCTGACTCGGCCGCACGGGGATCGCTCCAACGCACCGTGCGCCTGGCGAGGAATGGGCCGTGCCGCGCTGGGTGAGACGGAGACTGCTCCTCGCGGTTCCGGTCGTGTGGGGAGTGGTCACCATCTCCTTCCTGCTCATGCACCTCGCGCCGGGTGATCCAGCTCGTATCGCATTGGGAGAGAAAGCCAACCCGGCGTCTGTGGCGGCACTGCGCCACACATTGGGGTTGGACGGCAGCCTGCCGTCCCAGTACGTCAGGTACCTCGGTCAGCTATTCCACGGTGATCTGGGAGACTCAATCTACTTTCGCACCCCGATCACGACGTTGATGGGCGAGCGGCTTCCAGTGACCCTCGCTCTGATCGTACTTAGCGCCATATTTGCGACACTGATTGCCATCCCGTTGGCTTCGTGGAGTGCGGCGCGACCGGTCGGTCCGGCGTCATACGGGGTGAGGCTGTTCAACGCGATCGTCCAGGGAGCGCCGGCCTTCTTCATTGGCAGCATGCTGATCCTGTTCCTCGGGGTGCGGATCTCCGTCTTCCCGGCCGGTGGCTACCCCACTGACCTTGCCGGACGCCTCTGGGCCCTGGTGCTGCCCGCTCTGACGATCGCCCTGACCATCGTTCCGGTGCTGGTTCGCGGGCTCAAAACGGCCATGATCGAGTCGCTTGCCAGTGAGTACGTGGCCTTCGCTCGGTCCAAGGGTCTCGCGGACGGCGCGATTCGCCGTCGCTACGTGCTCCGTAACGCGAGCATCTCGGGGGTGAGTATCCTCGGCATTCAGGTGGGAGCGCTGGCCAGCGGGGCTCTGGTGATCGAGCAGGTCTTCGCCATCCCGGGCATGGGGTCCATGCTGATGGCAGGGATTCTCAACCGGGACTACGCGGTCGTGCAGGCGTGCACCTTGATGTTCGGCCTCCTGGTCGTGCTGGTCTACCTACTCACCGACTTCATCTACGCCCGACTCGACCCAAGGATGCGGATGGCATGACCTCGCCAACGACGCTAGCGCCCGCAGCCACGACGCGAGACTGGGTTCCTCGATGGGCACGGCGCCACAACGCCCAGCTCTGGTTCGGATCGGTGATTTTGGGGATCATCGTGCTGACCGCGATCTTCGCTCCGCTCATCACGACTCACAGCCCCACCGCCCCGGATGTCCCGAACGCGCTGCTGCCACCCTCGTCTGAACATTTTTTCGGCACGGACAACCTCGGCCGCGACATCTTCGCCCGCGTCATCTACGGCACCAGGAGCGACCTGACCATAGCGGTCGCGGCCGTGATTGCCCCCTGGATCCTCGGCATGGTCATCGGTGCGGTCAGCGGATACTTCGGCGGCTGGTTCGACACCATCATCATGCGGGTCGCTGACATCTTCACTGCGTTCCCCTTCTTCATCTTGGTCATCTCACTTGTCTTCATCCTCGGCAACGGCGCCAAGAGCATCTTCATCGCGATCACTGCGGTGTCCTGGGTGGCCTACGCAAGGATCGTGAGAGGCGAGGCGATGGTGCTGCGGAACAAGGAGTTCATCGCCGCTTGCCAGGTCAGCGGAATCTCCACGATGCGCACACTGACTCGCCACGTTGTCCCCAACGTGGCCACCCAGGCCATCGTCTACTCGATGAGTGACATCGTCATGAACGTCGGAGTCATCGTGACCTTGAGCTACTTCGGACTCGGCATCGTGCCCCCCACACCGGACTGGGGGTCGATGATGGCCGACGGGCAACAATTCCTCGCCGGAGGTTACTACGGCTTGACGCTGTTCCCTGCGGGTGCAGTGATCCTCACGAGCCTGGCTCTGGCTCTCATCGGAGATGGCCTTGCACACGTTCTCCGGATCGACCGCTAGGCCGGGTGAAGGATGGAGACGACCGAACCACTGCTGACTGTCGAGGGGCTGAACGTCGAAGTCACGATCGAGGGTCAGCGTCTGACCGCCCTCAAGGACGTGTCGTTCTCACTCGACCCGGGAGAGGCCCGCGGCTTGGTTGGTGAGTCCGGATCAGGCAAGAGCCTCACGCTACGAGCGATCCTCGGTCTACTGCCGCCAAACGTCCAGGTCACCTCGGGAAGGATGGTCTTCGACGACGAGGAGTTCATCTTCGGAGGCTCCAAGCATGCAACGACCGCCAAGCGGCTCGTGAAGTTGCGGGGTTCCAAGATCTCGATGATCTTCCAGGAGCCCGCGGTAGCGCTGAACCCGGTCATCCCGGTCGGCGAACAGATCGTCGATGCGGTCATGCGCAAGGACCGCATGCGCAAGAGACAGGCACGCAAGTACGCACTCGAGCTCATGCAGCAAGCAGGCATCGACGACGCGGAGACCAAGATCGATGCCTACCCGTTCGAGCTGTCCGGGGGTTTGAAGCAGCGAGTCATGATCGCGGCCGCAGTCGCAGGCAGGCCGAAACTGCTGCTGTGCGACGAGCCTACGACAGCACTCGACGTGACCGTGCAGAAGCAGATCCTGCGACTGTTCACTCGCCTACGGGACGACTTGGGTGCCAGCCTGCTGTACGTCACTCACGATCTCGCGGTGGTGGCCCAGCTGTGCGATTCCCTGACGGTCCTGTACGCCGGTCGCGTCATGGAGGGCTCCAACGACCTTCGAGCGATCCTCGACCATCCGCGGCACCCCTATACCGAGGCCCTGTTGCACTCCACCCCCGACATCGACCAGATCAGCCGCCGCCTCTACTCCATCCCGGGCAGCGCACCGGCGCTAAACCACCAGATGAGCGGCTGCCCGTTCGCCCCACGCTGCGAATATCGACAGGATGACTGCGTCGTGGCGCCCATTCCCGACATGTCCGACATCCCCGGGCGTGAGGTCCACTGCTTGCACCAGGTCGGTAGCAAACCTCCACCCGACGCCATCCGCGAACACCTGCAGCTCGACCGTCCTGAGGAGGGCGCTCCATGACGGCCGACCCCCTGCTGCAGTGCAGCGACCTGGTCGTGAGCTTCAAACAGAAGCGAGGCAAGGACAGCTTCTACGCGGTCAAGAATGCGTCTCTCGACGTCGGCCGCGGTCAGATCATTGGCCTGGTCGGAGAGTCCGGCTCCGGAAAATCCACCATCGCGCGCGCCGTCGTCGGCCTTCAGCCTGTGGACTCCGGAAGGATCACGTTCGACGGTCGTGTGCTCCACCGTAGGCGCAGGAGTGAAGACAGGCGCCAGATCCAGATGGTCTTCCAAGATCCCTACGGCTCACTTGACCCACGCATGAGCATCAGATCGACGCTCGTGGAGATGATTCGACGACACTCGGAACTACGTGGTCAGGCAATCGACAACAGGTGCCGCGAGCTGATGGAGATGGTGCGGCTACCCGAGTCCGTGCTCGGCTCTCGGCCTGCGGGCATGTCGGGTGGGCAGCGCCAACGGGTGGCGATCGCGCGGGCACTGTCCATCAACCCGCAGTTGTTGGTCGCGGACGAACCGGTCGCTGCCTTGGACGTGTCCGTGCAAGCCGGCATCGTCAACCTACTCAGCGACCTGAGACACGACTTCGGCCTCTCCATCCTCTTCATCTCGCACGACCTGTCCATCATCCGTACCCTGTGCGACCGGGTGAGCGTCATCTACCGCGGCGAGATCGTCGAGGAGCAGTCGTGCGCCGACTTGTTCGAGTCGCCGCAGACGTCCTACACACGAACACTCTTGAGCGCCATCCCCCGTCTCAAGGCACAGCAAGGCCACAACACGGACAGCCGCTAATCCCGCTGAACTGACCGAACAGTCTGAAGAACGCAACCTGCAACAGGGAGAGGGGCTCTGGCGCATCGGCAACCGTGCCTTCGTGGTCAGACACGCGTCACGGATGTCGGGCTCCTGACGTTCGACACCAACGCCAGAATGCTCTGAACTGTCGGCGCCTCAGGTGGCAGCGCGCGGCCTGCAACACATGCGGGTTCCGTCCCGGTCGGCCTGATGCGACCGGAACCGCTCCCGGTTAGCGATCCGGATGGAGGCGGGGCCGCTTGATTTGCTACTCGTCGCTTGCCGTCCATCTGGTGAACACGTTGGCTTTCGGGCGGATGAGGCTGTTAGGTTGGCCGCGCCTATCCAGAGCAGTTGAGAGACCTGGCTCATCGAAGCTGCAGCAACCCCCCGAAATCGGGTGAGGGTGCTAACGCCAGGACCGATGGAGGATCGATGTATTCAGCGCCGTCACGGCACGCCGCTCCCGGCCGCACCGCCCGGTTCTACGCGCGCCGGCACGTCGATCTGTGCCGGGTGACGGCAGACCGCTGTCGCCCTCGCCAGCTGCACCGCTGAAACCCGCTCGACCCACGCGAGGGCACGCACCCTCCCCCACCCTTTTGGCACCAGGCCATGCCTTGGCGCCTCGACCTGCCCGGAGTCTTCCTGTGTCCACATCCACCACGCCGTCTGCCACACGTTCCGACCGTCCTCAGTTGAAGCGGATCCGCACCCACAGCAGCTGGGAGGGAACCATGCGGACCCGTCACCAGGTCCGCGACCTCGATCCCTTCCACACCGCCGAGCCGGCTCCCGCGGGCGGAGATGACAGTGCCCCGAGCCCGATGGAGTATGTGGTCGCCGCGCTCGCCGGCTGCCTCGCCGTGGTCGTCGAGACCGTCGCCGCCGAACAGCAGCTTCACGTCACCGCGCTGGACATCGGGATCGAGGCCACCATGGACACCCGCGGCTTCCACGGGACTGCCGATGTCAGCCCCCACTTCCGTGATCTGGTGGTGCGGGCCCGGTTCGGGCTGGACGACCCGGACGCGCTGCCCGGGCTGCAGGACGAAGTGGAACGCCGTTGCCCCGCGTTCAACCTGGTCAAGGACGCCGGCGTACCCATCACCCAGGACTGGTCCGTCGTGGAGGACGCGCGATGACCGGCGTCGGCGCCTGGACGATCGGACTGGCTCTGGCCTACACCCTCTTCCTGGTCGGCGCGGGACGCGTCGCCCGCCGCCGCGAGTCGGCCGGCCGCGACTTCTTCGCCGGTGGTCGACGGTTCCGGCCGCTGACAGTCGCGTTCTGCATCACCGGCCTGTTCTCGGGCTCCTCGTTCATCGCCATCCTCGAGCTCAGCTACCACACCGGCGTGTCAGCAATCTGGTACGGCGTCGCGGAGTCCGTGCAGGTCCTGCTCATCGCCGGGCTACTGGTCGTGCCGTTCCGGGAGCGGATGGTGGTGACCATCTCCGGCCTGATCGGCGACCGGTACGGCCGGCTCGCGCTCGGCGTCGGCGGCGCGATCACCGCGTTCACCTTCCCGATGTGGTCGGTCGCCACGGCCATCGCCTTCGCGTCCGCGCTGCACGCGTTCACCGGCCTCTCGATCCAGGTGGCCATCGTGTGCACCGCCCTCCTGCTGCTGTTCTACCTGTGGTCAGGAGGCATGTGGTCGATCGCCTTCACCCAGACAGCCAACTGCGTGGTCTTCGCCCTGATGCTCGCGCTCGGTGCGGCCGCCTTCCTCATCAAGCCCGGATTCAGCGGGCTGGCAGACCTGTCCGCATCTCAGCCAGCACTGTTCGACTGGTCCGGGGTGGGGCTACCGCTGGTGGTGGCATGGTTCGGCACGTTCATCGTCAACGTCATCCTGGCCCAAGCGGCGCTGCAGATGGCGCTGTCCTGCCGCACGCCCGAGGAGGGCCGCAAGGGCCTGGTGTACGCCGTCGGATTCGGCACGCCCTTCATCCTCCTGGGTGTCGTGTTCGGCCTCGCCGCCGCCCTCGTGGTGCCCGACCAGACACTCGGCCTGGTCGCCGTCCCCCTCTACATCGCCCAAGTGCTACCCGCCCCGCTCACTGCCGTGTTCTGCCTGGGCATCTGGGCCTGCGCCCTCGGCTGGGGCGGCCCATGCCAGTTCTCCGGCGCCACCAGCCTGGGCCGCGACGTCGGCCGGGCCATCCGGCCCCAAGCCACCGAGGACGACCAAGTGCGGTACACCCGCTGGTCGCTGGTCCTGCTCACCGCCCTGATGATCACCTTCGGCTTCCTGCGCACCGAGCAGTCGGCCTGGTGGAACGTCCTGGCCTGGACCCTGCGCAACGGGGCCACCCTCGCCCCCGTCCTCGGCGCGCTCTTCTGGCCGGTCGCCACCCGCCGCGCCGTCCTCGCCGCCATGAGCTGCGGCTTCCTCACCGGATTGACCTGGTACCAACTCGGAGGCTGGCAGCCCGACCAGTTCTACCTCGGCATCCACCCCGTATGGGTGGGCATGAGCATCAACCTCCTCATCCTGCTCGCCGTCACCCTGGCGCAGTCCCCACGCGCCTGGACGATCACCCCACCCAGCGAGCCACGCCGGCGGCGCCACGGCATCTGGACGCTGACCGCCGCCGTGGTCCTGGGCCTTTCCACCGTGATCGCCTGGGGCTGGCTGCAGACCCGTGGACTCGGCGGACTCACCGGATTCGCCACAGTGACGTTGGTCGCGGCCGCCGCATTCCAGCTGGTGCGTCCGCTCCCGACTACCCGACTTACGGTCGTGCACCAGACCGGCGGAAGCACGCGAGAAAACCTCCTGGGGAGCCGAGACGAGCCCTCACCCGTCAACGTCCCGACATCGCCTTGACCAACGGCCTCGGAGCACCAGCTTCAGACGTCCGGGTGTTCGCACCCAGATGGACGCTGGTTCTGGACCGCGCTGTACCGCTGCAGCGGAGACGCTTCTTATGGGGTGGCGGCCAAGGTCATCCACCTGCCGCCATCGGGGTGTCGACGGCGCTCGAAGATTGGACAGTTTCGGCGGTGAAAAGTGAACACTCGACCATTGGAGTGTGATCACTTTGG
>NZ_SWMA01000048.1:0-26435 GCF_005222685.1 Segeticoccus rhizosphaerae
CCCAAGTTTCCCGTGCCGGACAGGCACTTCCGTGCATTACAGGCCCGTGTCAACCCCCGAACCATGAAACGGCGAGGCTAACCCACCACAGGCAACTCGAGACACAGGAGCACGTCATGTTTGTCCATCCCTACATCGCCCAGGCTTTGGCCGACGCGCACATCCAGCAACTCCGGCGAACCACCGGACCCCGCGCGAGGAGGCGACAGCTCGACCCGCGCCCCACGCGCTTGGCCACCCGGCTGGCACTCGTTCTGGAACCAGCCACACGTGCGCCAAGGCAACCCACGGCCTGCCCCACCTGCTGAGCCCTGCAGGCCTGCCGGACCCAATCCGGCGGGCCAGCATCCGGATCCGGGACGGCCTCGCCAGAGGCAGTCAACGAGTCCGACCGATCTCGTGCAGGGTCTCCGTGGCCCGCGCGATGACATCCGCCGCGTCGGGACGGTCGTCGGGGCTGCGCGGGCGCCAGACCGCACGCACGGTCGACCCCACGGTGATGGCGTCCGCACCGAGCTGGCGGGTGTCCTCCACCGGACGAGACAGACGACGTCCGCCCCGCAGCGCCCGGGCGTAGATAGCCAGGGTTCGGGGGGTGTAGATCCGCCACCACGGAGCCCGGCCGATGCCGAGCCGGCCGTAGAGGTCCCGGTCGGGGTCGGACAGGACCTCCCCCGGCCACCCCAGATGACGGGCGATCGCAGTGAGCGGGGCGATGGGGCTGAAGCCGACCAGGAGCAGCCCGATCCTCGGGTCACGCGGTTGCTGGTGCACCTGGACCAGGTGCTGCTGGCACGGCAGTCAATGACGATGCCGCAACATCACCAGGACATTGACTCCGGTGAGCTGCCTCAGCGGCATGGGGTGCCCCTGCGGCCCGGTGAGTGTCAGGTCGGCGAGATCCAGGTGCGGGTGCTTCAGGTCGGGCACGGCAGGCTCCTTGCTGGTCGGTCAGATGGCGCAGTTCACCGGTTGCGGGATGGTCCCGTCGGCCAGCCGCGCCGCGAGGAACCGCTCGGTCACCAGCCGCTTGCCCTCCGCGAGGGCCGTGCCCGGACCGGCCAGGTGCATGTCCGGGCTGCTGGCCACGTCGGCGCCGGCAGGGTGCCAGTGCAGCCCGTCGGTGGTGACGGTGAGCTCGGGGATGCTGCTGTCGTCGCCGATCTCGACGCCGCCGGCCGATGCGCCACGACGCAGCAGGGGACGGACAACCAGGTGGTCGGCAGGGACGCCGATCCGCTCCAGCAGCGCGGCGACGGCCGGGACCTCGGCGCGATTCTTCTCGGTCTCGGTCAGCGCCACCAGAGGTGGATGACCGAGGTCGGCGAGGCGTGCGATGCCCTCGATGGTGCGCTGCCAGGAGCCGGTCCCCCGGTGCGCATCGTGGGTGGCGGCGAGGGCTCCGTCCAGAGAGGTCTGAATGGTCAGGGGCCGGTCGATCAGCTCGGTCAGTCGGGCGAGTCGGCGGCCGCGCAGCAGCATCGCGTTGGTCAGCAGGGTGGTCGGTAGCGCGGCGGTGGCGGTCTCGAGCAGCTCGGGAAGGTCGGGGTGCAGCAGCGGCTCACCACCGGTGAGGTAGAGCTCGGTGAATCCCTCCGCCACCGCCTCCTCGACCCGGTACCGGAAGGTTTGCGGTGTCAGAGTCCGTGGCGCGGCGCGGGGTGAGGACGCCACCGCGCAGTAGTCGCAGGAGAGGTTGCAGTGGAAGTTGGTGTAGAGCCACAGCCGTGCGGGGAACCACGTCGTGCCGAACAGCGGGGTGACGGGGCGGGTGTCCCCGCCGAGGGGTTCGGGCGGCGCCCACCCGTCGGTGGATTTCGCGGAGCCCGCCGCTGGCTCGTCGCGGTAGAGGTGGTACCTGCCACGCGCCCGCTCCACCGGCGGCAGCACCTCCAGGCAGGTGGTCCACCACCCGGTCTCGATGGTCTCCACGAACAGCTCGGGCAGACCTGCGGCGCGCATGGATCTGGCCTGCGCCCGCCAGTCGTAGGCCAGGCGGACCAGCTCGGCGCGGGGCGCCCGGCGACCGAGGTCGAGGACGGCATACCAGACGCTGGTGCGGCCGTCGTTGGCCGGCTTGCCGATGACACCGACATTGACGACCAGGGTGGCTCCGACACGGCGCTGCCAGGGCAGCCCGCTGTGGGTGCACAAGATCACGTCGGCACCACTGGCGGCCACCCGCTGCCGGTGCTGCTCCTCGGTGCGCGACTCCCACCAGAAGTCGTTGAGGGCCAGGGGCGATCCGTGCACCAGGTGCACGTCGGTGCCACCGATCCGCAGCCGGCGCTGCGTGGGCAGGCCGCCCATCCAGGCGGCGAAGCGCCGGCCGGTGTGAGCCAGGGTGTGGTCGTAGATCAGCTGGGCGAAGGCGTTGTCCCGTGGATCGTGGTAGCCGCAGCCGCAGTCCGGGTCGGCGCGCGCGATGGCCACGTCGTAGTTCCCGGCGACGCACACCACGTCGTTGCTGCTCAGGATCGGCCACAGCCCGTCCACGTCCGCGCCGAACCCGCCGAGGTCGCCCAGGCAGTAGAGCCGCTCGCACCCGTGTCGTCGAGCGTCGTCCACAAAGGCCTGCAACGCATAGGGGTTGGCGTACGCGCCACCGCAGACGGCGATTCTCATGCCCGGCCCCCGGCGACGCTCACGGGTGGCTCGGGGGCCAGCTCCTCCAGCGAACGGCGAGCCGCCTCGGCGCCACCGCGCAGGGCGAACGCGGCCATGGCTGCGGCACCGACCAGCCAGAAGGCCACCACCAGCGCATAGGACACGAACGCGCCGATGGCGGTGGCGAGCCCCGGCAGCACCAGGGCGCCAGCGATCGCACCGACCCGGCCGACGCCGACGGACAGGCCGACGCCGGCGCCGCGCAGGTGGGTGGGGAACAGCTCGGTGAACGTCGGGTATGCCGTGGTCCACGCCGCGATGCCCGCGGCACTGGCGAGCATGAATGCCGCCGTGACCCACCCGCCGTCCCCGGTCGCGGTGGCCACGGCGAGCACGACCACCGCACATGCGGAGGCGGTGTAGCTGCCGATAACCGTGGCCCGTCGCCCGATCCGGTCGATCAGCAGGCTCATCGCGAGTCCGCCGGCCAGGCCGCCGAGGTTGCCCAGGATGTAGAAGAACGGGATCTCGCGTTGGCTGATGTCCACCTGGGGCAGCACCACCACCGACAGCAGCGCGAACAGCCCGTAGTAACCGAACGCCTCGGCCAGGTCGAGCAGCGAGCCGAGCACCAATCGCCCCGGGTATCGTGTCAGCAGCTCGTGCAGGGCGGCCCGGACCACCGGGCGGCCGGGCGGCGCTGCCGGCATTGCGAAGTTGCGGCCGTGGCCAGCTGTGACACCCGAGGCGGTCTCCAGGCCGGCCACGACGCGCTCAGCCTCGGTGTGCCGCCCACGCGAGGCCAGCCACCGGGGCGACTCCGGGATCCGGCGCCGGAAGACCAGCACCACCAGCGCGATCAGCCCACCGAGCAGGAACAGGTAGCGCCACGACACCGACGTCCCCACGGCTGCGGTGTTCAGCAGGAGGAAGGCCAGCACGGCGGCCAGGATTGCCCCCATCGGCCAGAAGCTCATCACGACGACGTTGGCACGGCCACGAGTGCGAGCGGGGATGAACTCGGCGATGGCGGCATTGACGATCGCGTACTCGGCGCCCACCCCCAGCGCGGCCAGGAAACGCAGCACATAGACCACCCCCAGGCTTGGTGCCAGCCCGGTCAAGACCGTGAATCCCGCGTACCACGAGAGGGTCAGGACGAACAGGCGCCGCCGCCCGAACCGGTCGGTCAACGGCCCCCCGGCCACCGCCCCGAGCAGGATGCCCACCAGCCACACCGCGAGCACGCCGTCGCGCTCGGTCACCGAGGCACCGAAGGTGTCCCCCAGCGGTCCGATCGCGGTGGAGAACAGCTGGACCTCGAAGGAGTCGAACAGCCACCCCGCCCCGAGTGCGAGCATGATGCTGGTGTGCCGCGCGCCCCACGGCAACCGGTCCAGCCGGGCGCCGAGTCCGGCGGTCTCAAGCCGGTTCATGGGCGCTGTGCCGAGGCCAGTGTGCTCGACCGGTGGCCGGGGCGCCAGGAGTCCCAGTGGCCCGGTCCGGCGCGATAGCGTCGTGCAGTCTCGGCGGGGTCGGCACCGCACAGGTGACGGACCTTGAGGTACTGCATGAACGCGACCATCGGCCACGTCCCGTGGACGTCGAAGCGTCGCGACGACGCGGTGGACATCGCTGGTATGACGACCAGCTCGCCCACCCGGCGCAGCCGCCGGCAGACCTCCAGGTCCTCCATCAGCGGCAGGTCGGGGAAGCCGCCGACAGCCTCGAGCGCGTCCCGCCGCACGAACATCGTCTGGTCGCCGAAGATCCAGCCCAGCCGGCGGGCGCGGAGGTTTGAGGTCCAGGCCAGGTAGCTCAGACCCGGCGAGCGGCGGTCGAAGCGCAGGGTCAGACCGCCGCCGACCACTCCCGGCCGGCGCAGCTCGCGCAATAGCTGTGGCAGTGCGGCGGATTCGGTGACAGTGTCGACGTGGTGCACCCATAGTGTCTGGCCGGCTGCAGCCTCGGCGGCAGCGTTCAGCAGCGGCCCGCGACCCCCGCCGGTTTCGACGACCTTCGCCCAGCGCAGCGCCAGCTCGGCCGTGCCGTCGGTGCTGCCGCCGTCGGCAACGACCAGCTCACATGCGGGGAAGTCGCGCGCCAGCCGGTGCAGGCACGCCTCGATGCGGTCGGCCTCGTCCAGCGCCGGAATGAGCACGGACACCTGCGGATCCGCCGTCATGACTGCACCGCCGACGGGACCAGGTGTGCCGCGATCACGGCCGGAAGGGCAGGGTCGGCCAGCAGCGCGGCGGCGTCCTCGGGGGTGTCCAGATCGCGAAGGGTGGGCAGCAGCTGCCAACGCACGCGGACGTCATACAGCTGCTGCTGGGTCGCGGCGAGGACACCGTCCCCGCCCCACAGGAGGGGATCGATGCCGAACACCGCCGGGATCGGGCGGGCCAGTCCGGCCAGGTAGTAGCCGCCGTCCAGGGCAGGCCCGAGCACCGCGTCGGCGCCCTCGCGCAATGTCGTGGCCGCCGCCGTCAGCAGGTCGCCGGCCAGGGTCGGCGCGTCGGTGCCGATGACCAGCACCGGTCCCGGCTGCTCGCGGTGCACCTGCCGCACCGCCGCGAGCATGCGCCGCCCGAGATCGCCGGTCGCCTGCCGCCGTACCCGGGCCAGCGGAGGCAGGACGCCACCGGCTTCCTCGGACCACACCGGGTCGTCGAGGAAGACGAACAGCGGTAGGCCACTGTCGACCACCACGGTGCAGGTGCGGGTGATCAGTGCACGCTGCAGACGGGCGCACCCGTCGGGTCCGAGCAGAGGACCCAACCGGGTCTTGACCCGTCCCGGGACGGGCACCTTGGCCATGACGGCGACGGCAGTCACGGCCCGACCCGGTGCACGACGCCGGCCCCCGTGAGGTCGCCGACGTGCGGCAGCGCACGTTCGACCAGCCGCGCCAGGTGTGTCGCGCTGTCGGCCAGCCGGGCCAGCAGCGCCTGGACCGGCTCCGGCTCGCTGGCCACCCCGTTGGCGTAGTCGGTGACGAACCCCACCAGCGCCAAGGGAAGTCCGGCCTCGCCGGCGAGGACCACCTCGGGCCCGGCGGTCTGGCTGACCGCGGTGACGCCAACCTGGGCCAGCGCCGCGATCTCCGTGCGCGTGTTGAACCGCGGACCGTCGACGTGCCCGTAGCAGCCGCCGTCGTGGACGGTCGAGAGGATCCCGGCGTCCGGGTGTCCTTGCAGCAAGGCCTGCCGCAGCGGTTCGCTGAACGGGCGGTCGAAGATCCAGTGGCCTCGCCCCGCCGCGCCCGGCTGATCGAACCAGGTGCAGGCGCTGCCGTCGGGCAGCCGGTTGGTCGGGAAGTACAGGTCGTCGAAGACCACCAGCGTGCCCGGCTCCAGGGTCGGGTCGACCGCCCCGCAGACGGTCACGGCGATGACCGCGTCGACCCCCTCGCCCAGCAAGGCGGCCAGGTTCGCTTTGTGGGTCACCTGGTGGGACAACCGCTCGTGGGCCGGGCCGTGGCGGGAGACCTGCACCACTTCGGCACCCGCGACGGTCCCCTCGACCACGTCCACCGGTCCGTGCTCGGTGGCGACGGTGCGCCGCGCAGCGTCATGCAGGCCCGGCCAATCATGGGCACCGGAGCCGGTGAGCAGCCCTATCCGCATACGCCACCCCCACACGCCGAACCGCCACGCGCCTCAGCAGCCACGCCCGCGGCGGCGGCGCGCCGCCGGACCTGCACGATCGGCAGCTGCCGGCGCAGCTCGGCGTTCTCGGCCGGGTCGAGCACGCTGTGTTGGACGCAAGCCGGGACCAGCTTCCCGGTCTCCGGGTGCGCCATCGCGTAATGGCACGCCGCCAGCCGCTCCTGCGTTTCCCGGATGTGCGGGTCGTTGCTGGTCCGCCCCTGCTGCATCAGCGCCCAGGCAGGGTCGACATCCGCGGCATCCATGAACTGGTGCATCACGAACGTCACTGGCCGCACCCGGCGTTGGCGCAACGACTCACGCAGCCCGACCCGACGCACGGTCCGGAGCAACCAACGCGCCCCGATCACCGGTACCCCCGGGTGCCGGGCCATCACTCGAACCAGCTTGATCGCCAACGTGACTGGTGGAGTGCCAGTGAAGTTGACGCGACCCAGGTAGGTGAAGAACGCGTCGCGGGTGCGCAGGTCCCGCGGGTCGGCACCGTCCAGGAAGGGATACCACCGGTCGCCGACGTAGAAGCCGTAGGCCGTGCGGTTGCAGCGCACGTCGCCGTGCTCGAACACGTGGTAGTCCAATGCCGTTCCGGCTCCCCGCTCGATCTGCGCCCAGACCGCATCCGGTGTCGCGTCCCGGTAGTCCTCGTGCCAGCGCCGGTCATCGCCGACGAACGCCGCCGGCTGGAACGAGAACATCCCGAAACCCATGCCGTGGCTGGAGGTGATCACGCCGGCGACCTCGGAAAGGTTGGCCGGGGTCACCGTCATGTTGTGCGCCAGGAAGAAGCGCACCCCGTGCTCGCGACGCAACCGCACGAACATGTCCGCAAACCGCTGCCGGTAGGGATTCAGGGCGGCCTCGCTGCCCGGTCGCTCGATGCCCCGTCGGCCGAACATCAGCTTGTCGAAGTGTGCCGCGAACGACAGCCGGTCGAACCGGCGGTGCCCGTCCGGGCCCAGAGCCAGCCGCCGCAGGTAGTCCTCGTCGAAATCCCCGTGCGTGAAGCTCATCGGCTCCCGCCCCTGCTCACGCATCACCGCCAGGGCGGCCGCGTGGTCATCCGGGGACAGCAAGGTCACCTCTCCCCCGATCAGCTGCGCATGGGCCCGTGGGCCGCGCTCGCGTCGCAACAGCTGCATCTGTGCGCTGATCTGCGTCACCGTGTGACCGCCGTCCACCCGCACCCGGTTGGCGTCCCTCGAGTGGTAGCACGGCGTGCACGCCAGGTTGCACTTCGGAAACACGCCGTGAGTCCCCTCGCAACCCACGCCGTGACGGCCCATCACCTGCCCAGGGGTGCGCACCACCTCCGGCAGCCCGGCCCACCGGCGCTCCATCGCCTCCGCGAACTCCGGATCGACCGGCCGGGTCGACCGCTCCCACGCCCGCAACGCCGCTGCCAGCCTCATCGCCGCACCTCCACGGGTCGGTGAACTTCTCCACTCGGGTAGGGAAACCCGGTCGCTGCCCCGAATCCATCCACCCGGGCGGAAGGAATCGCCGCCCTCGCCGGGTTACCCGATGGTCAGCGACCACCTCTGGAGAGGAAATCATGCCTCGCATTCCTGTGCACACTGTCGACACCGCGCCCGCGCCCGCCCAGGACACCCTGTCAGGGTTGGAGCAGAAGATGGGCAAAGGGCGGCCCTGGACCAGGGTTGGTCCGACGAACAGCTCGCCGAGGCCTTCGCCCACGTGGTCGTGAACCTGTTCACCAACTACTTCAACCACGACGCCGGCACCGAGCTGGTGGCGCGGGCCACGATCACGCCGCAGGCCTACCCTCGGGACACGGCGGCCGCGTGGAACGGGGCCCCGGGACTCAACTCGCGGAAGGGCACGGATGAAGGCATCAGCCGACCTGCTGGTCGTGGGCGGTGGGACCGCCGGCCTTGTCAGCGCCAGGACCGCGGCCGGGCTCGGTGCGCGCGTGCTGCTGGTCGAACGCGGTCGCACCGGCGGTGACTGTCTGTGGACCGGCTGCGTGCCCTCCAAGTCGCTGCTGGCCGCCGCCGCGGCCGCCGCCGGTGCCCGCGACGCCACCCGGCTCGGCGTGCACGCGGAGCGAGTGCGGATCGACTTCCCTGCCGTCATGGACCATGTGCACTCGGCCATCGACCACATCGAGCCGACCGACTCCCCCGCGTCCTTGCGTCGGGCCGGAGTGCGGGTGGAGACCGGCGAGTTTTGCTTCACCGGAACGGCGTCCGGCACGGTCGCCGGCCGCCCGATCCGCTTCGACCAGGCGATCATCGCCACCGGCTCCGCGCCGCTGGTGCCGAAGCTGCCCGGCCTGTCGGGACTTGACTACCTGACCAGCGACACCCTGTGGGACCTGCGGGCACTCCCACCGCGGATGGCGGTGCTCGGCGGCGGCAACATCGGTTGCGAGCTCGGCCAGGCGTTCGCCCGGCTGGGCAGCCAGGTCACGATCATCGAGGCCACCGGAAGGCTGCTCCCCCGGGAGGATCCGGCGGCCTCGGCACTGGTCGAGGATGCGTTGGCGAGGGACGGCGCCCGAGTGCTCACCGGCACGGGAGTCACCGGCGTCATCCCCACCGACGCTGCCGGCTCTGCCGGCGGCCGGCTGGTCCTGCAGGACGGCACCACGGTGGGGTTCAGTCACCTGCTGGTCGCAGTCGGCCGTTCCCCGCGCAGCGCCCACCTGGGGCTCGACGCCGCGGGGGTGGAGTGCGACCAGCGTGGCCACGTCCGCGTCGATGCGCAACTGCGCACGACCACCGCCCGGATCTGGGCGGCCGGAGACATCACCGGCCACCCGCAGTTCACCCACCTGGCAGGTGCGCACGCCAGCCTTGCCGCCAGCAACGCCGTGCTGGGGCTGCGCCGTCGGATCGACCCGACCATGCCGCGCGTGACCTTCACCCAACCGGAGGTGGCCGCGGTCGGGGTCAGCACCGCAGGGCCCCCAGACGGCGTCCGTTTGCGGTCCTGGTCGCTGACCGAGGTCGACCGGGCCGTCACGGACGCCACCACGGCCGGGTTCACCACGATCGCCACCGACGCCAAGGGCCGGGTGCTGGGAGCCACCGTGGTCGGCCCCCGCGCCGGAGAGGCCCTGGCCGAGCTGACCCTGGCGGTGCGTCACCGGATGCGGATCCGGGACCTGGCCGGCACCACCCATCCCTACCCCACCTACGCCGACGCCGGCTGGAACGCCGCCATCGCTGACGTCCGCGCGAGCCTCACCCGCCCCCCGCTGTCCACGATCGTCCGCACGGCGTCCACGGCACGACGCCACTGGGTCCACGCCCGGGCCCGCCTCAGCTCCCCGCTCGGCGGTCTGAACGGACTACCGCCGCGGAAGCGGTGAGGGCCGGTCGGCCGATCCGGCTCCCCCTCAGCGCCATTTCGCACCCCAGGGAAGGAAAGCCGCCGCCAGCGGGTTCCGCCGGTGTGGCCCCTGCCCCGTCCCCGGACTCAGAGCCGACACCCGACGCTGCCGGCAGCACCGACCGGCAGGCCCGTTACGACAGTGTCGTCCTGCCGCAGATCGCGGTCATGCTGCGCGTCGCGACCACCATCACCAGCCAGCCCGCAGACGCCGAGGACCTGGTCCAGGAGACACTCCTGCGCGCTTGGCGCGGTCTGGACCGCTTCGACGGTCAACACCCTCGCGCCTGGCTGCTCACCATCCTGCGCCACGCCGAGATCAACCGACACCGGCGCCGGCGGCCAAGCCTGCTGGACGACCCCGCAGACGCGACCGAACGGCACCTGGCACCCGTCGTCCCCTCGGCCGAGCAGCAGGTCATGGACAGAGCCTTCGACAGCGTCGTCGAAGCTGCGCTGATCGACCTGCCCACCCAGCTGCGCGCCGTGGTGATCCTCATCGATGTCGACCAGCTCAGCTACGCCGAAGCCGCCGCGGCCCTCGGCGTCCCGGAGGGCACGATCACCAGCCGGCTGCACCGAGCCCGCAAACGTATCCGCAGTCGCATCAGCAAAGCCGGCCTCACCCCTCGGAGACACCCATGAACAACCTGGCCATGCACCGACGCATGCTCGGCGACTCCCTGGTCACCAGCTGCCTGCAGACCCGGCGGCACCTCCAGCGCTACCTGGACGGCGAGGCCGACCCCGCCCTCGCCGAGCGCATCACCCGGCACCTCGACGCCTGCCGCGCCTGCGGACTCCAAGCCCACATCTACCAACAGATCAAGACCGCCGTGTGCCGGCACGCCACCGAACCGCCCGCAGAGGCCCTCGAACGGCTCACCGCCTTCGCGGAGGCACTACCCCGCCAGCGGACCTGAACAGTCCCCTACTCGGTTGCCGAGAGTATGCGGCAGACGTCTGCCTCGGTGCAGTCGGCGGGGCTGAGGCGGTGGCTGCGTTCGATGAGCTGCTCAAGCTCTGCTGCCAAGGCGGCGAGATCGCGCATGCGGGCGCGCAGGTCGGCGAGCTTGCCCTCGATCAGGGCCGTGACGTGGGCGCACGGGACGTTGCCGTCGTCGCGAAGATCGAGGATGCCGCCGATCTCGGCGAGGGTCAGGCCGGCCGCCTGGGCGGCGCGGATGAAACTCAAACGGTTGCGCGTGGCTTCGTCATAGAAGCGATAGCCGTTGGGGCCGCGTGCGGGTTCGGGCAACAGCCCGCGGCGCTCGTAGAACCTGATCGTCGGGCTGGACGTGCCCGCCGCATCGGCGAGTTCTCCGATCAGCATGCGGTCCACTCTAGCCCTTGACCTTGCACCACAGTTCAGGGTTTACGTTCGTTGGCATGCACACACCAACCGGCCTGGTCGGGGCGCCCACGCTGCCACGGCTCCGAGCGGCACTCACCACCGCGACGGGGAGGGCCTGATGGGTCGCAACTATGACCTTGTGGTGGTCGGCGCCGGGATGGCCGGTGTCTCCGCGGCCGACAAATGCGCCTCGCAGGGCTGGAAGGTCGCGATCGTCGACGCCCTGCCCTACGGCGGGACCTGCGCGCTGCGCGGATGCGACCCGAAGAAGATTCTGCGCCGCGGTGCAGAGATCATCGACGGCGCCCGCCTGATGCGGGGCAAGGGCATCGACGACGATGGCCTGTCGATCAATTGGGCCGACCTGATCAAGCACAAGCACGGCTTTACCGACCCGGTGCCGCGCAACATCGAGGACCGGCTGGCCGGGAAGGGCGTCGACACGCTCCACGGCTTGGTCCGGTTCACCGGCAGCAACAGCATTCAGGTCGGCGACAGCGCCTACACAGGCGAGCATTTCCTGATCGCCACCGGCGCCCGCCCACGGCCGCTGGACTTTCCCGGCGCCACGCACCTGATCGACAGCACGGAGTTTTTGGACCTGGGGGTACTGCCCCCGCGAATCCTGTTCGTCGGCGGTGGCTTCGTCTCTTTCGAGTTCGCTCACATCTGTGCACGGGCGAACAGCACGCCAGTCATCATCGACCGCGGATCGCGCCCACTGAAGGCGTTCGACCCGGACCTCGTCGAGCTCTTGGTCGCCCGCAGCGAGGCAGCAGGGATCGCACTGGAGCGCGGAACCAGCATCGAATTCATCGACAAGAGCGCGACCGGTTACCAGGTTCGGCTCGTACGGGCCGGCCAGGTGGAGACCCGGGAGTTCGACCTGGTCGTCCACGGCGCCGGCCGCATCCCCGACCTGTCGAGCCTGGACCTCGACGCGGCCGGCGTGGCGTGGAACCAGCACGGGGTGCAGGTCACCGGTCACCTTCAAAGCACCACCAACCCTGCGGTCTACGCCGCCGGCGACGCTGCCAACAGCCCCGGGATGCCACTCACCCCGGTTGCGGTCTTCGAAGGCAAGGTCGCGGCATCGAACATGCTCAAGGGCGCCACCATGGTGCCCGACTACGCCGGTGTCCCGACCGGCGTGTTCACCATTCCCGAGCTCACCCGAGTGGGCATGCTCGAACACGAAGCCAGAGAGCGCGGCATCGATGTCGACGTCCGCTACAGCGACACCAGCGGCTGGTATTCGAGCTACCGGGTCGGCGAGACCACCGCCGCCGCCAAGATCCTCATCAACCGCGCCAGCGACCAGATCGTCGGCGCCCACCTGCTCGGCCCCGACTACGGCGAACTTGTCAACCTCCTCGCCCTCGCGATGAAACTAGACCTCACCAGCCGCCAGCTGAAGTCGATGACAGCCCTGTACCCCACCGTCGGTTCAGACCTCGGCTCCTTGCTCTGACTTCGCAAGGCGGTTCGGACGAACTCGACCGGGCCCGTGGGCGCCGAAGAGACCGTGAAAGCGTAAGGATGGGAGACATGAACATCGACGCCGAGACACTGACCACGAGGTATGACCAGGTCCGCTCCTACACCGAGGATCTGGCAGCCCCGCTCTCCGCGGAGGACCAGACCGTGCAGTCGATGCCGGATACTTCCCCAACCAAGTGGCACCGCGCTCACGTGACGTGGTTTTTCGAGACTTTCGTGCTGGCAGGGCACGAACCCGACTTCGCGAAATTCCACGACGAGTACTGGTTCTTGTTCAACAGCTACTACGAGTCCGTCGGGCCCCGCTATGCGCGCCCGATGCGAGGCGTGATCTCCCGCCCCGGCGCGAAGGATGTCGGGGTCTACCGGGACAACGTCGACGGCCGGATGCGTGATCTGCTCGGCCGCCTCGACGACGGGGCCCTGTCCGAGCTCGCCCCGACGATCGAGCTCGGCTTTCATCATGAGCAACAGCACCAGGAGCTGCTGCTCATGGACATCAAGCACGTGCTCTCGCTCAATCCACTGCAGCCGTCGTATGCCGGCGGGCCGGTGGGAGGCGCAACCGGACCGCTCGGGTGGCGCGAGTACGAAGGCGGTTTGGTCGAGATCGGTCATCAAACCTCCGGGGGAGACTTTTGCTTCGACAATGAGCTTCCTCTGCACCAGGAGTTCCTGGCGCCCTATCGTCTGGCGGATCGGCTGGTGACCAACGGCGAGTGGCTGGCATTCATGGCGGACGGTGGCTACTCCCGCTCCGAGTTCTGGTTCTCCGACGGGTGGTCGCGTGTGGGCACCGACGGATGGCGGGCGCCGTTCTACTGGACGGAGCGCGACGGGGTGTGGCTTGAGCACACCCTGACCGGCACCAGGCCTGTCGACCCGGAGCTTCCGGTGTGCCATGTCAGCCACTATGAGGCGGACGCGTATGCCGCGTGGGCCGGCAAGCGTCTGCCCACGGAGGCCGAGTGGGAGCACGCCGCCCAGCTGGAAGACCAGTCGACGGTGATGGCATCGGCGAACCTGGCCGATCGCCGGGCTTGGCATCCGCGACCGGCCGGGCCGGCGACCGGGGGCCTGCGGCAGGTGTTCGGCGACTGCTGGGAGTGGACCACCTCGGCCTACCTCGGCTATCCCGGCTACCACCCACCGAGCGGAGCGATCGGCGAATACAACGGCAAGTTCATGTCCGGGCAAATGGTGCTGCGGGGCGGGTGTGCCCTGACGCCCCCCGGACACATACGCTCGTCCTACCGCAACTTCTTTCCCCCCGGGGCACGTTGGCCGGTCACCGGAGTCCGCCTCGCCGACGCTCGATAAGATGGTCTCGGTCCGGTCTCCAGGCGTTGCCACGGACCAGGGCCGTTGCCGCACCCGGCAGACCGATCACGCACGAGCGCCCGAAGTGATCGGATCGAGGCGGCTGAGTGCGGCGGGTTTCATCGGGACACAACGGTTTTGCGGAGGTCGTGACCGGCTCCGGCCAGCCACGCAGGGCAGCCGCGGAGAGGCGCGCCGGAGCATCTGGTGCCGTCGGAACGAGTTTGGCGGTCGCCGCGGCAGTCGCGTTCGCGAGTTCGGGTCCGTTGGCGAAGTCGGTCATGGACGCCGGTGTGGGGTCGGGACAGCTCACCTGGCTGCGGATCGGCTTGGCCGCGGTGCTGGCGCTTGTCAACGCCCTCGCGCTGCGTCCGGGATCCCTACGATTTCACGGTCGCGACTGGGTCGAGATGCTCGGCTTCGGGCTCTTTGGGGTCGCGGGTGCACAGTGGTTCTTCTTCGCAGCCGTAGCGCGGCTGCCGGTCGCTGTAGCAATGCTGCTGGAGGCAACCGCTCCTGTGTTCGTCGCCTTGTGGGTGCGGTTCGTGCGTCGGCGCCGCTTGCCCGTGGCGGTGTGGTTGGGCATCGGATTGGCCATCGCCGGTCTGGCAGCGGCGGCCCAGGTGTGGCAGGTGGGCACTCTGGACGCGATCGGTGTGCTCGAGGGACTCGGCTCAGCACTGTGCGCGGCCGGGTATTTCCTGATCGGACAGCGGGTGGTCACCACCTGTGACCCGCTCGGCGTCCTCACGGTGAGCCTGCTGATCGGACTTCTCGCGGTCAGCTTCACCATCCCTCCGTGGACCGTCCCCTTCAGCGGTCTTGACGCGTCGGCACTGCTGGGCGGCGTCGTCCTGCCCGTCTGGTTCGTGATCACGATGCTTGCCGTGGTCTCGACGGTGGTCCCCTACCTGTGTGGGCTGGCCTCGCTGCGACATCTCCCACCCTCGGCGGCCAGCGTGCTCGGCCTGCTGGAGCCGGGGGTGGCAGCCGTGTTGGCATGGTGGCTGCTGGGGCAGTCACTGACGGCGCCCCAACTCCTCGGCGGTTTGGCCGTTCTGGCCGGCGCGGCCGTGGTTCAAGTGGCCATCCACCGACGGGCCGGCACGCCCCTGCATGTCACCAACCACCGCGATCGCCACCACACCAGATAGGACGAGGGTCTGCTCATCGTGGAAGGCTTCGGCGCAGGACGAGGGGGAGGAAGGCCGCCAGGGCCATCGTCTGGGCCACGGCGGTGAATAGGACCGTCGCGCTGACCGAGACCTCGTAGAGGGCGCCGACCGCGGCGGAGCCGGCGAGCCAGGCGAGTCCGTAGACAGCGGTGAATACGCCGTAGCCGGTGCCGCGGCGCTCGGCGGGGACAAGGTCGGCGATGGCGGCCTTCATGGTGGACTCATGCATGCCCATCGCGGCGCCCCAGACGATGGCGCCGGCCCAGATCAGGGCGGCGTTGGTGGAGAAGGACAGGGCCGGGATCGGCGCCGCCAGGAGGGGCAGGACGATCAGGCCACGCAGTCCGATGCGGTCGTAGACCCATCCGGAGGCGAGTGCGGCGATCGCATCGACGCCCATGGCGACGGCATAGACGATCGGGATCTGGTAGCTGGGGATCACGTGCTTCACCTGCAGGTGGTAGGCCAGCACGGCGAAGGTGGCGAACCCGGCCATGGTCAGCGCGGTGAAGATGCTGTAGCCCCAGAACCCGGCCGAGAAATGCCACAGCGAACCATGCGACGGCGCCGGCGCCGCAGCGGATCGTGCCGCGTCCTCCTCGTAGTCGTGGGGGTGTGGGGCCGCGCGGCGCAGCACGGCCAGCACCACCAGGGCGGCCGCGCCCGGGACGGCCAGCACCGCGAAGCCGAGCCGGTACCCGGACACGGCGACCATGCCGGCGACTACCAAGGGGCCGATGACGGCACCGAACTGGTCGAGTGCCTCCTGGATCGCGAACGCACGTCCCCGTCCGAGGCTGTGGCTGGCCGCGGCCATCATCGTGCCCTTGGCCGGGCTGCGGACCGCCTTGCCGAAGCGCTCCCCGATGACCAGCACGCCCGCCTGCCAGAGCAACTGACTCGCAGCCAGGAGCGGGACGGCGACGATGGTGATCGCGTAGCCGGCGATGGTGATCGGCCAGGGGCGGCGGGTGCGGTCGGCCAGCGGCCCGGTGGCCAGCCGGAAGACCAGCGCGACCGCCTCACCGGCGCCGGTGAGCACCCCGACGACGACTGCACTGGCCCCTAGCGTTGCCAGGTAGGGGCCGATGACCGACCGGGCGCCCTCATAGACGAAGTCGCCCAGGCCCGCGACCACCCCGAAGCCGAGCACGAAGCGCATCGGGCTCAACCGGTTTCGGCGCCCGTCATGTGCCGACGGCCCCGAAGGAGACGGTTCGGCCGACGTCTGGTCCATCTGGCCGGTCCTTCCTGCCGCGGTCCGTGGTGGGCCCGGGGACCCCGTCCCGGACAGGGCCGTGCGGTCAGCCGGTCTGGTGGGGCAGTTCCCGGGCCCCGAGCCGTAGGTGCTCGGTGTGGTAGACGGCCTGGTCGAGCAGCTCGGCGACGTGGTCGTCATACAGGCTGTAGGTGATGCTGCGCCCGTGTCGCTCGCCCTCGACCAGCCCCAGGTGGCGCAGCAGCCGCAGCTGGTGGGAGACCGCGGACTGTTCCATCCCCACCTGCTCGGCGAGCTCACCGACGCTGGCCGGTGACTGGCGCAACCGGGCCAGGATCAGCAGCCGGCTCGGCGTCGTCAGCGCCTGCAAGGTGGCGGCCACGGTCTTGGCGGTGGCCCCGTCGAGCACCGCCGGACCGACCCTGCCGCGCACCCCGTGACCCATACCGCGCAGTGTACCAAGCACGGATTGGGTGAACACTTCTTCATGTATGCCTGTTATCGTGGCCGGGTGTTGACGAGACCAGACAGCCCTCTGCCGCTAGTCGCCGACCGCGTGGTCATGGCTGCTCGGGACCGGTGCGCGCCCGGGGTCACCACACCTCGTGCCGGCGTGGCTGTTGATGACTGAGTCACGCGCAACCACCGAGCACGCCACGACGGCGCCTGCGGGCCCGGCGCAGGTCGGACCACAGGGCTGGTGGGGCAGGATCGACCGCGGCGACCTGGTCCGCACCACCGTGGTGGCGGGCTTCGTCGTGGGTGTCGCCGTGCTCGATCGCACTGGCGCACCGCCGGCGGTGGTGGCCGCGGCCGCGGTGGTCGGACTGCTGATCGGGTGCTGGCCGATCCTGGCCGAGGCGTGGGGTGACGTCCGCGACCGTCGGATGAGCATGGAGTTGTCGATGCTGATCGCGATCGCGGCCGCGGCGGCGATCGGGGTTTGGGTGACCGCGCTGGTGATCACCGTGTTCGTGCTCGCCGCGGAGATCCTGGAGGACCTGTCGCTGGACCGTGGCCGGGACGCGCTGACCGACCTGATGGCGTTCCTGCCGACCACGGTGGACGTCGTTGACGGTGAGGGCGTCACCTCGGTGCCGCTGTCCGCGCTGGCGCCGGGGAAGGTGGTGGTCGTCTCGCCCGGAGGTGGCGTCCCGGTGGACGGGACGGTCGTGGCCGGGGCCTCCAGCTTGGACCAGTCCCGGATCACCGGTGAGTCGATGCCGGTGGACGTGCGGGTCGGCTCGTCGGTGTATGCCGGGTCGGTCAATCAGACCGGCGCGCTGCAGGTCCGTGCCGAGCGGGTGGGCGCGGACTCCTCCTACGGCCAGATCGTGGAGACGGTCCGCGCCGCGCAGTCCGCACAGACCCCGGCCCAGCGGTGGGCCGACAGGTTCGCCGCCTGGCTGGTCTACCTCGCCCTGGCCGGCGCCACCGTGACGTACCTGGTCACCCGGGACTGGCAGCCCACGATCTCTGTCGTCGTGGTCGCCGGTGCCTGCGGGATCGCCGCGGGCACACCGCTGGCCTCGCTCGCCGCGATCGGCCGGGCGGCCCGCTCCGGGGCGTTCATCAAGGCAGGCACCTACCTGGAGCGGCTCTCGACGGTCGACACCGTCGTGTTCGACAAGACAGGCACCCTGACCACCGGTGTGCTGCGAGTCACTGACGTGCGGCCTGCCGACGGCATCACCGTCGACGGCCTGCTCGCCGCGACGGCCGGAGCCGAGTGGTACTCCGAGCACCCCATCGGAAGGGCGATCACCGGACACGCCGCCGACCGGGGACTGCCCGTTCGCGCAGCAGCCGACTTCGACTACCAACCCGGCCACGGGGTCATCGCCACCGTCGACGGCCACCGCGTGCGGGCAGGCAACACGCGCCTCGTCCCCGAGGCAACCACCCCCACCCAGGACAATGGCGGCGGCAGCGCGGTCCACGTTGCCATCGGTGACCGCTATGCCGGCTCCATCCTGGTGGCCGACACCGTCCGTGCCTCGTCCCGGCAGGCCGTGGCCGACCTACACCGGCTCGGGCTGCAGACGGTGATGATCACCGGCGACACCGCCCAGACCGCACAGGCTGTCGCCCACGAGGTCGGCATCGACGAGGTCCACGCCGAGCTCCTGCCAGCGGACAAGGCCGGCCACGTCCAAGCACTCCGCCAGTCCGGGCGCCGGCTGGCCATGGTCGGCGACGGAGTCAACGACGCCCCCTCCCTCGCGAAGGCGGACGTGGGCATCGCGATGGGAACCGGCACCGACATCGCCCGGGAAACTGCCGACGTCATCCTGATCAGCGCGGATCTGGCCGACCTGACCCAGACCCTGCGGATCGCGCGCCGGGCCAGGCGGATCGTGCTGGCCAACTTCATCGGCACCATCGCCGTCGACCTGGTCGGCATGGCCCTGGCCGCCCTGGGCATCCTCGGGCCCGTCCTGGCCGCCATTGTCCACGTCGGCAGCGAATCCGCCTTCATCCTCAACTCCGCCCGCCTCGTCCCCGGCCGCCAGGCTCCCCGAAGCACCGCCCTTCCAGACCAGGTGCGAGCGTCACCTGGCGCGCAGCGCTGACCAACCGGCACAGCACGAGCCGCACCGGTCACGACCCCTCAGCGCTGAGTGGGCCGGGCGTCAGCGGGGGCGCGACACGGCGGCGAACAATTCTTCGCGACCACTACATCTAGGTAGTTGCATGGGTGTGATTTCCGCATATAGTGGTGCTCGCAGCTGGTTCGGCGACTCAGCCAGAGTCGTCGTCGTAAGAGGGAACCCGGTGAGAATCCGGGACTGCCCCGCAACGGTAAGTGCTCCAGGAGCGCTGAGTCCGACACCTGCCAGTGCTCACCGTCATCGGTGAGGTCCGCGACCTCGAGGGAAGGTCAGAGGATCGATGGAGTCGTCGCTCCTTCCTCCTGTCGTGGATGCGCTCATCGCCCCACTGACGAGAGGACAGAGGGCATGATCGACACCACGGATCTCCCGATCCGAACCGAGAAGTCCGCCTACGTCTTCGACTACACCATGGCCGAAGACCTGGCGAAGAAGCAGCGCAGCATCTTCTGGACCGCTGAGGAGATCCCGGTCGAGAACGACAAGCAGGACTTCTTGGTCAACATGACCCCCGCTGAGCAGGCGGCGGTCAAGACGACCTTGAAGCTGTTCACCATCTACGAGCTGATCCTCGGTGGCGAGGTGTGGGGCGACCGCATTTTCCATGCGTTCCCACGGCCCGAGATCCAGATGATGACCAACGCCTTCTCGTTCGCAGAGTTGAACATGCACGCGCCGTTCTACTCGAAGCTGAACAAGACGCTGATGATCGACACCGAGGAGTTCTACGACTCCTACAAGAACGACCCGGTGCTGGCCGACCGTATCCAGTTCGTGTGGGATGCCATCGGCGAGGAGGACCTGCTGTATGCACTCAGCGTGTTCACGCTGATGGAGAACTGTGTCCTCTACTCCAACTTCGCCTTCCTCAAACACTTCCAGTCCGGTGGCAAGAACCTGGTTCAGAACGTCATCAGCGGCATCAACTTCTCTGCTCGTGACGAGAACCTGCACGCCACCGGCGGCGCCTGGCTCTTCAACACCACCCTTGGCGAGTACGAGGCCACAGTCTCGCGTGACAAGTTCGAGGCCGAGCGCGACGACCTGTTCGCCCGGGTCCGCAAGGTCGCCGAGTGCCTCTACGCCCACGAGGCCCGCATCGTGGAGATGCTCTTCGCGCACGGGCCGATCGCCTGCATCGAGCAGGCCGACCTGGAGGCCTTCGTGAAGTCCCGGGTCAACATGACGCTGGGAAACATGCGGATGGAGCCGTTGTTCGAGATCGAGTCGAACCCCATCGCCGAATGGTTCTACAACGGCATCAACGGCACGCAGTTCCACGACTTCTTCCAGGTCACCGGCAACGAGTACAACCGCACCATCGGAGAGACGGAGTTCGAGTTCTGATGGCTGACAACAACTGGGAGACGCTCTCCTCGGAGCGTAAGGCGCTGCAGGCGCAGGGCACCGTGCCGGGCTTCATGACCACCGCCGGCTATGCCATGTTCAAGGCGAAGTACACAGTCGCCGGGCAGAGCGTCCGCGAGCGGTATGAGACGATCGCCGCGACCGCAGGCAAGCTGGCCGACGGGCTGTATGCCCGGGAGAACGGCAGGTCCTGGACCGAGCTCTTCTTCGAGGCCATCTGGAACGGCTGGCTTTCCCCATCGACCCCGGTCCTGGCCAACCTCGGCACCAACCGCGGTCTGCCGGTCTCGTGCGAGGGCTCCTATGTCGAGGACTCCGTCTGGGGCTTCTACGACACCCTCAAGGAGGCTGCGATCCTGTCCCAAAACGGATTCGGCACCTCGGCCTACCTCGGCGACATCCGCCCCCGCGGCGCGAAGTTCTCCGACAATGGCAGGGCCAACGGCGTCGTCCCGGTCTTCTGCAACTTCGTCGAGATGACCAACCAGATCAGCCAAGGCGCGACCCGCCGAGGCTCCTGGGCGGGCTACCTGCCGGTGGACCATCCCGACTTCTTCGAGCTCGCCGACCTGATCTTCCGCGAGCCGGCCAACAGGAACGTCGGCTGGATCTTCAGCCAGGCCTTCATCGACCGCATGCTCGCCGGCGACAAGGACGCCCTGGAGCGGTACCAGCGCGTCCTGAAGATCCGCGTCGTGCTCGGCAAGGGTTACATCTGGAAGGTCGACACGGTCAACGAGATGCAGACCGAGTCCTACAAGACCAACGGCCTGAAGAACAAGGCGTCGAACCTCTGCTCGGAGATCACGCTGTTCAGTGACGAGGAGCACTCCTACACCTGCGTGCTCTCCTCGCTGAACCTCTCGACATACGACGAATGGAAGGAACAGGACACCGCGTACGTCGCATGCGTCTTCCTCGACGCCGTCGCCGAGGCGTTCCTGCGCAAGGCCCGTACCATCCGCGGACTGGAGCGCGCGGTGCGCTACACCGAGAAGGCCCGCAGCCTCGGTCTCGGGGTCATGGGCTACCACGACTACCTGCAGAAGCAGCGGATCGGGTTCGAGTCCGACAAGGCGGCCGCGCTCAACAAGGACATCTTCGAGCACATCCACGCCCGTGCCGACGCCGCATCGCGATGGATGGGCGAAAAGGCCGGCGTGCCGCCGTGGTGTGTAGGCCGACGCAACTCCCACCTGATGGCGATCGCTCCCACGATGAGCACGGCGGTGATCGTGGGCGGCACCAGCCAGGGCATCGAGCCCTACGTGGCCAACGTGTGGAACCAGACCACCTCAGCGGGCGAGATGCCCCGGGCGAACCAGAACCTTGTCGAGCTCATGAAGGACCGCGGTCTCTACGGCCAGAGCCACATCGACGACATCGTCAACCACGGCGGCTCCGTCCAGCACGTCGACTGGCTCGACGACCAGGAGAAGGACGTCTTCAAGACCGCCTATGAGATCGACCAGGAGATCCTGCTCGACCGTGCCGCCGACCGGCAGGTCTTCATCGACCAGTCGCAGTCACTCAACCTGTTCTTCCAGGCCGATGCCTCCCCGCAGTACATCAGCAAGATCCACAAGAAGGCTCTACTCGACCCCAACATCAAGAGCCTCTACTACCTCCGCTCGCGCGCCGGTATCCAAGCTAGCAAGCAGAAGGGAACAGCATCATGAATGAGGACACCACCACCGCGGACATCGACACGGACGCACTGGACGGCCTCACCTGGGACGACTGGACCCCGGCAGCAATCTGCGCCATCGAGAACGGCGTCGACTGCGCCGCCTGCGAGGGGTGAGCCGGTCGTCGAACGGCAACCGGGGCCGGTGGTGTGCTCGGTCATCCCGGGTGTGGTGAGGTCGTCCGTCCGGTCAGACGCCCAGATGTACCGGGCATGTCAGGCATTTGGCCTCCCAAGTTTGCTTGGTATTTCCAACCATAAGTACTTGGTTTTTCCAAGTCGCTTGCGCTGGGGCGCCGCACTGCTCAGCCCGCCCCTCGCGCGCGCCGCGCGCAAAGCGCGCCGCATCGGGCTGGACCTCCAGCTCGATCGCGGCTTCGCCAACCAACTGCCCTATCCAGAAGCCAGCTTCGACCGCGTGCTGTCCGCCCTGATGTTCCACCACCTCGACGTCACGACTCGCGTGAAGGCGTTGCGCGAGATGCTCCGCCCGCTGCGCTCCGGGGGGTCGCTACATCTCGTCGACTTCGGTGGCAACAGCCAACACCTGCACGGGCTGGCCCGCATCGCACGCCGCAGCCACAAGCTGAAAGACAACTGGGAAGATCGCATCCCGACGCTGATGCGCGAGGCAGGACTGCGCGAGCCAGCACAGATCGCTCAACTCACCAAGCCCATCGCACCCCTGGCCTACTACCGCGCCAGCCGCGCACATTGATCACCGCGGCCATGAGTTCTCCGACTCCTCGGGCGCAACGGCCCACCCGCTCAGCTGCGTGCCACCGAGCGCACAACCTTTGGCCCCTCCAGTCCCGTGGGCCGATCCGCAACGGGGCGATGCTTCGGCTGGGCCGCTAGAGCAGCGTCAGTTGAGTAGCTTGGTGTTGGAGAGCCTGCCGCCGCGCGTGGGGTCAGGTCAGCGTGCCGGTGGCGTAGGCGTGGCTGGTGGCCACGATGCCGGAGACGACGTCGAGCTCTGCCTCGTCGCGGGGGCCGTAGATCATCACCATGCCGCGGGCCAGCCGGATGCCCGCCAGCGGGTGCGCCACGGCCCATCCTCGTGCAACGGCGTCGGCGGAGAGCACCGGCGGAAGCGCCAGGTGCAGCGACCCGTCATGGCCGGGGTGGAGGTGGGCAAACTCCCCGGCTCGAGGCACCAGGAACGCATCCGGGGGCACACCTGTCCCGCGGGCGACCATGAACCCCCGCGCGCCAGGCACCGAGATCGCCGACTGGCGTGTGGAGACCCCGGGCAGCCCGGTGATTCGCTCCCACAACCGCTCTTGGAGCGCGGGTGGGCTGTTGTCGGTGCGCTGCTCCTGCGGGATCGTCCACGACACCTCCGGTCGGACGCCAGCCCGGCTCGGGAGCGCTCCATGCGGCAGGTGCGACCATGCGGTAGGACCGGGGTCCAGCGGGCTACGGCGGGAGAGGAACTCCAGGCGCTCGCCGATCCATCCGCCGAGCTCAGCGACGGTCCGGGCGGTGATGCCGTGGCCGCCCGGGTCGCGTCGGGCGTACGGCGGCGCGCCGGACTCGCCCAGCAGGTAGGACCAGGTGCGGCCCAACAGCTCACGGGGGATCACGGTGTCGGCCTCGCCCTGGGCGACAAACACCGGCACGCCGCACAACCGGGCCGGTGTCACCGGGACGCCGACGTCGAACGGCAGGGTGCCGTACAGGATCGCCGCGGAGGCGAACCGCCGAGGGTCGTCGAGCACCAGCCCACCGGCGAACGCGGCGCCCCCACTGAATCCGACCAGGACCACCGGCCGACCAGCCGGGGCGACCTCGTCGATCCAAGACCGGAACCACGCCATCGTCTCGGCCAGCGACTCCGCGACCGGGCGACCGATGCCGCGGTTGGCAAACCACGCGTAGCCCCCGCCCTCCGCGATGGGCGCCCGGACTGCGGCGTATGACGGCCCGGTCGGCAGGTGGGCGGCGAGGCCGATGATTCCGGCCTCGTCAGAGCCCCGTCCGTGCAGCAGCACGACCAACGGCTGAGCCGGGTCATTGGGAGCGGCCCACACCACCACCGGTTCGGCGAAGACGGTCACGACGTGACTCCCTCGGTTGTCTCGGCCTCGAGCCCGATGCGGCCGGCGGTGCGGACCCCCGACCAGCGGGCGAGCTCGGCGTCGAGGTTGAGGGCGTCGATGGGGGCGGCGTTCTCGTACGCGCCCCACGCTTGCCGCGGCAGCATCCACATGATCTCGAACTCGTTGCCGTCAGGGTCGGCGCCGTAGACGCTCTTGGTGGCGCCATGGCTGGACTCCCCGGTGTAGGCGCCGGCCTCGACCAGCGACTGCCGGGCGGCGGCGAGCTCCTCGACGGTGTCGAGCTGCCAGGCCAGGTGGTACAGCCCGATCCCGCCGCGGCGCTTCGGCGGCGCGGACGAACCGACCCCGAACAGGCCGAGGTCGTGGTGGTTCCCTGAACGGGGCAGCCGCAGGAACGCCGCGCTTGCGCGGGGCTCCCGGACGACGACCTGCATCCCGAACACGCTGGTGTAGAAGCTCTCAGCACGTTCGAGGTCGGCGACGAACAGCACCGCGTGGTTGAGACGGACCGGTGAGAACGACATGATGAGTGACTCCTTCAGCAGCGTGCGGGATGAGGTCGCCGGTGGCGTGGCTTCCGTGGCCGGTGCTCAGGCGGCCGTGTGGACGACGCGGTCGCGGCGCTCGGGCTGGCGAAACGTCAGGCGATGACGCCGAACCCACCGGTCCAAGAGACCTTCTCGGCCGCGGCGAGGGTGAGCTGGAGGAAGCCAGCCGCCTCGAGCTCGCGGGCACGCTTCAGCGCGCCGGCGTCCATGGCGTTGAGCCCGCCGGAGGTCACGACGTCGGCCAGGGTGGCCTTCGCGTCAGCGTCGTCGCCGGCAATCAGCACCGTGGTGGTGAGCGGGCCGACCGTGCCGGCCGCGAGCGTCCCCGCGAACGTGGTGTTGAACGCCTTCAGGACTCGCGACTGCGGCAGCGCCGCGGCGATCTCGGCCGCTGCAGAGCTGTCGGCAGGGACGACGAGGGAGTCGAAGGTCTCGAAGTTCAGCGGGTTGGTGATGTCGACGATGATCTTGCCAGCGAACTGGTCGCCCCGCTTGGCGAGAACGTCGCTGATGGCCGGGTAGGGAACGGCCAGGACGACGATGTCGCCGGTGACAGGGGTGTTGGTGTCGTTCTCGCCGAGCTGCTGGACGGAGTGGCCGCCCTTCGCGGCGACGGCTGCGATCGCCTGGCCCATGTTGCCGGTGCCGAGAATGGAGAGGTTCGTCATGAAGTGCTCCTGAGAGTGAGGTGTGGAGTGCGAAATGGTTGTTGTTTCAACTAACACTCTACACGCTTTGGTTGTTCCGTCAACTAACGGGTTAGACTCGGCCCATGAAGACTCAATGGCTCGACGAGCGCGAGCGCGCTGCGTGGTTGCGGCTGGTGGCGGTAGTGGAGCTGCTGCCTGGCCTACTGGACGCGCAGCTGCGCGCTCAGGCGGGATTGACGCACTTCGAGTACTTCGTGCTCGCGATGCTCTCGGAGGCGCCGGAGCACACCTTGCGGATGACCTCGCTGGCTCAGCGCACCAACGCCACGCTGCCGCGGCTCTCCCATGTGGTACGTCGCCTCGAGGACCGGGGGCTGGTGGAACGTCTGCCGTGTCCCGAGGACCGCCGTGCCACCAACGCGCGGCTCACCGACGAAGGGTGGGACGCCGTCGTCGCCGCTGCTCCCGGCCATGTCACCACCGTCCGCCGGTACATCCTCGACCCGCTCACACCTGAGCAGCTCGAGCAGTTGCGTGGCATCGGCGAGGCATTGCTGACCCGGCTGGACCCCGACCGCCTGATGACCGCGCTGTATGACCCGGAGAAGACGGGCAACAATTGTGGATCTGCTGCACGGATGTAGGGGGCATCGCGGCGTACGCGTCGCGCCGTCTCGTGAAGCTTCCGGACCTCACCGACTTCCGTCGGCCCGACTGAAGGTGGGCGGCCCTCACCCCAGGGGAAGGAGCGTTCTTGCTGCTTCGATCCCGTGGATCAGGATGTCGTCGCGGCGACTGGCCTGCCATGCCTGACGGGTGAGCTTCCACCGTTGGAGCTGGGCTCGCTCGCCTTGCCGTGTCGCCCAGTCCGTCCCGTTGGGTTCGTAGCCCAGCGTGCGCGAGACGGCGTTGGAGGGCTCGTTGTCGACGAACGCGTCACTGCCTGCCTCGCTGGCTCCCAAGCCGACGGCCTTCCCCTCGACGACGGCGATGAAGTAGAGCCGCCACATGTGCTCGTCGACCATGCCGCGGCGACGCCAGATGGCTCGCAACCAGCGGGCAACGCGGACACCCGGATCCTCCTCGTAGAACGACATCGGGTCGTCGTACGGGGCAGGCTGCGCGTGGGTCTTCCCTGCGCGAACCACCTCGGCCAGCTCGTCGAGGAGGTCGTCGGTCGCGAAACGCAGCTCGACAGCGGGAGAGCTCACTGCGAGGTCGAGCAGCGGGTGTCGACGGCGCTCGAAGATTGGACAGTTTCGGCGGTGAAAAGTGAACACTCGACCATTGGAGTGTGATCACTTTGG
>NZ_SWMA01000049.1:0-23653 GCF_005222685.1 Segeticoccus rhizosphaerae
CAATGCACGCAGTTCGCCGCCACCCAAATTCGGACGACCACCACTACGAGCCTGCAGCCCTGGTGCGGAAAAGAGCTCGCGCATGTTGTGATGCACGATCCCGACGACGAGGAGGCGCGGCAGCATCGCGGCATCCGCGAGGTCGAAGCCGAGTCCGTCGCGCTGATGATCGGGGCGGCGCACGGCATGGACACCGCGGGGTACACGATCCCGTATGTCTCGAGCTGGGCCGCCCGCGTGGACGGCCAAGAGCCCGTCCAGGTGGTGCAGGCCACCGGCGAGCGGGTGCGGAAGACCGCGCTGGCGATCCTCGACCAGCTCGACACGCTCCAGGTCGGCGATGGCACCCCGCCTGGCCTCGAACGCGACACCCCCAGTCCGCGAACCGCCCGCACGGCAGCGCCCTCGGTGGAGGCTGATCGGCCGCGCGCTGCGCCTGTGCCCGAGCTGGCAGGTCGGGGGCTGTGATGCCCGAGCCATTCGATGTCCTGGCAGCGCTCATCCGCGTGGATCGCTCACCAAGCCTGACGTTCGCTGCGCGGAGCCTCGCGGCGGCCGGCGTGCCCGTGTTCCCGTGCCTCGTGGAGGGGAAGCGTCCGCTGACCCGCCGTGGGTTCCTCGACGCGAGCAGCGACCCGGAACAGGTTGCCGCGTGGTGGTCGCGCACACCGAATGCGAACATCGGCATCCCGACGGGAGCGGTATCGGGCGTTGTCGTCGTCGATGTCGATGTCCACGGCACCCACGATGGCCGGGCGGCGTTCCAGCGCGCCTCCGACGCGGGGCTCGTAGATGGAGCGGGTCTGCTGGTGCGCACACCGACCGGTGGCGTGCACGTCTACTTCCCGGCGACACTAGGCAGCGAGCAGCGGTCGTGGCAGGCAGCCACCGCGGGTGTCGATTTCCGGGGCGACGGCGGCTACATCATCGCTCCGCCCTCCCGACGAATCATCGACGGCCACGTCCGCCGCTACGAGGTCGCCGACATCGCCGCGCACTCGGTTAGCTCGGTGGACGCGGCCCGTCTGCGGGACTTCCTCGACCCGCGCACCGTCGCCCCGCCACGCGCCGGCGGCACCTCGGTCGCTGTTGATGGGAAGCGGTTGGCGGCGTGGGTTGCCGGGCGGGGTGAGGGCGAGCGGAACCGGGGCCTCTTCTGGGCCGCCTGCCGCCTCGCCGAGAACGGCGTCTCACCCACCGATGCCCTCGACGCCTTGGGCGCGGCGGCACAGTCGGCAGGTCTGGGCGATCGCGAGATCACCACGACCGTGCGCTCCGCCTACCGCGCCACCCAGCCCGCGCCCGAGGCCCCGTCAGATCGGCGGAGCCAGGGCGCGGGTCGGTGGTTCGGTCGCACGGCGAGCCCGCCGTCCGCAGCCTTGGGGAGGGCGGGGCTGTGAGGCGTGAATCGGACGGGCGGCGCTGGGCTGCCATGACGGCGGTCGCGGGGACGGTGTTCATCGCCGCTGGGGCGTTCTGGCTGTCGTTCACGTCGCTGGCCGATCTGGCCGCGCGCTCCGGGATCGGTGCGGGGCAGGCGTGGGCGTGGCCGCTGATCGTGGACGGCATCATCGTCGTCGCCACGGTCGCCGTCGTCGCCCTCGCTAGGCAACGCTCGGCTTGGTATCCGTGGGCGCTGCTGGTCGGCGGCGCGCTCGTGTCCGTGACGGCGAACGCCATTCATGCCGTCGTCGCCGCAGACGCAGATATTCCAAGGATGCTCGCGGCCTCGGTCGCAGCGGTGCCGCCCGTCGTTTTGCTGGCCATCACGCACCTGACCGTGATCCTCACCCGCACGACAGACCCCGACCCCGACAAGGGGCCTGCCGGCGCCGCGTCGTTCTCGACGGTCACCGCGGAGTCGATGCCCCCGCTGCCGTCCGGCGAGACGGAGGCTGGCCGTCGCGACGACGGTGTGGCGAATCGGCGTGCCCTGGGGTGGGAGCTGCGGGAGGCGGGCTGGTCGAACAAGCGGATCGCCCGCGAACTCGGGGTGCATCCCTCGACGGTGGGCCGCTGGTTCGCCGTCGCGCACCTCACTGACACCACCGACACCGCCGACGAGCGGGAGGAGACGACCCCATGAACACCACCGACAACCCGCAGCACCGCGACGCCGCCAGGCCCGATCCGGTGCGGCTGATGCCCGAGGAGCCGCGGGAGCGCCCCGAGCCCGCCGAGGCGACGAGCACGCCGGAGGCGGTGCGGGCCGCGCAGGTCGCCCGCGACGACAAGCAGCACGCGCTCGTTCGCGGGCGCGGCGTGGAGTGGGTGCGCCCCACCGACCTGATCGCTCGGCACTCGGCGCACGCTGCCGGGCGGGGTCTCGATTTCCAGGCCGAGCTCGCGCGCCGCACCCGCACCCCAATCGGGGCCGGCGTTCGGCATCTCGGGGATCGCGCCCGGCGGCTGCCTCCGATCTCGGCGTTCGGGCGCAGCACCGCACCGGCGTCGCAGATGTCCCGGTCCGGGGTCTCGATGAGTTGACGGTGGTGAGAGGTCATGGCTGCGACGGCATCGGGATGCAGGACGCACTCGTGGGAGCGAGTGCGCACCTGCCTGCCAGGAGGTGCCGACACCATGATCACACCAACCCGCACCAGCACCGAGCAGTTGACGGCCCACGGGGCTGAGGACTTCACCACCGGCGAGGGCCTGCGCGCCCTGCTCAACCGCCTTGCCGAGGGCGGCGAGGACGCCTGGGTTCACGACCCGGTAGCCCGCGACCTGATGGAGTTCGCCGCCGACAAGTACCGCGCTCTCGCGAGGAAGCACAAGCTCGACACCTGGGAAGCGGTCACGGCAGCGTTCGACGCGATGCAGTACCGCTCGACCCGCCAGGCCAACGATCCGTGGGCGATCATCACCCACGCCGTGCGGATCACCTGCGTCTACGAGGAACGCGCCCAAGGATTGCTCTGTTCGGTGCACCAGGCCCGCCGCGCGCACGTCTCGGCGTTCCACGACCCCGAACGGTTCTCCGAACGCGACACCGCGCTGGCCGACTTCCACCCCGCGTTCCACACCACCGACCTGCGTCCCAGCGACCTCGAACCGGAACCGCGCGACAGTCTCGGGTCGGCGCAGGCGTGCATGTCCGCCGGATCGGCGGCCGAAGACGCCATCGCGATGCTGTGTCTGCTCGACTGGCCAACCGACACCGCACGGGCCGCTGTCGAGCACGTCTGCGGGGCGTTGATGAAGGCCGGCGCCCGCCAGTCCGCCTACGAGGCGCTGCGCCGCGACCGGCACGCGCGGGCACTGCTCGACCTGCCGCGCCGTTCCTGGGCCGCGCTCCTGAAAGCGCTACTCGGGAACCCGCACCCGGCCTACGTGGCCACCAGCAGCGGTCGCGGCATCCTGCTCCGCCTCCTGCTCGGCGAGACCCTCGACCTGCTGCTCCGCGACGACGACCTGATCCTCGCGCTCGCACTTGCCGCGCCGAGTGGTGGGGGCGGTGAGTCATCGTGACCGAGCCACAGATCGGCAGCATTCAGCTCGACCGCACCGTCGATTCGATCCTCGTCGGCACCCGGCACCGCGCCGACCTCGGCGACATAGACGCACTCGCGGCCTCCATCGGGCGCGACGGGCTGCTGCAACCGCTCACGATCACCATCGACGGCGTGCTGGTTTGCGGGGCACGACGCCTGGCCGCGATCAAGAAGCTCGGCTGGCGCACCGTCAACGTGTGGGTTCGCAGCGGCCTGTCCGACCGGCTCGGGCAGCTCCTCGCCGAGCAGGACGACAACATGCTTCACAAGCCCTACACGCAGCTCGAAGCCGCTGGTCTGTACCGAGAACTCAAGCAGGTCATGACCGAAGACGCCGCCCGCCGCAAGAGCGCCACCCAGTTCAGCAGCGAGAACCAACCGGGAAACGACGGTGGTGCAAACTTTGCACCACCGTCGAACGGACCACTCGGGAAGACCCGGGAGCAGGCGGCGGCGATGATTCCTGGCGGCGCCTCGCACACGACGCTGGAGAAGATCGGCTACCTCGAAGACATCGCTGGCAACCCCACCCAGCCCGAGACTCTGCGCGCCGAGGCCGCCGCTGGGCTGGAGAGGATCGAGGCCGGTGAACCGGTGCATCCGATCTATCAAGCGATCCGCGACACCGACACCACCGAACGCGAGCGGCGCGAGGCCGAGCTGCACGCCCGCGCCGAGGCCGCCGTAGCCCGCGCGAAGTCGATCAAGAAGGGCAAGCGAACCTCACCGCGCCCGCTGCCGCTCGTCACCGACGACGGGCAACCCGTCCGCTACCCGGTGCGCGCGTTCGTCCAGACCTGGGGTGAACTGACGAACTGGTGGACCCACTACGACGCCGACACACTCGCTGCCGAGCTGACCGAGGAGCAGTTCGAGAACTTCCTCGCCACCACCGACGGCACCGTCCGGTTCGCCGACGCACTCCGAGCCGCCCGCGAAGGCACGACGGAGCGGCCACGACTCCGAGCGCTCTGACCGCTGGCATGGGTGTCGGGTGTGCACCTGCTCGGCATGAGCCCTTCACCCACCGATCCCCGGAACCGCCGCCGACTCGTCGCCCTCATTGCCGCCGGTATCGTCCTGCTGCTCCTGGCCGGAGTCGGCGTCTACGGACTCCTCACCGGCCCCCGCAGCAACACCAGCCCCGATCCCGGCCCGGAACCCCGCCCAGTCGCGACGGCACCGCCGACCGTGGCACCGAGCACGCCGCAGCCACCACGGGTTCCATCGGTTCCGCGTTCGGCCAATCCCGAGACCTTCGCTCAGGGCGTCGCATCCACTCTGTTCGCGTGGAACACGGCCTCGGGGCTGCGGCCGCTGGACTACACCTCAGCGATCCTCGCGGTCGGTGACCCCAGCGGGGACGAGCAAGCGGGGCTCGCCTCCGACGTGGCCGCGTACCTGCCGACCCGCGATGCCTGGATCGAGCTGCGGCAGTACGTCACCCGCCAGCACCTCGCCATCGATACCGCGTACGTGCCTGACGCTTGGGCCGAGGCGTTGACGCAGGCCCAGCCGGGGCAGCTCGCGGCAGGAACGACGGCCGTCACGATCGAGGGCACCCGCCACCGCGCCGGGGAATGGAACGGCCAACCGGTCACCAGCGAGCATCCGGTCGCGTTCACCGTGTTCGTCGTCTGCGCCCCGACGTATCCGACGTGTCATCTGCTGCGGCTCTCGCAGCTCGACAACCCGCTGCGCTGAAGGTGTTGGCGTCGTGTTCCGCAAAGCCGCCATCGCGTCCCTGGCACTGCTGTTCTTCGCCCCCGCCGCAGCACTCCTCGGCATCGGGGTGCTGATGAACCCCGCCGCTGCGTACTGCGCCACACCTGCCGGGACCGTGAACCTCGGACCGATCCCGGACGCGCTCACCGTGACCACCGCGAACGACGAGACCTTCACGCTGAACCGTCAGCAGCTCACGCACGCGGCCACGATCATCGCCGTCGGCAACGGCATCACCGACGTGGGCAGGCCCGGAATCAAGATCGCGCTGATGGCCGCGCTCACCGAGTCAACGCTGCGGATGCTGTCCAACACCGGCACCTACCCCGAGTCGGCGAACTACCCGAACGACGGCAACGGCGGCGACCACGACTCCCTCGGCCTGTTCCAGATGCGCCCGCAATCGGGATGGGGCACCGTCGCAGAGTTGATGGACCCGAACTATCAGGCGCGAGCGTTCTTCGGCGGGCCGACCGGCCCGAACTACCCCTCACCGCGCGGCCTGCTCGACATCCCCGGCTGGCAACAGATGGACCCCGGCGAAGCCGCCCAAGCCGTCGAAGTGTCCGCCTACCCCGACCGCTACCGCAACTACGCGCCCGTCGCCGACAGCATCCTCACCGCCCTCGCCACAGACGGCAGTGCTACTGGCGGTGCGGGCGGCCCGGCGGTGTCGTCGTCGCGGGTGGTGTTCCCACTGCCCGAGGGCACCTGGGTGCTGACCTCGCCGTTCGGGATGCGGGTGCACCCGATCACGGGCGAACGGAAGATGCACACCGGCACCGACTTCGCCGCGCCCGACGGCACACCGATCCTCGCCGCCGCAGACGGCACCGTCACCGTCGCGGAGTTCACCGGCGGGTACGGCGGCCTCATCGTCATCGAGCACACCATCGACGGCCAGACCGTCGCGACCGCGTACGCGCACATGTGGCAGAGCGGTATCCACGTCCGCCGCGGAGACCGGGTGAGCGCCGGGCAGCACATCGGCGATGTCGGCTCCTCCGGCATGAGCACCGGCGCACATCTGCACTTCGAGGTCCGGCCCGGCGGCACGAACAGTGAGGCAATCGACGCCGCCGCCTGGCTCAACCAGCACGGGGCCGCGAACCTGCCGACAGCGACGAGCGGATCACCCGCCGCCTGCAACACCACCACCGGCGGTGCGCCGACCGGTGTCGATGGAGACCCCGACCGGCTCGTCGACGATCCCACCAGCTCGGGCAAGATCGCCGCCCGCATGCTCCACCTCTACCAGCAGACCCTCACCGCGTTCCCCGGCACTGACTGGGGCTGCTACTCACCGCGTCCCGGCACCAAATCCGAGCATCCGCTCGGGCGGGCGTGCGACATCACCTTCGGCAACCGGATCGGCCAGCGACCCACCCCGGCCCAGCTCGACGCCGGCTGGAAGGTCACCAACTGGATGAAGGACAACGCCGACGTGCTCGGCGTCGAGTACCTGATCTGGCAAGGCCAAATCTGGTCCGTCGCCCGCGACGCCGAGGGCTGGCGACCCTACAACGGCGGAGGCATGCACGACCCCGCCTCCATCACCGGAGGCCACTACGACCACCTCCACGTCACAGTCAAGGCAGGGTGATCGACGATGGGTGTCTTCCCCGACTTCGACGGGCTCGGCGGCATCGGCGACCTGCGCGCCGTGGTCGGCGCGCTCCTGACGTTCGTCCTGATCGTCGCCGTCCTCATGCTGATCGTCTCGGCGATCGTGTGGGCCATCGCGACGGCTCACGGCAACTACGCCACCGCCAGCAAGGGACGCATCGGAGTCCTCGTCGCCGTCGGTGCCGCCGTCCTCGCCGGCGGTGGCGTCGCCTGGATGAACTGGCTACTCAACCTCGGCCAACAAATCTGACACTGAACACCACCCGAGCCCGCGATGCCCACGTCCTCACCGGCGTGGGCATCGACGTCTCCGCTGTCGAGGGGTCACGGGGTGCACCTGTCGCGTGTACCCCGTCTGCGAGTTCGTGGGCGGGTCGCCCGTCGCCAAGGAGACCTACCGTGTTCGATCTGCTCGCCGCCGTCATGTCCGCGCCGCCGCTATTTGTGCCGATGGACATCAACATCGACCCCAACACCAACGGCCTGCCGGGGATCAACCAACTGCGCACCATCGTCGGCGCGATGATGACCATCGGCCTCATCCTGTCCGTGCTCGCGCTGATCGTGTCCGCGATCGTGTGGGGCTTCGGCGCGAACTCCTCCAACCCGCACCTCGCCTCACGCGGGAAGATCGGCGTCCTCGTCTCCTGCGGTGCCGCGGTGATCTGCGGCGCGAGCGTGACGCTCATCAACTTCTTCTGGAACGTCGGCCAGTCCGTCTGACCCGCCTGTCATCGAGAGCTGGTGTTCGTGATGGGCGTGTGCGACGTTCCCGTTATCTCCTCGGTCTGCGATGCCGTCGGCGAAGGAGCCGCCTCTCTGGTCGCGGCCCCGTTCGACTGGCTCGCCCAGGCGATGGGTGCCGCCGCCGGGTGGCTGTTCGAGGCGGTCTGGTTGGTCTTCGACACCACGACGCTGGTGGATGTCACCAAGCCCGGCTACATCGCCGTCTACAACCTGCTGTTCGGCATCGCGGTCTTCGTGATGCTGATCTTCTTCTGCCTCCAACTCATCACCGGGCTGATCCGACGCGACCCCACCGCCCTCACCCGCGCCGCGCTCGGGCTGGCGAAGTCCGTCCTCGGGTCGTTCGTGGTCATCACTCTCACTGCGCTGCTGCTGGAAGTCGTCGACCAGCTGTGCATCGGGATCGTGCAAGCCGCCGGAGAGAGCACCGAGTCGATGGGCGACAAGATCGCCCTCCTCGCCGCAGGGCTGGTCGGCATCAATATCGCCGCACCCGGCGTCGGAGCGATCATCACGATCTTCATGGCCGGCCTCGCGATCACCGCCGCCGCCATCGTGTGGCTGTCCCTCCTCGTCAGGAAAGCACTCCTGCTGGTCGCGGTCGTGTTCGCGCCACTCGCGTTCAGTGGCGCGTCCTGGGACGCCTCGCGGGGATGGATCGGGAAGTGGGCGATGTTCGTCGTCGCGCTGATCTGCTCCAAACTCGTCCTCGTCGTGATGTTCCTCGTCGCGATCACCCAGGTCTCCGCACCGATCGACGCCGACCTCGCCTCGGTCAGCGATCCCATCGCGGGGATCGTGCTGATGGCGATGGCCGCATTCGCCCCGTACCTGACGTACAAGTTCATCGCGTTCGTCGGGTTCGACATGTACCACGCAATCGGCTCCGAACAGGACGCCAAGAGCGCACTCAACCGGCCGATCCCCGTCCCCACCAAGCCGCAAGGCGGCGGCGACCCGAAGAAAGTGCTCGACGGAACCAGCAGCAGCGGCGGGAACGCGAGCGGAGGTTCCGGTGGAGGAAGCAGCGTACCGCCACCGCCAAAGACCCCAGCACCGGCACCCGCCGCGGGCGGCGGAGGCGCAGCCGGTGGTGGAGCTGCAGCAGCAGGCGGGGGTGGCGCAGCGGCGGCCGGTCCCGTCGCGGCGGGGGTGGTGGTCGGGGCGAGTGTCGCCAAGGGTGCCGCGACCGCCGGGCCGAAGGCCGGAACCGCGCTGGGCACCCAGGGCGAGAACGCCGCCGACGCAGCCGCGCAAACACCGCCACCGCCCGCCGCCTCGCCTGCGGCGCCGCCGTCGAGCCCGGCACCACGACCGCCGAGCACCGACCCGTCACGGCCGCCGAAGCAACCCCCGCCACCCGCGCCACGCCCACCGAAGGAGTAGACGATGAGCAGCACGAACAACGACCGGCCCACCGCGGGCGAGCTCGTGCCGGTGAAGTTCTCCCGCCTCACCCGCCGCGGTGTCCTCCTCGGCCTGTCGCTGACCCAGCTCATCACGCTCGCCATCGGCGGAGCCACGCTCATCGGCGCGTTCTACGCCGGAGGTGGGATGCTGCTCGCCTACAGTGCCCCGATCTGGGTACTCGCCGCCGCGCTGACCTGGATACCGATCGCGCGCCGGCCCGTCGTGGAGTGGCTGCCCATCGCCTGCTGGTGGCTGTGGCGCACTACCGGCGGGCAACTGCTGTACCGGCGCAGGATTGTCGTCCCGCGTCCCGTCGGAACCCTCGCCCTGCCCGGAGACATGGCGCGACTGCGCGAGTACACCGACCCTGACACCAGCGCAGGGATGATCCACGACCCCCACGCGGCCACGTTGACCGTGATATGCGAGGTCACCCATCCCGCGTTCGTGCTGCTCGATCCCGGCGAGCAGGAACGCCGCGTCAGCTCCTGGGGCCGCGTGCTGGCCACCGTCTGCCGCTCCGGGCGGATCGCCACTCTTCAGGTCTTGGAGCGCACGCTGCCGGACTCTGGCACCGGACTGACCGAATGGTGGGCCACCCACGGCACCCCGGACGGGTCGTGGGCGGCCGACACCTACGCCGAACTCATCGACCGCGCGGGACCCGCCGGCGAACGCCACGCCACCACGCTCTCGCTATCACTGGACATGAAGACGGCGGCACGGCAGATCAGGACCGCGGGAGGCGGGATACGCGGTGCCGCAGCCGTCCTGCGGCAAGAGATGAACACCCTCGTCGCCGCGCTGCGCTCCGCCGACCTCTCGCCGTCGGGATGGCTGACACCGGGGCAGATCGCGGTGATGCTGCGTTCCGCCTACGACCCAGCCATCGCCGCCACCCTGGAACGCCACGGCAGGCTCGGCCAGTCCCTCGCGACCGCCGGGCCGGTCGCCGTCACCGAGTCCTGGGGCAAGCTGCGCACCGACTCCGCTCACCATGCAGTGCTCTGGGTCAGCGAGTGGCCACGGTCGCTCGTCTATCCGGGATTCCTGTCCCCGGTGCTGCTGTCCACCGGCATCCAACGGTCGTTCTCACTGATCTGCACCCCGATGCGCTCCGACGCTGCTGCTCGCGACATCCGCAAGAAGAAGGTCGAACACATCTCCGACCAGGCCCAGCGAGCGAAGATCGGCCAGATCGAAGACGCCTCCCAAACCGCCGAGTACCACGACGTGCTCCAACAAGAAGCCGACCTCACCGCCGGTCACGGCATCCTCCGCTACACCGGCCTCATCGCCGTTTCCGCACCCACCGTCGAGGAACTCGACGCCGCCGTCGCCGCCATCGAGCAGGCCGCGATCCAAGCCTCCTGCGAGACCCGGCTGCTCGTCGGCCAGCAAGCAGCCGCGTTCACAGCCGCCGCTCTACCGCTCTGCCGTCGGGTCTGAGTTCAGCCTTCGGGGCTGACGAGGATCGTGGTTGACGGATCGACGTCGGGCGCCCAGGCCAGGGTCGGCAGGTCAGCGCTTTCCAGTCCCGCGAGTTCGAGCGCAGCTTGTCCCGACAGGTGGGAAGAGTTGATGGACTGCCCGTTTGCGACTGCCGCGTAGAACTGTGCGGCGTAGTTGATCGCATCGGCGTCTTCGATGCTGTCGGCCATCCCGATCGCGAATGGCACGACTTGGGCCACCAGGTCGTCAATCTGGGCCGCGGAGCTGCAGGAGTTCAGCAGGACGAGGAGTGGAGGATCGTCGGTTGCGCTGATTGCGCGTGCGAAGGCTCGCGCCGTCACGATCACTCCCTCGTGGGGTTCGTCTAGTTCATCCTCAAAGACGATCAGGTCGTCGTTGCTGTGGCCCGAGAAGTGGACTACGTGAGGGCGGAACTTCGTGATGCCGTCCAGTAGGTCACCCGTGGTTGCTGCTGGCCGCACATCGAGTTCGATCTGGTCACGGTGCAAAGCCGACTCGACCGCTGCCCGGATGCGCTTCTGCTCCCTTCCAACGCGGAGGTCACCTTCGGCCGAAGCACCCAGCATGAGCACTCGGAGCTTCTCCGGCTTGGGCGCTGGGAGCTGACGCAGCGCGTGACTGACGGCTACCTCGGCACCACTGATCCGCGATTCAAGCTGGGCACGTTCAGCCGCCGCCCGCCGGTCGGCACGCTGCTGCTCGCTCTTTCGGCGTCTCTCGGCGGCATCGGCCTCCGACTGTTCGGCACGGGAGAGCTTGGTCTGTAGCGCGGCCTCGTCCTTCGCGTAGCCGGCTGCCCGTGTCTGCCAGCGGCTGGCCTCCTTGCCCGCAGTCTCCGCTTCCTTCTCGCGGCGCTCGGCGTCCCGCAACTTGCTGCTGCGGGTGGAACTGTTCGTCGTCTTTGCGGCAGCCTGCCGTGCCTTGGCGGCATCGGCACGTTTCGAGGACTCCTTCGACCGGTACTCACCCGCCTTCTTATCCGCGTCGATCCGCTGCTTGCGCTTGCGGTCAAGCTGTCCTCGGTACTGACTTGCGCTCACTCTGTCGTGCTCCTGCCTCGTTTGCCCTCGTGTCACCTACAACGCTAGGCCGCACCACCGACATTTTCCGTTCGCTGGTGCGCACCTCCCCGTCACACGGCACCAGGAGGTCACCATGCCCACGTTCTTCGATTCGACTGCCGATGCCGCTGAGGCGTCGGAGGCGCTGCGAGGGTTGGCCCACGCGAGCCGGGGGTTCGATCAGCCCGCCGAGATGTATGGGGTGATCGGTGATCTGTCCTCGGGGATGCGGTCGCTGCGGCAGGCGCTCGACCAGATCGCCGATGTCCACGAGCGCAAGGCCGCGCACGCCTTCAACGACGCCGGCAGCCACGAGGCAGGAGTGCGGGACGCTCTCGCCACTGCGGAAGAGCTGCGGCGGGCGGCGAATCTCGTCGACCGGGCTTTTGACCGGCTCGCGGAAGGGTTCATCGCGGCCGGGCGGATCGCTTGGCATCCCGAGCCCGCTGTCGAGGAGGCCGCGCCGGCGCGGTGGGTCAGTGTGGTGTTCCTCCAGGGCGAGGAGGCCGACAGGCCGTTGCGCATCCTCGGTGAGCTGGGGCATGTCGATGCGGTGGACTTCCTCGCGCAGTGGGACTACGGCGACGAGACCACACAGGCCGCGCTGGAGAACGGCTACGTCTACGACGAGCCCGGCGAGGGAACGAACGACCGGGTGGCGATCTCGGGCGACTACGCGCTGGTCGTCAACCCGCACGTCGGCTACGTCTCGCTCCTGCGCCGCTACACCGAACCGGAGGCAGAACGCCTGGACGCCGAACAGGTCGAGTCCGCTCCGGTGAAGTCTGGGCCGGAGCTGCTGGTGTCGTACTCCTCGCCGGGTGCCCCGGAACGGGCCGATCTGCCGACGGCGAAGCGGGATCGGTCGTGGTTCGAGCCGGCGAAGATCACGGCGGTCAAGCAGGCGCGGGGGCTGGTGCGGTGACCGAGGATCGCGCGCGGCTGCACACCGCTGTCCTGGTGGCACCGTCGAAGGAGCGGCGGAAGCTCCGTAAGCAGCGCCGCAAGGCCGAGGCCCGGCTCCACGCCGAGCAACGGAGGACCGCGATCGCCGCAGCGAAGGCGAAGGCCGAGGAGGAACGTGCCGAACGGCGCGCCACGGTCTACCTACCGAAGGCCGGCGAACCTGGCAATGCGCGATTGCGCACCCCTGGTCGGTTCCATCTGACGCGGCATCAGGACACGTCGGCGACGCTGGCGGGCCTGTACCCGTTTGTCGCTGAGGGTGGCCTCGGTGCCGATGGTGTGTTCGTCGGCCAGGACCTGTACTCGGGCGGCAGTTTCGTCTACGACCCGTGGGTGCTCTACGCACGCGGCATCATCACGGCACCCAATGTGGTGCTGGCCGGGATCGTCGGCTCCGGCAAGTCATCGCTGGCCAAGTCCCTCTACACGCGGTCGCTACCGTTCGGGCGGCGCGTGTACGTGCCCGGCGACCCGAAGGGCGAACACACCGCCGTCGCCAACGCCGTCGGCGGCAGAGCCATCGTCCTCGGGCATGGACTCAACACTCGCCTGAACCCGCTCGACGAAGGCCACCGGCCCAGCGGCCTGTCGGACCAGCAGTGGGCCTCGACCGTCGCCGCGCGGCGTCGTGACCTGATCGGCGCGCTCGCGGAGACCGTGCTCGCGCGCGGGTTGTCGCCGTTGGAGCACACCGCGATCGACATCGCCCTGACCCAGACTGTGCGGGAGAACGACGTGCCGATCCTGCCGATGGTCGTTGACCGCATCCTCGCCCCGAGCGCGGAATGCCGACGGCCGGTTGGCCGAGGCCGGCAGGCTCGTCGGCCACGCGCTGCGCCGTCTCGTCGCCGGCGACCTGGCCGGTCTGTTCGATGGGCCTTCGACGGTCGCGTTCGATCCGTCGTTGCCGATGATCTCGCTCGATCTCTCGCGGGTCACCGAGAACTCGACCCTGATCTCGGTGTTGATGACGTGCTCGTCGGCGTGGATGGAATCCGCACTGCTCGACCCGAAAGGTGGGCAGCGGTGGGTGATCTACGACGAAGCATGGCGACTCATGTCCCACCCGGCGTTGTTGCGGCGGATGGATGCGCACTGGCGACTCGCACGGCACTACGGGATCGCGAACATGCTGATCTTCCACAAGCTCACCGACCTCGACAACGTAGGCGACCAGGGCTCGGCCATGCGCTCCCTGGCCAACTCGCTGCTGGCGAATGCGGAGACGCGGATCGTGTACCGGCAGGAGTCCGACCAGCTCGGGCCGACCGCGACCGCGCTCGGCCTGACCGGCACCGAGCAGCAGCTCTTGCCGAACCTCGGCGTCGGACAAGGCCTGTGGCGGATCAAGGCCAGGAGCTTCGTCTGCCAGCACCAACTCCACCCCGACGAACTCGCCCTGTTCGACACCAGCAGCCGCGCAGCGGGAGGCCACCGATGAACCTCAATGGCCCGCGCCGCCCCATCCCGAGCGAGGACGAGACGACGGCTCCGGTCGAGTTGCCGCACGTCGTCGTCACCGTCACCGGAGACGGCACCCTCACCGCGATGGTCGATGGAGCACCATTCGCGTCGCCGGACGCGATCGTGTGGACGCGGGCGACGTTCGGGCCACTCATGGATGCCATCACCCAGGACCGCACGATCGCGGTCCGGGTCGAGGTGCGCGAGAACGACGGCAGCGTCTTCACCGACATCCTCCGCACGCGCAAGCCCCGACGCGCCGTGGCCCCGTCCGAGAACCCTGTGCCAGAGACTCGTCGAAGTCGCCACGCCCGACGGACGCCACGTCTGGCGGAGGTCACCGCTGGCGGGTTCGTGCCCGGCGAGGATGTCGCCGTGGCGACGATCGTCTCCCACACCGACGCCACCGGAACCGGGGAGGCCCGAGCGCTCATCGACCTCGACGACCTGCCCGACGGCACACACGAGGTGATCCTGCTGGGGCGCATCTCGGGCACTCTCGCGGTGCGGCGGCTGACATGAACCAGCGGCAAGCCGGGGGCATGGGCGACGAACTCACCAACGCCGCACTCATTGGCCTGGTCGGCATGTTCGGGATCGCTCTCGTCCTCCGTGCGGCTGGCAGCGTCGCCGCGTTCCTCACCGGTACACCGCAGCCCGACGCTGGCGCAGCGGTGGGGCTCGCCGTGCTGTTCGACCCCGGTGATCCGGCGACCGTGCTCGGTGCCGACGGGCTCAATCCGGTCGTCTACTGGCTCGTCAGCGCGGCGCTGCTCGGCGGACTCGCCGCCGGGATCGTCTGGGTGTGGATCGTGCTGCGCCGACACACGCGGAAAACAGAGACCGACCCGCACCGACTCGCCGGGATCGCGACCAGCCACGAGGTCAAGACCGCAGCATCCGCGAAAGCGCTGCTTCACCGCGCGGCCACGCTGCGGCCCTCCTTGGAGTTGCCAGTACCACAAGATGTCGGCTACCTCCTGGGGTCCAGTCGTGGCACGAAGGTCTGGGCATCAGTCGAGGACTCGATCCTGCTGATCGGCCCACCCCGCTCAGGCAAGGGCCTGCATGTCGTCATCAACGCGATCCTTGACGCACCCGGAGCGGTCGTGACCACCAGCACGAGGCCCGACAACCTCACCGCGACCCTCCGCGCCCGACGCCGCAAGGGCGGGCCAGTCGCCGTGTTCGACCCCCAACACCTCGCCGAAGGCATCCCCGCCGGGCTGCGCTGGTCACCCATTCGCGGCTGCGACGATCCATTGACCGCGATGATCCGCGCCAATGGACTCGCCGCCGCCACCGGACTGTCCGCCGGAGGGGTCGAGTCCGGCGGGTTCTGGGAAGGCAAGACCCGCACCGCGCTCCAGAGCCTGCTGCACGCCGCCGCGCTCGACGGCCGCCCGCCGGCCGAGCTGTTCAGGTGGACCCTCGACCCCAGCGCCGCATCCGAGGCCGTCGCCATCCTCAACTCCCACCCCAATGCGGCGATGGGTTGGGACGACTCGCTGGCCGCGATGATCGACGCCGACCCCAAGACCCGCGACAGCATCTGGCAAGGCGTCTCCCTCGCACTCGCCGCACTCGCCGACCCCCGAGTGCTCGATGCCGTCACACCAGGCACGCACGAGCACTTCGACCCCGAGACCTTCCTCACTGAACAAGGCACCCTCTATCTACTCGCCACCGGAGCCGGAGCAGGAGCCTCCGCATCGCTGGTCGCGGCGTTTGTCGAAGACCTCATCGAAACCGCCCGCCGACTCGCCGCACGCTCACCCGGAGCACGGCTCGACCCGCCGCTGCTGCTCGCGCTCGATGAGATCGGGAACCTCGCGCCGCTGCCGTCACTGCCGACGCTCATGGCGGAAGGCGGCGGCACCGGGATCACGACCATGCCTGTGTTGCAGTCCCTCGCCCAGGCTCGCGACCGGTGGAGTGAACACCAGGCCGGCGCGATCTGGGACGCCAGCATCGTCAAGATCATCCTCGGCGGCGCATCTAACAGCCGTGACCTTCAAGACCTCTCCACCCTCATCGGAGAGCGTGACGAGTACACGGACAGCGTGACCCTCGGCGACCACGGCACCCGCTCCAACCAGCGCTCGATCCGCCGCGTCCCGATTCTGCCGCCAGACCGCATCCGCACTCTGCCGTTCGGCACCGGCATCACGATGCTGCGCTCCGCGCCGCCCATCGTCACCGACCTGCGCGCCTGGCCCACCCGGCCCGACGTCGCGCAGCTCCGCAGGGATCGCGACGAACTCGAAGCACTGCTGCGCCACCGGCCCACGTCCTGACGGCGCTTGGGAATCAGGGGCGCACCTGCCTGACAGAGCGACCCACACGAGTTGGTCGCCCGAGTCAGGAGGAGGCCATCATGGCCATTCACACCCAGGAATCGCTGTCAGGCTTCATCGCGTCGGAGCCGTTGCTCACCGAGACGACCAAGGGAGACGCCCGGTTCTTCGCTCGTATCGGCAAGGAGCACTTCCGCCGCGAGGACGACGGATCGTTCACGCAGACCGAGACGACCTACCACCACTTGGTGATGTTCGGGCGTTCTGCTGAGCACGCGCACGCGAACTTCACCCAGGGCGACAACTTCGTCGCCGAGGGCTACACGCGGCCGGTCAACTACGAGCGCAACGGTCAGGCGATTGAGGGCGAAGAGTTCGTCGCCAAGAAGATCGGCCATGACGCCGCGCGGACCCGCTACGAGGTGGATCGCACACCGCGCAATGGAGTCGGCCGGGACGCAGCGGCGTACGAGCCGACGCAGCGAGCAGCGACCGCGGCGCACGCCCCGGTCAGCATGTGAGTTCGGGAGCCACAGCACCATGAGCGATCAGCATGAGATGGATGAGCCGGACGTCTTCGACGGGCCGCCCCGCGTCACCAACGCGGACATGCCCGAGCCGCCTCATCCCGTGAACTGGAACCTGTTGACGGCGCACGAGCTGGAGCAGGAATGGCTCGCGCTGAACCGGTGGGTTGACTGGCTGCGACGTACCTACGGCCTCACCGTCGCGGTAGTGCCGCCGTTCTGGCACCACCACCCGGAGATGGTCTGGGAGTTGTCGGCGCTGCACCTGCACTGGCTCGCGGCCTACGACCCCGAGCAGAACGCATCCGCGCCGCTCGGCTGGCACCGCGACTTCGCCGACGCACGAGAGCGCCTCCGCTACTGGGTCACCGCCTGCGGCACCCGTGGCGACCGTGATCGCCCGACCCGACAAGCTGCGTGGCCCGGTGAGGACCCTGCACCCACGATCCAGGACTTCACCTTCACCGACCGCGACACCGAGTTCGTCGAGTTCGTCATCGCCCAAGTCCGTAAGCGCCAGGAGGCCGAAGACGAGTTCTACGCCAGCCTGGACGACGACGAAGCGCCATAGACCGATGAGCCGCTATGCCAAGAAGACCGACCGTCGCCCCTATGAGGAGCGGTCGTTCTCCGTTCGGGCCGTCCACCGCGAACGCGCCGACCTGCACAAGCTCGCCGAGGTTCTCATCCGGCTGACGTTGCAGGAGACCGGCGAGAGCCGCGCGGCCCGCGAGGCCGCGCGGGTGCCCGACACCTACCGGGCGACGACGGATGGCCTGGCCGCCTCTGAAGCCGCCCGGTAGAATGAACCGTGCAAGCCTCGCGATGCGGGGTGTTGTGGCCTAAACCTCGCCGCTCGGCGGGCAACACGCACCGAGACCATCGAGTCTCGCCCTACAGCCTTCATCGGCTGCTCTCACGATCAACACCCCCTCCCACCAACAGTGGGAGCGCGAGGGTCGAACCGCGTGAGAGTGAGCCCCCCGATGACCACCATCGCCGACGATCCGGCAGCCAGCCTCATCGACCCACCCAAGACAATGGCTGCCGCCGTGTCGTACCTGCGAGTCTCGACCCGAGAGCAGGCCGAGAAGGGCGGCACCGACGAAGGCTTCTCGATCCCAGCCCAACGCGAAGCGACCCGGCGTAAGGCCGAACAGCTCGGCGCCGGCATCGTCGAGGAGTTCGTCGACGCGGGAGCCTCGGCCAAGTCGTCCGACCGGCCCGAGCTGATGCGGATGATCCAGTACGTCAAGGCCAACAAGGTCGCGTACTGCATCGTTCACAAGGTCGACCGGCTCGCTCGGAACCGCGCCGACGACGTGAGCATCCACCTTGCACTCCAACAGTGCGGGGTCATGCTCGTGTCCGCGTCCGAGAACATCGACGAGACCCCGTCGGGGATGCTGCTGCACGGCGTCATGTCCACGATCGCCGAGTTCTACTCCCGCAACCTCGCCACCGAGGTCTCCAAGGGCATGACCCAGAAGGCCATCGGTGGCGGCACGAACGGACGAGCGCCCATCGGGTACTTGAACGTCCGCAAGCGCGACGAACTCGGCCGCGAGGTTCGCACGATCGAGCTCGATCCCGAGCGAGCGCCGATGATCGAGTGGGCGTTCAAGGCGTACGCCTCGGGCAACTGGAGCGTCAGCCAGCTCCACGACGAACTCACCTCACGCGGGCTGCGAAGCCTGCCCACGCCGAAGAGGCCGGCGAAGCCGCTGGCCGTGTCCACCATCCACCGACTCCTGACCAACCCGTACTACAAGGGCGATGTCATCTACCGAGGCACCCGCTACAAGGGCAACCACCCGGCGCTCGTGCCTGCCGAGGTCTGGTACCAGGTCCAGTCCGTGCTCACCGCGCACCAGTGCGCCGTCGAGGCGACCCAAGTCCACGGCCACTACCTCAAAGGCACCATCCACTGCGGCCAGTGCGGCTCCCGACTCATCGTCTCCAACGCGAAGAACCGCCACGGCAACGTCTACTGCTACTTCGTATGCTCCGGGCGACACTCCAAGCGCACCGACTGCACACGCCAAGCGATGCTCATCGAGGATGTCGAGAAGCTCGTCGAGGACTACTACACCCGCGTCCAGATCACGCCCGCCCAGCAGGACGCCCTCGCAGGGATGCTGCACCACGAGTTCGACCGGCTCATGGCCGCCGAAACCGAGGAACTGAAACGCCTCACCACCAACCGCGACCGGCTCGAAGGCGAGCAGGACCGGCTCATGCAGGCCCACTATGCCGACGCGATCCCGCTCTCAGTGCTCAAGCGTGAGCAGGACCGCATCGTCGCCGAACTCGACCAGGTGACCCGCCGCATCGATGCGCACTTCGGCGACTACGCCGACGCCCGCGCCCACCTCGACGACGCCCTCGGACTGCTCGCCAACTGCGCTGACATTTACACCCGCTGCGACGACACCAACCGGCGGCTGTGCAACCAGGCGTTCTTCACGAAGGTCTTCATCGACGAGGACAACGAGCTGCGCGTCGAGCACAACCGACCCTTCGAGATGCTCCTCGATCCACAGGTCAACGCCAACGCGCTGACCTGGGCCGCAGACGCGAACAAGGCCCGAACCTCGACCAACGTTACTGTTGGCAAGGGTTCGAGCCTTGTGCGTGCGGTGGAGCTGAGGGGACTCGAACCCCTGACCCCCTGCATGCCATGCAGGTGCGCTACCAGCTGCGCCACAGCCCCGCGCGAATTGCTCACGTGGACGCCCCCGATGGGGACCGACAGAGTGTATCCGCAAACACCACCTCGACAGCAAATCGGGAGGTCCCCGCGGGCGAATCCCCCGATCCCGTCGACAGACAGGCGCTGGCCGTGGGACGTGCTGCCCCGAGGGCGAGCCGCGGCCCCCGACGTCCTAGGCTGGGCAGCCCGCGAGCAAGGAGGTCGACCGTATGCCGCAGGCACGCGCGACGGGTCCCGAGCCCCAGGCCGTGGCCGGTCCCCTGACCGCCTCGGCGATCTTCCTCGTCCTCACCATCAACCCTGGTGACGCAGCTCGGGACACCGCACGATCGGTGGTTGCCGACGTCGGCTCGCTCGTGCGCGCCGTCGGGTTCCGCAGCCTGCACGGCAACCTCACCTGCGCGGTGGGGATCGGCTCGCAGGCCTGGGACCGCTTCGGGGCACGCAGCCGGCCGGCACAGCTGCACGAGTTCATCCCGCTCCGGGGCGACCAGCACGAGGCGCCCTCGACCCCCGGCGACCTGCTGTTCCACATCCGGGCCGAGCGGCTGGACCTGTGCTTCGAGCTCGAGCGGCTGCTCCTCGACCAGCTCGGTGACGCGGTGGCCGTCGTGGACGAGACGCACAGCTTCCGCTACTTCGACACCCGAGACCTGCTCGGCTTCGTCGACGGCACCGAGAACCCGACCGGCCAGGAGCTCGTCGACGCGGTCTTCATCGGCGACGAGGACCCCGAGTTCGCGGGCGGCAGCTACGCCATCGTGCAGAAGTACACCCACGACCTCGACGGCTGGCAGCAACTGAGCACCGAGCACCAGGAGCTGATCATCGGTCGCACCAAGATCGACGACGTCGAGCTCCCCGACGATGTCCAGCCGCCCGACTCGCACGTCGCGCTCAACACCATCGAGGACGAGGACGGCAACGACCGCGACATCCTGCGCGGCAACATGCCCTTCGGCACACCGGGTTCGGGTGAGGTCGGCCTCTACTACATCGGCTACGCGCGGGACGTGTGGGTGACCGAGCAGATGCTCCGCAACATGTTCATCGGCAACCCGCCCGGGCTCTACGACAAGGTCCTCGACTTCTCCACCGCCGTCACCGGCACCAACTTCTTCGTCCCCTCCCTCGAGCTGCTCGAGTCACTGGCAGACCTCGGCGACGGCGGGGAGGACTCGGCGCCCGAACCCGGCACCATCGCCGAACAGCTCGCCGACACGGACCCGACCCGGCGGGCACCCGGCGACACCGCACCACCCCCGGCCAAGCGCGACGGATCGCTCGGCATCGGCAGTCTCCAAGGAGGGCACCACCCATGAACAACCTGCACCGTGAGCTGGCACCGATCTCCGACACTGCGTGGGACGAGATCGAGGAGGAGGCGGCGCGCACCTTCAAACGCAACCTGGCCGGACGCCGGGTCGTGGACGTCCACGGGCCCGAGGGGATCGGGCTCGCGTCGGTCTCGACCGGCCACCGCCGCCCCGCCGTGACGACTCCGGACGGTGTCCAGGCCCGGCAGCGCGAGGTGTCACCGGTGGTGGAGCTCAAGATCCCGTTCGTCCTCAGGCGTGAGGACGTGGACGACGTGGAGCGCGGGTCGCTCGACTCCGACTGGCAGCCGGTGAAGGACGCGGCCCAGCAACTCGCCTTCGCCGAGGACCGTTCCATCTTCAGCGGATTCGCCGGCGGCGGGATCCGAGGCATCGCCGAGACGACCAGCAACCCGCGGATGGCGCTGCCCGAGGACGCGCGCGAGTTCCCCGACGTCGTGGCCCAGGCGATGTCCGGCCTGCGGCTCGCCGGGGTCGAGGGCCCCTACGTCCTCGTCGTGAGCGCCGACGCCTACACCAGGCTCAACGAGACCCGCGACCACGGCTACCCGGTCTACGACCAGGTCGCCCGGCAGCTCGAGAGCCGCATCGTCTGGGCTCCGGCGATCGAGGGGGCGGTGCTGCTGTCCACCCGCGGTGGCGACTACGACCTGCACCTCGGCCAGGACACGTCGATCGGCTACCTGCACCACGACGACGACGAGATCACGCTCTACCTGATCGAGTCGTTCACGTTCCGACCGCTCACCGACGAGGCCTCAGTCGTCTTCACCGCCTGACCCCCGCCTTGTTGCTGGGCGATGGCGTCATCGATGACGCGGTCCCCCAGCAACGAGCGGGTGGGCGGGTCAGGCGCCGACGTTCCAGGCGGTGATCCGCCAGCCGAGGCGGCCCTCGCTCAACTCGGCCCAGTGGCAGTTGTGCAGGCCGCCAATCGCGGTCCAGGCCGTGTGCTGGTCGATGCCGGCCAGGGACGCTGCGAGCGCCCTCCCCGTGACCCCGTGGGTCGCCACGACGGCGCACTCCCCCGGCGTCAGCCGCTCCACCAGCTCGTCCAGGGACGCCCGCCCGCGCTCGACCACCTGGGCCACGGTCTCACCGTCGACGCCGCGCGGCAGGTCCTGCCCCTGCGCCAGGGCGGCCTGCAGCTCCGGGTACCGCTCCGCGACGTCCCCCGCCGTCATTCCCTGCCACTGGCCGACGTGGATCTCACGCAACCGCTCGTCATACGTGACCTCGAGGCCGGCCACGGAGGCGATGCTCCGTGCGGTCTCGGCCGCGCGCTCGAGATCGCTGCTGAGGATGACGGAGGGCTCGTATGCCGTGAGCGCGGCCGCCGCAGCAGCCGCCTGGGCCCGACCGGTCGCCGAGAGCGGCGTGTCGAGCTGCCCCTGCCAGATGCCCTGCGCGTTGTGGGTGGTCTCCCCGTGGCGGACGACGACGATCCGTCGCACCTGCGCCCTGCCGCGCCCCCCGGCCACCTCAGGCCTCTACGGAGACGTCGATCGCCGGGCAGTCCTTCCAGAGCCGCTCGAGCGCGTAGAACTCCCGCTCGTCGTCGTGCTGGACGTGCACCACGATGTCACCGAAGTCGAGCAGCACCCAGCGTCCGTCGCGCTCGCCCTCACGGCGGATCGGCTTGACCTTCATGGCGTGCAGGCTCTCCTCCACCGCGTCGACCACCGCCTTGATCTGACGATCGTTGGCAGCGGACGCGATGACGAACACGTCGGTGAGGGCCAGCTGGTCGCTGACGTCGATCGCGACCACGCGGGTCGCGAGCTTGTCCGCCGCCGCTGCGCCCGCGGCGCGGGCGAGCTCGATGGCGCGTGGTGTGGCGGTCACTCAGTTCTCCTTCGGTGAGCCAGAGGAGGACTGGCGCGGCCGGTACAGTTGATATTTGGCGATGTACTGCACGACGCCGTCCGGCACGAGGTACCAGACCGGCTCCCCGTCGCCCACCCGCGCGCGGCAGTCCGTGGAGCTGATCGCCATGGCGGGCACCTCCTGCAGGGTCACGCCGTTGGTCGGGAGCCCCGTGCTGGACAGCTCGTGTCCCGGACGGGTGACGCCGATGAAATGGGCCAGCGCCCAGAGCTGGTCGACGCCCTTCCACGACAGGATCTGCCCGAGGGCGTCGGCGCCTGTGATGAAGAACAGCTCCGCGTCGGGTCGCTCGCGGTGCAGGTCGCTCAGCGTGTCCAGGGTGTAGGTGGGACCGGGGCGGTCGACGTCGACCCTGCTGACGGTGAAGCGGGGGTTGGAGGCGGTCGCGATGACCGTCATCAGGTAGCGGTGCTCGGGCGAGGTGACCGCCTGGTCGTCCTTCTGCCACGGCTTGCCGGTCGGCACGAAGACCACTTCATCGAGGTTGAACCGGGCCTGCACCTCGGAGGCGGCCACGAGGTGACCGTGGTGGATGGGGTCGAAGGTGCCGCCCATGACCCCCAGACGTCGCGTCAGTGCTTCTCGCCCTGTCCGTGCTCGCGGCTCGCCTCAGGGCGGTGGTCGGCGGCCGTGTTGCGGAACGACCACAGGAAGGCCAGGAGCACCAGGAAGGCGCCGACCGAGATCAGGCCGAACACGATCGACGGCATGGGCAGCTCGCGCGTGTGCTCTTCCGCGGTGACCAATGAGATCAGGGACGACGTCATGGGCCCCAGAGTACCGGTGCTGAGCCGATCCGGTGGCACCGGCTGGCCGGACGCCTCACCACCGCCGACGGTATGCCGGTCGCCTAGATATCCCAGGGCTCTGATCCGTCAAGCGGCTGCTGGTTGGCGGTGTGCCCAGGCGACTGCTTCGTCATAGGT
>NZ_SWMA01000005.1:0-231255 GCF_005222685.1 Segeticoccus rhizosphaerae
AACATGCCGGTGAATTCCCAGTCTCACACAGTCGACACGCGGGACCAGCAAAAACTAAGTGCGGCTGTAGTACTAGGGGCGACCACCGACAGCCCCTCCGTTTCGCGACGCCTGCGCCGGTCCACCAGCGCCGCCGAACTGGTGCGATCGAACATGCACCTGGTGCGCGAACTCAACGAACGCTGCCGGCGACATCATGCGAGCCATGCGCTCAGCGGCCCACAGCGAACCGGAGCTGGCTGTGGTCGCCGAGGCGTGACCCGGCTGCTGTTGGTGCCGTGAGTCAGCGGCTCCACTGGTATGGGGTCGTGGTCGAGACCTTCGCCAGACCAGAGCGCTCGAGGATCGGCCGGGAGAACTCCGTCGAGTCGCTGTTGATGAAAGTCTTGCCGAGCCGAAGCGCCGATCTGGCCCGCGCCGCGGTGAGGGCGCGGTAGATCCCCCGACCCCGCCAGTGCCGCAAGGTGGCCCCGCCCCAGATCCCGGCGAAGTCCGTGTCAGGCACGGGATCCAGTCGTCCGGCACAGACGACGCGGCCCTCGGCCTCGGCGACCCACAGCTCCATCCCGTCACCACGCTCCAGCCTGCGGATCGCCGCATCGGACCGCTCGCGCCAGTGTGGGTCCTCGAAAACCTCGCCCTGCATGGCGCCCATCGCGAGCACGTCGCCCTCACTGGTGACCTGGCGCAACCGCACCCCGTCCGGCAGCGGCACGTCGACGGCGAGCATCCGGGCCTCGCCGATCATGATGGATTCCGGCTCCTCCGGGACGAATCGGTGGGCCAGGAGCGCCTCGTGCAGCCCCGGCGCGCGGTCGTGTCCGCGTGACTTCCACTCGACCCGGGTGATCAAGGGGTCGGCGGCAAAGTGGGCGAGCGCCTCGGCCACGAGCTGCCTGACCTGCTCGGCATGGGCTCCGCCCAGGTCGCGGTAGGTGATGAATCCCCTACCCCCGTCGAAGGTGACCAGCCACAACGGGCCGTGCCGGGTCACCGACAGGGCGCCGACGGTCTCTGCGTCGGTCCGGAGCTGCGCGTCATACGCGGCGAGCAGGGCGGTGTGGCCAGTCATGGCCGCCAGCGTGCCGGGCTGCCCGATGCGGCAGCAACAGGTTTGTCAGAGCTGGGCCATGCCGAAGACGTTGCCGTCGGGGTCCTTGAACCAGGCCATCCGGTCCTCGCCCAACTCGGCAATTCCCTTCTCATTCGTCTTGATCCGGTCACCGTCGACCTGCTCGAAGCTGACGCCGTTGGCGGTGAGCTCATCCACCGTCTTCTCGAGGTCCTCCACCTCCCATGCGGCGATCGTGCCGCCCGACTTCCCCGCGTTGGCGGGCGAGGGGTAGATGTGGATCTCACGGCCCGCGCCGCACGGGTACGTGATCCCGCCGTCGCCGATCTCCCTGCCTCCCGATAGGCCGAGCTTGTCCTCGTAGAACTCCCTGGCCCTCGCGAGGTCAGACACGGGTACCGCCGGCTCGACCTTGGCGTTAGAAAGACCCATCTCGCTTCTCCGCTCTGTTCGCGCCCAATGGCTGACCAGTGGGTCACCAAGAGTCTGTTTCCCGGCCGCGGTTCGGTCAACAACTCGCCCAGCTCGGCGGCGCGCGCCATCTTCGTCAAGCGGTGGCCGAGTGAAGATCCACCGTGGTGCCGCCCCCGGCGACCGAACTGGCCCTGAACTGCGCGACGAGCAGACTCACACGTTGAAGCGGAACGAAAACCGGGTGTTTCAGCTACCTTCGATCATCGTTGAAAACAGCCGGAGAAGGGTCTCTGACCTGGGCAAACGCCGTCCACGAGTCGTTGGCAGCCGTTGGTCAGAAATGGGCTCCGCGTGACTTCTTGCGGACTGTTTGCGGACCGCTGGACGGTCGGAGACCCTGAGGTCATTCGTCGCGGACTCACCGACATGACGTCAGGCTAGTTCGAGCCCCGACCTAGACCTTCGATCTTCGCGGATCTTGCGGACAGGTCGCGGATGCTCTGCCAGACAGCCGCTCGGGGCGCGTCGATTTTGAGTGCTCGGATGTATTCGTCGAGACGTTGCGGGCGATCTTGGAGGTAGGTGACTGCTTTGTTGAGGCTCTCGCCAACCGTCTTGCCGTATGCATCGACCGCCTTGCGCGCGCCGGCCTTCAGGGCGAACGTGTCGGGTTTCATCATGGCCAGGTCGATGAGGTCGCGGCTGAACGTCGACGTGTCTGCCCAGCGGTCGTCATTGGCGAGCAGCTTGCTTGCGACCTGGTCGGTTCGCGTCAGGATCCGTACGCCGCAGATTTCATCCTCTGGCGAGGGAGTGTCGAGGTCGAGCCGTCCTTCGTGGATGATCTCGAACTTGATCGCAACCCCTGCTACGAGCACCGACGTCCGGATCCCGTAGCCGTCGACAGAAGGTGTTCGACCCACGTCCAGTTCGCGTGTAGCCAGAGCGTCGAGCCCATGGTCCCTGACGATCTGGCGCAGCTGTCTGTACGACTGCTGGTCGGAGACCAGGAAGTCGATGTCGACCGATTCGCGGAACTCATCGTTGGCGAGGACGATCGCGGTGCCGCCTCCGAACCAGCAGTTGTGCTCGGCCAGGAGCGGTGCGTCGAGCATCGACAGCACCTCGGCCACCCGTTGGTGGTGCAGTCGCCTAAACAAGGAGCCTCCCGTTGCTGTAGGTGTCCGCGAGGTGCTGGATGAACGCCTTCTCGTGATCGGTGAGGGCTTCCTGGTTCAGGTGTCGCCAACCGCGTTCGTAGAGGTTGAGTGCCTCCGTCTCGGTGATGGTGGTGCCGGCGTCGGTCTGCCAGGCCAGCGTGCGCAGGCCGGGGTAGTCGCCGACCGTGATCGTCGCCGGTTCTGCTGCTGGAGCGTCGAGGATCGGGACGACGAGGTGGAGTCCGAGTGCGGCTGCAACGTTGATGTAGGCGCCGATCGTGACCGAGGGGTTGCCGGCCTCGATCCTGTGCAGGGTGACACGCGAAACGCCAGCAGCTTCGGCACAGGCAACTACCGTGACACCGAGGGCCTTTCGGCGTTCGCGCAGCCGGGCGCCTAGGCGTTCGAGGTCCGCCTGTTGCTCGGGGCTCGTGTACGGGCTAGGGGCTGGCATGTTTCTCATTTTAGTCATCCAACCTTTTAAGTCAATAATGAGAAACATCTGAATGCCCCTCTCGATCCGACGGACTAGCCCCAGCGCGAAACCAGCCGTGCGTCCAGTTCGTCCAGGTCAGACCGATCGACGGGTCCGCCTCCAACTCGGCCGCGCGCGACCGCCGCCCGGCTCGCCCCCGGCACCATCCAGACGCGGTACGTCAACGTCAGATCGGTATTCCGCGCCGCAGTGAAGGACCGGGTGATCGGCACAGACCCGACCGACGGCGTACGCCTCCCCCGCGGCCGTCGCGCGGACGTAGCCATGTCGATCCCCACTCCGGAGGACGTCGGGCAGCTCATGGCCGTAGCTGACGAACGGTTCCAGCCCTTCATCGCCCTCTACGCCTTCGCCGGCCTGCGGTTGGGGGAGGCGGCCGGGGTCCAGCTCGGCGACGTCGACTTCCTCCGCAGGTCGCTGAAGGTCTCCCGCCAGGTGCAACGCGTCAACGGTGGGGCGATCGACGTACGGGCACCGAAGTACGGCTCAGAGCGCGTCGTCTACCTCGCCGACACTCTCGTCAGCGTGCTCGCCGAGCACGTCACCGCTCACGGCACCACCGGCAAGGATCGGTGGCTCTTCGCCGGGGACGGCGACGACCCACCGCACCAGAACACCGTCGGCTACTGGTGGCGCAAGACGCTGCGCGATGCCGCCCTGTCCGGCATCAAGCTCCACGACCTGCGGCACTTCTACGCCACCGGCCTCATCGCGGCCGGGTGCGACGTCGTGACCGTCCAACGTTCGCTCGGCCACGCCAAGGCAACAACGACCCTCAACACCTACGCGCATCTCTGGCCGACGGCCGAGGACCGCACGAGGAAGGCAGCGGAGTCGATCATCTCCGCGTCGCTCGGCCAGCCTGCCGCGGCCCGGGCCGAACGGGGGCGAGGCCAGGCTGAGTGAGCCGCTGCCCTGGATCCGCCCCCACTCTCCCGGGTGAGCGGGTTGCGCCTCACAGCGCCGGTACTGAGCGGGCCCCTCGATTCTGATCACCAACTCGTTAGGTAACAATTAGATAACAGAATTGTCCACAGGCGCTGTCACGCATGTGGCCACTGAGACCGGTGAGTCGAGGCTGAGCGGAGATGCCCAGCGCAGACGCCCTCACTGCATCAAGCACGCCCACATCTAGTGCTCGAAACGAGATGGGACCACGACATCTTGGTTCCTGACGTCCGCGTGTTGTTATGCTGTGGATAACTACATCGCTGTCATTATCCCGCCCCGACCTGTCGGTGCGCACCGCTAGCCTGTAGAAGCCCGCCTGCGGGTACAAAACCGAAGAGTGCTCTGACAAGACGAAGGCCCTGGCGGTCGACGTGATGTCTGATCCAGGGCCTACGTGGACTTGCTTGGTCGCTTTCCACTGTAGGGCACCCCGTGCAGTTACGCACGCGTACGACGCGAGTTCCCCGCGAGATCAGCATCACGCCCCTCGGGCCCCGTCTTGAGTACCACTCATGACACCCGGGAGGAACCCGTGCACGACCATGTCGACCACGACGCCCTCTCGACGTACGCCGTCGAGAAGGTCAACGTCCCCAAGGAGAAGGCCAAGGCGCGCCGCGACCAGGTAGCCCACCTCCGCACCCGCCTCGAGACCTATATCGCCAGCCATCCCGACTACGACCTGGTCAAGATGCGTGGCTCCGGCAGCGTCGCCAAGCACACCGCCATCAAGACCAGTTCCGACACCGACGTCGCGGCCTACGTGCGGGCGTCCGCCGTCGGCGGTCTCCAGGTCAACGAGGCGCAGTTGCTCAACTGGCTGCTCGAGCGGTGCAAGGAGGTTTACGGCAAGACCAAGGACGCCGAGGACTTCAAGATCTCCCACCACGCCGTCGGCATCACCATGCACGGCACCGGGCTCAAGATCGACGTCGCCCCTGTGCTCTACGAGGGCCAGCCTGACGACCGCGGCCACCTGGTGACCCAATCCGGCGACAGGGTCCTGACCTCGGTCACCCAGCACCTGGAGTTCCTCAACAGCCGCGGTCGCGTGGCCGGCCCCGAGCTCAAGGAGCTCATCCGGCTCTTCAAGCAGTTCATCCGCCGGATCAAGGACGAGTCCGCCGCCACCGGGCAGGAGCTCCGCTTCAAGAGCTTCCTCGTCGAGCTCCTCGTCGCCCAGCTCCACGACCACGGCTGGAACGGCGAACCGCTGGCGACCAAGAACTACCCCCGCGCGTTCGAGCAGATCCTCGGCTACATCGTCACCACCGGGCTGAAGCAGCCGATCATGTTCACCGACTTCTACGCCACTTCGCAGGTGCAGCACAGCTACGACGCGATGCAGGTCTGGGACCCGGTGAACCCCGACAACAACGTCGTCCGCGCCTACACCGACTACGACCGGCAGCGCATCGTGGACCGCTGCAGCCAGGCCCTCGACCAGGTCTCCTGGGCCAGCACCACCGCCAGCAAGGGAAGCGCCGTCGATGCATGGCGCACCCTGTTCGGCCCGACCTTCTCGGTGGCCTGATATGACCTACTCGCTGACCCGCACCGCCACCTTCACCATCACCGAGGCCCGCTACATCGCCAGCAAGCTCGGCGCCGACCTGCGTAACCTCAACGCCCGCTACGGCCGTCCGCGCCTGGACTGGATCCCCAACTACGTCGAGGAGACTGCCCAGTACCTCAAGTCCGGCTACCTCAACTACGTCGACTTCGGGTTCAAGGACGGCGGGGAGTGGAAGTTGCGGCTGCGCTACACCGCCGTCGCGGGCGGCCAGCTCCGCGACGACGTGCCCGGCGGTCTCCCCAGCGCCCTCGATACCGCGCCCTACGAGTTCCACAGCTTCCTGAGCCACAACAGCGCGTTCGATGCCCTGACCGACGCCGAGCGCGTCAGCTTCAAGGCAGCCCTGCCCATCGACCGCACGCCCGGCACCGAGCCCACGGCCTACGCCGGCTCGTACGGAAACACCTCCCAGTACTCCCGTGGCGGTCACGGCCTCGACCGCAGCCTCTACAGCGCGATTTGACTCACCGGGAGGGCCAGCACCTCGCTCGCACTCCCACGACCCCCGGAGCAACCATGAGCGACACCGACCTCTTCCACCCCGTGATCGAGCTCCCCGACGACGTCCGCTACGACAGGTATCGCCGCCTCGTCGGCCTCGACGACGTCAAGATCCGCCTGCGAAAGGAGGCCGCAGTCCTCGCCAACCCCGACGTCCTGACCCGGTGGGCCGCGACCCACCACCGCGGCCTGACCGGCGACCACCAGGCCTTCACCCTCCTCCGCGATCGCGCCCCCCTGCTCGTCTTCGCCGGCGACGTCGGCTCCGGCAAGTCCGCGCTCGCGGAGAGCTTTGGCTGTGACCTCGGCGACCACCTCGACGTTCCGGTGACTCTGTACCGGCTCAAGCTGTCGGCGCGAGGGACCGGGCACGTGGGCGAGATGACCACGCTGATCGCCGAGGCCTTCGCGACCGTTACACGCGAGGCCAAGCTCGGCCGCGGCGCCGACGGACGCCTCCGCGGCGTCACCATCCTGGTCATCGACGAGGCTGACGCGCTGGTGCAGTCCCGCGAGGCCAGCCAGATGCACCACGAAGACCGTGCAGGCGTGGACGCGTTTCTTGCGGGGATCGACGACTTCGCAGGCTCCGGCATTCCGCTGCTGGTGGTCATGTGCACCAACCGCCTCGCCGCGCTCGACCCTGCCGTCCGACGTCGGGCGGCCGCGGTCTTCGAGTTCCACCGGCCCGACGCCGACCAGCGCCGCGCGGTCCTCACCGATGCCCTCACTGGCTTCGACCTCGACAACGACGCGATCGACAAGCTCGTCCTGGTGACCGGCGAACGAGCAGCCGGACAGTCCGGCTTCACCTACTCCGACCTCACCCAGCGCCTCGTCCCGACTGCGATTCTCGAGGCCTATCCCGACACAGCGCTATCCGCCGACCACATCCTCGCCATTGCCGAGGACATGACCCCCACCCCGCCCTTCCAGGACCGGCCCGCAACCTGAGCCCAAGGCACCCACAATGACGACATCCCTCCGCCGGACCCCCGCATCACTGCCAGCCCGCGCCGCCGCAATCAGGGGCGACAATCTGCAGCATGCGGTCGGCCTGCACACAGTTCTTCAGGCCCTTCAGGACGAGCACGCCGAGAGCGTAAGCATCGAGGACCCCGACGGCGGCGCGTTCGACGACGTCGTACTACGGCGCGCCGAGGGACTGCCGGGGACCTGGATGCAGGTGAAGTCCAGCAACTACGGCGGCGAGGTCATCGACGACCAGTGGCTGACAACGCCCAGGGCGAAGCAGGGCGTCTCTCCACTCCAGGCCTTCCACACCACCTGGCGCAAGCTGACCGATGGTGGAGAACCGTTCAACCTGGAGCTGGTGACCAACCGCAACTTCGACCACGGTTCCGCCCTGTTCAAGGCACTTGACAAGAAGTCCGATCACCTCGACCCGACCAAGCTTCACGACGCTCTGGATCGACCACAGACCACCCTCGGACGGCTCCTCACGACCTTCGCGACCCACCTAGGCACGGAGCGTACTGAGGTCCTCGAGTTTCTCTCCAGCGTGACCTTCCGCAACGAGGGCTCCGAGAACGCTTGGCGCGAGCGGATCTCCGACCTGATGCGGCTCAACGGGTTCCGCGGGGACGACGAGGCCGTCACCAGCGCCCTGCGCATGGTCAGCGACTGGGTCACCGACGGCGTCGGAGAAGTCACCGTCGCCGAGGCCCGACGGCGCCTTGAGGACCGCGACCTCCTGGCCCAGGACGGGACCCTGGTCCTGGCCGTGCACGGCATCGACCGCGAGGAGTCCCGGCAGCTCCCGAACGCCCGCGTCGACTTCACCGACCTCTACCCCGACGGCGACGCCTTCGAGCGGCGGACCATCACCGACCCCACCGCCTGGGACGCGATCGTGCGCCCACGGCTCGCGTCTGCAGCTCGGACGCTTGAGGCGTTCACCTCCCGCCGGGTCCACGTCGTCGCGTCCGTCCGTCTCCCGGTCTGGTTCGCGATCGGCCGGACCCTCCCCGGGGTGCGGCGCTGGATCATCTCGCTGAACCAGGACGGCGTCGAGTGGGCCAGCGACGCTAGGGGCGGATCCGCCGGGCTGGTGGTCCTCACCGACGAACTGATCCCCGGCAACGGCGAGGATCTCGTCGTCTGCGTCGCCCTCCGCCACGATCCCACAGCCGACGTCCGCGACTACGTCACTGCGTCCGGCATTCCAGCCGGACGCCTGTACACCGTCACCGGCGAGACCGGCGTCGGCCCGGTGTCGGTTGTCGACGCCGCCTGGGCCACGTCCTGGGTCACCGCGCTCCAGGACGCTCTGATCGCCAAGGTCAGGGAGACCGACGCGACGAGAATCCACCTATTCATGGCCGGACCGGCCGGCGTCGCCCTGCTGCTGGGGCACCGGTGGAACGTTCTCCCCCCGGTGACCGTCTACGAGCACCAGGGCGGAGTGAACTACGCGCCGACGTTCCACTTCCCCGCCTAATCGGCCGGGTGGAGAGGGCAACTGGCAGGGCCCGGGGTCCGGAGATGCACTTCCGAGCGGCCACATCGAGCCCATCACGCTAATCACCCTGCGGACTGTGTGCGGACTGGGAGGGGCCACGCCCACTCTGAGCTGCGCAAACGCGCGGATTCACACGTTGAAGCGGAACTCCACCACGTCGCCGTCGGCCATGACGTAGTCCTTGCCCTCCATCCGGACCTTGCCGGCCGCCTTGGCCGCGTTCATCGACCCCGCCTCGACCAGGTCCTCGAAGGAGACGATCTCGGCCTTGATGAAGCCCTTCTGGAAGTCGGTGTGGATGACGCCGGCCGCCTGGGGCGCGGTCCAGCCCTTGCCGATCGTCCACGCGCGTGACTCCTTCGGCCCGGCAGTGAGGTAGGTCTGCAAGCCGAGGGTGTGGAATCCCTTGTGCGCCAACTGGTTCAGGCCCGACTCCTTGGCGCCGAAGGACTGCAGCAGCTCGAGCGCCTCCTCCTCGTCCATCTCCGCGAGGTCCATCTCGAGCTTCGCGTTGAGCAGGATCGCGTCGGCCGGCGCGACCATCGCGGACAGCTCGGCCTGGAGCGCGTCGTCGGAGAGCTGGTCCTCGTCGACGTTGAAGACGTAGAGGAACGGCTTGACGGTCAGCAGCGACAGCTCGCGGATCGCGGCGACGTCGATGCCCGCCGCAGCGGCGCCGGCGTACAGCGTCGTGCCCTGCTCGAGCAGCTTCTGGGCGGCCTGCGCGTTGCTGAGCAAGGCGGGATCCGACTTCTTGCCCTTGACCTCCTTCTCGATCCTCGGCAGTGCCCGCTCCAGTGTCTGCAGGTCGGCGAGGATGAGCTCGGTCTCGATCGTCTCGATGTCGCCTGACGGGCTGACCTTGCCGTCGACGTGCACGACGTCGTCGTCCCGGAAGACCCGGATCACCTGGCAGATCGCGTCGGCCTCGCGGATGTTGGCCAGGAACTTGTTGCCCAGCCCCTCGCCCTCGGAGGCACCGCGCACGATGCCGGCGATGTCGACGAACGACACCGTCGCCGGCAGGATCTTCTCGCTACCGAAGATCCTGGCGAGCGTCTGCAGCCGAGGATCGGGCAGCGGGACGACGCCGACGTTGGGCTCGATGGTCGCGAACGGGTAGTTCGCCGCGAGGACGTTGTTCTTGGTCAGGGCGTTGAACATCGTGCTCTTGCCGACGTTGGGGAGCCCGACGATGCCGATAGTGAGTGCCACGGGGACAGGAGTCTAGTCGCCGCCGAAGCGTATGCCGTCCGCGCACCAGCGTCCGCCACGTGCCGACCACTCGTCCCCGGTTGTTGCTGCGACGAGGCGTCACCGATGACGCCCTTCCCCAGCAACATCGATGTGACGGCGCGGGAGAGCGGCGGCTACGCTGTGCGAGTCAGCGCGACGAGGGAGACCGAGTAGTCGCGGGACGTCGTCGCACAGAGAGCCACCGGTAGCTGGGAAGGTGGCCGGCGAGCCCGCGGTCGAAGACAGCTCCCGAGCGGTGACCGGGTGGCCGTCGCATCGGCCGAGCGAGGCCGGCGCACTTCCGCGGCGGCGAAGGTGTGGTGGCACCGCGAGCTTGCCCTCCGCCCACACCTCCAGGGCCTGGAAACTTTCTGGAGGTGACATGAGCAACACATCCGTATGCCGCACGCTGGCTTCCGAGCTCCCCTCGGCGCCGCCCGGCTCCCCCGTCCGCGTCAGCGGCTGGATCCACCGGCGTCGACGCCTCGCGTCGGTGACCTTCCTGGTGATTCGCGACCGCAGCGGGCTCGCCCAGGTCGTCGTGCGCGACCCCGACGTGGTCGCGCAGGTCGAGTCGCTCGGCGAGGAGACCGTGGTCGAGGTGAGCGGCGTCGCGACGGCGAACGCCAGCGCACCGGGCGGAAGGGAGATCGCCGAGCCGGCGCTGGTGGCCCTGTCGGAGCCGGCAGCAACGCCACCGGTCGAGCTGTGGCGGCCGACGCTGAGCGCCGGCCTGCCCACGCTGCTGGACCACGGGGCCGTCACCTGGCGCCACCCGACGCAGAAGGCCAAGTGGCAGCTCGCCGCCGCCTCGGTGGCCGGATTCCGCCACGCTCTGGATGCCCTCGACTTCACCGAGGTGACGAGTCCCAAGTTCGTCGCGTCGGCGACGGAGTCGGGCGCGAACGTCTTCGAGGTCGACTACTTCGGCCGGCCGGCCTATCTCGCCCAGTCGCCACAGTTCTACAAGCAGATGCTGGTCGGGGTGTTCGAGCGGGTCTACGAAGTCGGGCCGGTGTTCCGGGCGGAGCCGCACGACACGGTGCGGCACCTGGCCGAGTACGTCTCCCTCGACGTGGAGCTCGGCTTCATCCGAGACCACCGTGACGTGCTGGCCGTGCTGCGTGAGGTGCTCGCGGGCATGGTCATCTCGGTGCACGAACGAGCTGCCGCCGCAGTGGAGCTGCTCGACATCGAGGTCCCCGAGGTCCCGGCGGAGATCCCTGTCATCCACTTCGCGGAGGCCCTGCGCATCGTGGGCGCGCCCGACGACGAGCCCGACCTCGCCCCCGCCCACGAGCGGGCCCTCGGAGAGTGGGCGCTACGCGAGCACGGGTCCGACTTCCTGGCGGTCGAGGGATACCCGCTCGCCAAGCGGGCCTTCTACACGCATCCACAGCCGGGTGACACCCGGTGGAGCAACAGCTTCGACCTGCTCTTCCGCGGGCTCGAGCTGGTGACCGGTGGCCAGCGGCTGCATCGTCACTCGGACTACCTGCGGGCACTCGAGGAACGCGGCGAACCGTTGGAGCCCTACGCGTCATACGTCGAGACGTTCCGGCACGGCATGCCGCCGCACGGCGGCTTCGCGATCGGTCTCGAACGGTGGACCGGGCGTTTGGTCCGGGCGGACAACATCCGCGAGGTCACGCTTTTCCCGCGGGACCTGCGCCGCCTCACCCCTTGACCGGACGGATGGCCGCGGGGCAGGCTCGCGGCCATCCTCCGGGCCGGCACACCGGGTGGACCGGCACCACGTCGGCAGCCGAGGTGGGTTCCGGGCGGAACGCCCGTTAGCGGCCGACCGCACAGGACTGCCCGCGACACGCCGACAGTGTCCGAACTGTGACCAAAGCGATATCGACACGGCGTGAGCACCTCCGTCATAGTGTGACCGCCGGGTCACTCCAGTCACTGGCACCTCACTGGTCCCGGCGGTTCCCAAGCCGTCGTCGGCCGTCGAAGTCACCCCCTCCATGCCCCCAAGGAGCTCCGCTGATGCCGCCTGCCCTGACCGGTCCCGCCCGGCGCCGGATCGCCGCCGGATGTGTGGCCGTGCTGACCACCGCGGCACTCGCCGTCGCGTCGGCACCGGCCACGAGTGCCGCGACGACGGACACCAGACCGCTCGGCATCGACGTGTCGGTGTGGCAGCGGCCCTACGGTGCCGGGATCGACTGGAACGCCGTGCGATCCAGCGGGCGCTCCTTCGTCTTCATCCGCGCCACCTATGGCACGACGGTCGACCGCTACCTGGCCTCCAACTGGGCAGGCGCGGAGCGGGCGGGGCTCTACCGGGCGGCATACCACTTTGCCCTGCCCAGCCGGCGCAGTGGCTCGGCGCAGGAGCAGGCCAGGGCGTTCGTGGCCGCCGCCGGCCGGCACCAGGACGTGGGAGACCTCGCGCCGGTGCTCGACCTCGAGACCGACGGTGGCCTGAGCGCGAGCGAGCTGCGCACCTGGGCCCAGACCTGGCTGACCACGGTGGAGTCCCTGACCGGACGCATCCCCGTGATCTACACCTCGCCGTACTTCTGGGGCCAGGAGATCGGCTCGGACGCGTTCAGCCTGATCACCTTCCCGTTCTGGGTCGCGCACTGGACCAGCAAGCAGAATCCCGACATGTTCGCCGGGGCCACCTGGCTGTTCTGGCAGTACTCCTCGACGGGGCGCGTGGCCGGCATCAAGTCGGCCGTCGACCTCAACCGGTTCAACGGCACCGCCGCAGAGCTGAGGGCGGTGGCGCACCCGGGGACCCATCCGACGTTCACGGCGCCGTCATCGCTCGCCAAGGGCAGTGCCGGGCGCTTCAGCGGACACCTGCGGTCGTTGACCGGACAGCCGGTCACCAGGGCTCGGGTCACGCTCTACCAGCGGACCGAGGGATCGAGCACATGGGCCAAGGTGGCGACCACCACCACCAGCTCCGTCGCGGCCTCCTACCGGTTCACGTATGCCCAGAGCAACGCCGCCGCCTACCAGGTGCGCTATCTGGGCGGCAACGACTTCGCCCAGTCCGTGTCGGCCACCCGGTCGGTGCGACTCGCCACCGCGACGACTCCCCAGGCCACGCCCGCACCGGCTCCACCGGTTGCCACGAGTTCGAATCCGTATGCGTGGTACTCGAAGACGACGCTCCGGCAGGGGTCCACCGGCGCCGCCGTCACGGCGCTCCAGAAGGCCTTGCGCCTGACCGCCGACGGCTACTTCGGCCCCAGGACCAAGGCGGCCGTCATCGCCTACCAGCGCTCCCACCGGCTCACCGCCGACGGCATCGTCGGCCCCGTCACCTGGCGCACCCTGGCAGGACAACCGGCCAAGCCGACCATCAACAGCACGCCGAAACCGAAGCCCGCACCGAAACCCAAACCGCAGGCTCCGGCGCTGAACCCCTACACGAGGACAACGCTGCTGCAGGGCTCGAAGGGCGCCGCAGTCACGGCGCTCCAGAAGGCCCTGCGCCTGACCGCCGACGGCTACTTCGGCCCCAGGACCAAGGCGGCCGTCATCGCCTACCAGCGCTCCCACCGGCTCACCGCCGACGGCATCGTCGGCCCCGTCACCTGGCGCACTCTGGCAGCACAACCGGCCAAGCCGACCATCAACAGCACGCCGAAACCGAAGCCCGCACCGAAACCCAAACCGCAGGCTCCGGCGCTGAACCCCTACACGAGGACAACGCTGCTGCAGGGCTCGAAGGGCGCCGCGGTCACGGCGCTCCAGAAGGCCCTGCGCCTGACCGCGGACGGCTACTTCGGCCCCAGGACCAGGGCCGCCGTCATCGCCTACCAGCGCTCCCACCGGCTCACCGCCGACGGGATCGTCGGCCCCGTCACCTGGCGCTCACTCGCCCGACGGTGAGCTCGTCGCCCCGCCACCGGTGAGCGGTCCTCGGCGCCCTCGGCGTCAGCGGCTGGGAACGGTGGTCCGCACCAGCTGGCGCGACTGGGCGACCAGCCGGCCGGTGGAGTCCCAGGCCTCGGCGTCCTCCTCGAGGAAACCACCCGCGTGGTACCGGCTGGTCAGAGCCAGCTGCAGCCAACCCGGCGCCGGACGGGCCCGCACGTAGGTGGTCAGCTCGAGGGTCGGCATCCAGCCGGCCAGGCCGAGGTCGAACCCCACGGGCGGCAGGGCATCCACGGCGAGCAGCAGGAGAAGCGGGTCCGGCTCGCGACCGTCCGGCATCCGCAGCCAGCCGCGGATCTGCCCCCGACGCGACGGCCGCCCGGTCGCCCACCCGGCGGTCGCCGGGTCCAGTCGCACGTCCACGCGTTCCAGGAAGTCTGCGTGCTTGAGGAGGCCGGCCGGCGCCTCCGAGGCCCGGACGCACGCCTCGGGAGGAGGTATCTCGGGTGCCGTCCAACTCGGCGGTGCGTCACCGGCCGGCGGCAGGTCGCCGAACGTCGCCAGGGCGCGCAGCCGCTCCACCCGCGTGCCGCCGACGTCCTGGCTGATCGACACCTGCCCGGTCGACATCTGCCGGCCCGCGCGCAGGGTCTCCGTCGACAGCCTTGCCGCGCCCGGCTCCGCCGCCGAAAGATAGTAGGCGCTGATCGACAACGGGTCGCCGTGCCCCCGGTCGCCGTCAAGCTCGTGCCGCAGCGCATTCCCCGCCAACGCCAGCAACAGGCCACCGTTGACGGCGTTGGCGATCCGCCAACCGGCGCCGAGCTGCGCGGTCCACGAACTGAGGCTCCCCACGGGGTCCGGCCGGAGCTCGATCGAACGGTCGAACTCAAAGGCGCTCGCCCGGATCTCACTGACGCGCTCGTGGTTGTTGCTGCTCACCCGGCCCAGTCTGCCCGTGGCACCGCGTGGGTCAAGCAGGTTGTCAGTGGCGTCTGCCACGGTGTCGGCATGGACCTCATCCTCGCGGCACTCCTCGGCCTGGCCCTCGGTGTGGCCGCCACCTGGCTGGCCCTGCGCGCCTGGCACGTCGCCCGGTCGGCCGCCATCGCAGCCGAACGAGACCTCCTGCGTGAGCGCGTGGTCGACCTCGAGGCCGCCCTGCGCGACGACATGCAGACTGCGTCGGTCCTCGCCCCACTGCGCGAGGCCCTCACCCGCGTCGAGCGCCAGGTCGGCAGCCTCGAGCGCGACCGGCAGCTGCAGTTCGGCGAGCTGGGAGCCCGGCTGACCGAGGTCACCGGCACCACCGAGCAGCTGCGGGCCGCGACAAGCAGCCTCGCCGGGTCGCTCAACGCCTCCACCACCCGCGGCACGTGGGGCGAGGTGCAGCTGCGCCGTGTCCTGGAGCACGCCGGCATGCTGGCCCGCTGCGACTTCGACGAGCAGGTCAGCGCGGTCAGCAGGCACGAGCGCGGGGTGCGACCCGACGTGCTGGTGCACCTGCCCGGCGACAAGTGCCTGGTGGTCGACGCCAAGGCCCCGATGACCGCCTTCCTGGCCGCGCAGGCGGAGGGCCTCGACCCCGCCGAGCGCCAGCGACTGCGGGCTGCGCACGCCACCGCCCTACGCGGTCACGTCACCGCGTTGGCGGCCAAGGCCTACTGGACCGCCTTCCGGACCACGCCGCAGATGGTCGTCTGCTTCGTGCCCGGAGACGCCGTGCTGGCCGCTGCCCTGGCGGCCGACCCGGGGTTGTTCGAGGAGGCGATGGCCAAGAAGGTCGTGCTCGCCTCCCCCGGCACCCTGCTCGCGCTGCTGCGCACGGTGGCGTTCACCTGGCAGCAGGATGCCCTGACCACCAGCGCCCGCGAGCTGCTCGCCCTCGGCAATGAGCTGTATGCGCGGCTGGGCAGCTTGGGCAGCCACGCCACCAAGATGGGCACTGCCCTGCGCAGGTCGGTCGAGTCCTACAACGCGATGGTCGGCGCCCTCGAGAGCCGGGTGCTGGTGACGGCCCGCAAGATGCACCAGCTCGACCTGGAGCCCGAGCCGCTCGCCGACCTCCTGCCCGTGGAGGACTCCCCGCGCCCTCTGACCGCCTCTGAGCTGCTCGACGCGGTGGCGGACGAAGGGTGCCGACCCGAGCTCGACCTCGATCTGGAACTGGACCGGGTCACCGCCGACCGGACTCGGGCCCAGGGGCGCGACTCCGCCTGAGACGCCTCCCGAGGCTCGCCTCGGCAGCTGTGGCCCGGGCCGGCCCGCACCGGACGCGGCGTCGCGGTGGAGGGCCTCAGGGGCGGACGGCTTGGGGAAACGTGAAGTGCTCGCGCGGGTCCACACGCCGCTTGACCTCGCGCAGACGCCGGTAGTTCCTGCCCCAGTAGGCCTGGCCGTAGTCGCGGATCGCCGCGTCCTGGTAGTTCACGTAGGCCGCCTCACCGCACCACGGCTTGAGGGCGGCACGGAAGCCCCGGACGTAGTCGTCCATGGGCCGTGGGTCCTTCAGGGCATGCCGCTCGCTCCATGTCGCGGTGTACTGCAGACTGGCGATCGCACCCCGGTGCCCGTATGCCGTGCCGGTCGCCGACACGTCGTCGACGGCACCGCCGAGGCTGTCGAAGGCCACGGCGGTGGCGCCGGCCGCGGTCACTCCCAACCCCGCGTCGATCCGGTCGAGCACCGTCGCGATCCCCTTGCTGTCCAACGGTTTCGGTAACATCGAGGAGGTGGCCGACATCGGCTCCCGGCCGAGCGAGCCCTGCGGCGCCAGGTGGCACGGCGCGTAGGCGTCGCAGCCCGCCTCGAGCAGCATCGCGGACTCGTAGGAGTGCGGCGTGGCCGACCGATAGCCCGGTTGCGTGCCGCAGCGGCGCACGAAGGTGTCGAGCAGCGTGCCCAGCGTGCTGGACGGGCCGATCCAGGTGCCCGCCACCGAGATCGAACGACTCCCCGAAGAGGGCACTGCCGCCAGGTGGCAGGTGCCCCAGAGCCTCCGGTCCGCCCGTGGCGCCCAGCGCTGCCACGCGTCCAGCACGTCCGCGGCCGCGGCATACGGGAAGGTGAGGTAGAAGGTCTGCACCCGCGGTGCCGGGCGCAGCGCGAGGTCGAACGAGGTGACCGCGCCGAACGAGCCGCCGCCACCACCGCGCAGGGCCCAGAGCAGGTCCGGCTGGTGGTCGCGGTCGACGCGGTGCGACCTGGCGTCGGCGAGCACGACCGACGCTCCGTCGAGGGAGTCGCAGGTCAGGCCCCACGCCCGCGAGAGCACGCCGATGCCGCCGCCGAGGGTCAGTCCCGCGACCCCGACCGACGGGCACGAGCCGGCCGCGACGCCGAACCCCTGCGCGGCGAGCGCGTGGTAGACGTCGATCAACCGGGCGCCGGCGCCGATCCGGGCGGTGCGCGCTCCCCGGTCCACCGTCACCTGGTCCAACGCCGAGACGTCGATGACCAGATCGGTGGAGGTCGACCAGCCCGTGTAGGAGTGCCCGCCGGAACGCACCGAGAAGGGCGTCCCGGACGCGATGGCCCACTCCACGGCCGTGCGGACGTCCTGCGCGCCCGCGCAGCGGGCGACAGCGGCGGGTGAGCGGTCGTCATACCGGGGGTTGTAGCCGTGTGCCACCGAACCGAACCCGGGCGTCCGGGGCCGGTAGAGCTTGCCCTCGAGCCGACCTGCGAGGCCGGCCCAGCCGCCGGGGCGGGAGCTTGCGGAGGGCCCGGTGGTGGCAGCACTCGAAGTCGCCGTGGCAGGAGGAACACTCGAGGTCGCACCGTTGGTGGAGGGAGTCGCCGTCGTCGAGGTGGGCGAGGCCGGACTCGTGCTGCCCCCCGCCGTGCTGGCGCCGCGCCCGGCGGCACCACTGGTCGGCGGAGAGGATGAGCTGCCCGGGCTGCTCTGGCACGCGGAGGCGAGGCCGAGCGCGGCTCCCCCGGCGGCCAGACCAACGGCCCGCAGCACCGTCCTGCGAGACAGCTCGGATGCCATGGTGGTGCTCCTCACCGGGTCGTCGGGTTCCTCCGGTGAGACGTCTCGGCCGCTGGCCCGGTTGGGTGCTTCAGGACCCGGGTGTCAGTGCAACGAACCGGCGTCGTGCCGGACCGTGACCGCGTCCTGGCCGCCCCGGGCCTTGAGGTCTCGACGCAGCTCCTTGGGCAGCGCGAAGAGCAGGCTCTCCTCCGCGGCGACGACCGGAGTGACGTCGCTGTAGCCCCGGTCGGCGAGGTAGGCCAGCACCTCACGGACGAGGATCTCGGGCACGCTGGCGCCGCTGGTGACCCCGACCGTCGAGACACCGTCGAGCCATGCCTCGTCGATCTCGTCGGCGTAGTCGACGAGATGGCCGGCCCCTGCGCCGTGCTCGAGCGCCACCTCGACCAGCCGCACCGAGTTGGACGAGTTGCGTGAGCCGACCACGATCATCAGGTCGGTGTCGGGCGCCATCTGCTTGACTGCGAGCTGACGGTTCTGGGTCGCGTAGCAGATGTCGTCCGAGGGCGGGTCCTGCAGCGCCGGGAAGCGCTCGCGCAGGCGGCGCACCGTCTCCATCGTCTCGTCGACCGACAGCGTGGTCTGCGAGAGCCAGACGACCTTGTCCGGGTTGCGCACCTCGACCCGGTCGGCCTCCTCCGGGCTCTGCACGAGGGTGATGTGGTCAGGCGCCTCGCCGGAGGTGCCGACGACCTCCTCGTGGCCCTCGTGGCCGATCAGCAGGATGTCGTAGTCGTCATCGGCGAAGCGGACCGCCTCGCGGTGCACCTTGGTCACCAGTGGGCAGGTCGCGTCGATGGTCTTGAGCGACAGGGCCTTGGCCTCGTCGTGCACGACCGGTGCGATCCCGTGGGCGGAGAAGACCACCGTGGCGCCCTCGGGCACCTCGTCGGTCTCGTCCACGAAGACGGCACCCCGCTTGCGCAGGGTGGTGACCACGTGCTTGTTGTGCACGATCTCCTTGCGGACGTAGACCGGTGGTCCGTAGAGATCGAGGGCCTTCTCGACCGTCACCACGGCTCGGTCGACGCCGGCGCAGTACCCGCGCGGGGCGGCCAGCAGGACACGTTTCGAGGCGGTAGTCACGGCTCCATCGTAGGTGGCCGCGCCACGGAAGCCGATTCGTGGGCAGGAGGGCGGCCACGCCACCCTGCCGCGTCGGAGGGCCCCACTAGGGTGACCAGCGTGAGCAGCCCCGCGCCTCTGCCGGAGAAGGCGGCCGACACCACCGCCGAGCGGCCGTGGCCGGTGCGCACCCTGAGCATGAAGATCGCCGACTACGTCGACCGCATGTCGCCGTTGTGGGTCGAGGGTCAGGTGGTCCAGCTCAACCGCCGACCGGGACAGCAGATGTGCTACCTGACGCTGCGCGACACCGACGTCGACATGTCGCTGTCCATCACCGTGCGAGCCAACACGCTGGACGCAATGGCCGGCCACGTGGGCGAGGGTGCCCGAGTCGTGGTGCACGCCAAGCCGACGTTCTGGACCAAGCGCGGCACGCTCAACCTCGACGCACGCCAGGTTCGTCAGGTGGGGGTCGGTGAGCTGCTGGCCCGGCTGGAGCACCTCAAGCGGCTGCTGCACGCGGAGGGGCTGTTCGACGAGGACCGCAAACGACCGCTGCCCTTCCTCCCTCGCCGGGTGGGTCTGGTCTGCGGCCGGGCGAGCGCGGCGGAGAAGGACGTCGTCGAGAACGCCCGACGCCGATGGCCCCGCGTCGAGTTCGTCATCCAGCAGGTCTCGGTGCAAGGACCCAACACGGTCACCGAGGTCGGCGCCGCCCTGCGCGAGCTCGACCTCGACCCCACCGTCGACGTCATCGTGATCACCCGCGGGGGTGGTGCCTTCGAGGACCTGCTGCCGTTCAGCAACGAGGCGCTCGTGCGAGCCGTGGCCGCGGCCCGCACCCCTGTCGTGAGCGCGATCGGACACGACGTCGACACCCCACTGCTCGACCTCGTGGCAGACGTGCGCGCCTCCACCCCCACCGACGCGGCCAAGCGGATCGTCCCTGACGTCGGCGAGCAGCTGGCCGGCGTGGCGGCCACCCGCGAGCGGGGCCGTCGCGCCCTGCAGACACGGGTCGGCCACGAGCGGCACCAGCTGGCGGCCCTGCGGAGCAGACCGGTGATGGCCGAACCCGCCACCATGATCGCCACGCGTCGTGACGAGCTCGACCGGCTCACCGCGCGGGCCACCTCCCGCGTCCGTGCCGCCGTGGACCGCGCCGCCGACCAGGTCGGCCACCTGAGGGCCCAGGTGCGTGCGCTTTCCCCGTTGTCCACCCTCGAGCGCGGCTACGCGGTCGTCCAGCACGCAGACGGCCGGGTCGTCTCCGACCGCGCCGAGGTCGAGGTGGATGAGCTGCTGCGCGTGCGGGTGGCCCGAGGAGACTTCGCGGTGCGTCCTGTCGCCGGCCCCCTCTAGGCTGTCTGCCATGTCAGCAGGCAAGGACGCGACCGACGGGCACGAGCCGGCACCGGCCCCCGCCCCCACCCCCGAGCTGGAGGACATCAAGGACCTCGGCTACGAGCAGGCCCGCGACGAGCTGATCACGATCGTGGCTCGCCTCGAGGGCGGCCAGCTGGGGCTCGAGGAGAGCATGGCCCTGTGGCAACGCGGTGAGGCGTTGGCCGAGCACTGCAGCACCTGGCTGGACGCCGCCGCGGCCAAGCTGGAGGACCAGACGGCGGTCCAGCGGGCCGACTGAGTCAGCGCAGGGGCGAGGTCGGTGGGCCGACCCGCCCCGTCCCTCCCCTGGGAGGGGTGGCTGCCGACCGGTCAGCCCCGGCCGGCGCGCACCGGCTGGAGCCGGCCGGCGAAGGTGGCCAGGTCGTCATACGACGACGTGCCCCACACCACGGTGGTGAGCGGCCGTCCCCGACCCGCCCGGAGCACGAGGGCGTGGCTCTTTCCGTCCGGCGAGCGCATCGTGCGCCAGGTCCGCCCGTCGACGTCCCTGGTGCCGCTGGCGGCGGCGTCCTTGGTGTTGGCTGCCACCCACCGGTCGGTGGCGTTCCGGGTCTGGTCGATCGACACGTACTGCTTGTCCGGGGTCAGGTAGCCCGCGTGCCAGGTCCGGAGCTGCTCGACCGTGGTGAACCTGACGTTGGTCGGCTTCCAACCCTCGGGAAGGCCCTGCGGTGCGGAGATCGGCCAGCCGGTCTCGTCGACCACCTGCGCGGCGACCGGGGCGACGTCGACCGTCGCCGGGTCGGCGCCCTTGCCCCGCGGGACGAGCGCGAAGAGCACCAGGGCCATGAGCACGACCACCACCGTCGAGATGATCATGTTCCGGGCCGTCTCCCCGCCACGACGACGTGTCGGCCCGGGGGGTGCCGGTTCGGCACCGGTGCCGGCGGGACGGTTCTGCGGTGTGCTCACCCCCCTATGGTCGCCGAGGACGGTCGGTGCGACGAACCCGGGCCGCCCACCCGCGTGGTCGTGCGTCCGGAGCGAGGCACCGGCCCGCTAGAGTCATAGCGCCACGTCGTGCCCATCGGGAGGAACTCGAGATGTCGCCGGACTCGCCGCACGCCAGCACGTCCGCCACGGAGGCGCCCGACCGAAACCTGGCGCTCGAGCTGGTGCGGGTCACCGAGGCCGCCGCGATGGCCGGCGGCCGCTGGGTGGGCAGGGGGGACAAGAACGGTGCCGACGGCGCCGCCGTCGCGGCGATGCGATCGCTCATCTCCACCGTGAGCATGAAGGGCGTCGTGGTCATCGGGGAGGGCGAGAAGGACGACGCGCCGATGCTGTTCAACGGTGAGGCGGTCGGTGACGGCACCGGCCCCGACGTGGACGTCGCCGTCGACCCGATCGACGGCACGACGCTGACCGCCAAGGGGCAGAGCAACGCCGTGTCCGTGCTCGCAGTCGCCGAGCGCGGCACGATGTATGACCCGAGCGCCGTCTTCTACATGGACAAGCTGGCCACCGGTCCGGAGGCCGCCGACGTCGTGGACATCCGGCTCCCGGTCGCCGAGAACATCCGGCGGGTCGCCAAGGCCAAGAACGAGCGGCCCGAGGACGTCACGGTGGTCATCCTCGACCGGCCTCGCCACGAGGCCCTCGCCGCCGAGGTCCGCGACGCGGGTGCCCGGCTGCGGTTCATCTCCGACGGCGACGTGGCCGGCGCGATCATGGCCGCACGCCCCGACACCGGTGTCGACCTGCTGCTCGGTGTCGGAGGCACTCCCGAGGGCATCATCGCCGCCTGCGCCATCAAGTGCCTCGGCGGCGTCCTGCAGGGCAAACTGTGGCCCACCGATGACGACGAGCGGGCCAAGGCCCTCGACGCCGGCCTCGACCTCGACGCCGTGCTGTCCACCGACGACCTCGTCCGCGGCGACGACTGCTTCTTCGTCGCGACCGGGATCACCGACGGCGAGTTGCTGCGCGGCGTGCGCTACCGGGCCGGCGGCGCCACCACCCACTCGCTGGTCATGCGGTCCAAGAGCGGCACGATCCGGGTGATCGAGGCGCACCACCAGCTCGCCAAGCTCCGCGGCTACAGCGCCATCAACTTCGACCACGCGCAGCCGCGCGGCTGAGCTCCGATGGCACAACCGACCCTCGTCATCGGTGAGGCGCTCATCGACATCGTGCACCGCACCGGTCGCCCGCCGGTCGAGCACGTCGGCGGCAGCCCTGCCAACGTCGCGATCGGCCTCTCCCGGCTGGGACACCCCGTCGAGCTCGCCACCCACATCGCCACTGACCCGCACGGACGGATGATCGCCGACCTGCTCGCCGCCGAGGGGGTGCCGCTCACACCGGGCAGCGACACCGCGACGCGCACGCCGACGGCGACCGCCCTGCTCGACGACCAGGGCGTGGCCGCCTACGAGTTCGACCTGGAGTGGCAGATGCCGCCCGTGCCGACCGAGGTGACCCACCTGCACACCGGCTCCATCGCCGCGACCCTCGAACCGGGCGCCTCCGCCGTCCTGGCCGCGGTCGAGGACGCGCGCCCGAGGGCCACGATCTCCTTCGACCCCAACCTGCGACCCACCCTGATGGGCAGCGCCCACGACGTGCGCGCCAAGGTCGAGCAGCTCATCGGGCTGTGCGACGTCGTCAAGGCCAGCGAGGAGGACGTCGAGTGGCTGTATGACGGCACACCGGTCGCGGAGATCCTGCGCCTGTGGAGTCGCCTGGGTCCGGGTCTGATCGTCATCACTCGCGGGGGCGAGGGCGCCGTGGTCACCCTGCCCGGCACCTCGGAGGCCACCAGCGTCGACGCGAAGGTGGTCGACGTGGTCGACACCGTGGGCGCCGGCGACTCGTTCATGTCCGGGCTGGTGTCAGGGCTGCTCGACGCCAGTCTGCTCGGTGGCCGGTCGGCGCGCGAGCGCATGCGCGAGAGCAACCTGCCCGACATACGACCAGCGGTCGCACGAGCCGTGGCGGCGTCGGCGGTGACGGTCTCCCGGGCCGGTGCCAATCCGCCGACCCGGGCCGAGCTCCTCTGAGACTCAGCTGGCCTCGGCGTCCTCCGGCACGTCCCCGGTGACCTTGCCCTCGCGCTGACGGGCCCGCTCGAGCGCCCGCTTGCGGTCGGCCTCGCTCTCCTCCACGATCCGGGCCGCCTCCTCCTCGTCCCGGGTGAGGCACTCGCCCGACTCCGGGTCGAAGACGTGCATCAGCGCCGGGTCGAAGAACAGCTCGGCGTCATCGCCCTCCCGGATCCGGGAGCGGGCGTCCAGGTTGACCACCAGCTGGGTGCGCATGCCCTCGCCGTCGAGGTCACGGTCGAGCTCGTCCAGCTTGTTCTTCACCGACGGGTCGGCCTCGAAGGGGATGTAGGCGTACTGCTCATTGCCCAGCCACTCCGTGACGTCCACCGGCGCGGTGAAACGGACGGCTCCCTGCGCCTGGGTGTCACCGAGCGAGGCGTCCTTGAAGGTCTCCGGGCGGATGCCGACGATCACCAGCTCCTTGCCCTTGATCTTCTCGGCCAGCTCGCCCGACACCGGGACGTCCGCGACCGGCGTCTTGAGCGTCGACCCCTCCACCCGGGCCGGCAGGAAGTTCATCGGGGGCGAGCCGATGAACCCCGCGACGAAGAGGTTGACCGGCTGCTCGTAGAGCTCTCGCGGCGGCGCGCACTGCTGCAGGACACCCTTCTTGAGCACGGAGACCCGGTCGCCCAGCGTCATGGCCTCGGTCTGGTCGTGGGTGACGTAGACCGTGGTGATGCCGAGTCGCCGCTGCATCCGCGCGATCTCGGTGCGCATCTGCCCGCGGAGCTTGGCGTCGAGGTTGGACAGCGGCTCGTCGAAGAGGAACGCCTCCGCGTCGCGGACGATGGCCCGGCCCATGGCCACCCGCTGGCGCTGGCCACCGGAGAGATTGCCGGGCTTGCGTTCCAGGTGCTCGTCCAGGTCGAGCATCGCCGATGCGGCGTTGACCTTCTTCTTGATGTCGCTCTCGTCGTGGTGGCCCTTGGCGAGGCGCAGCGGGAACGCGATGTTCTCGAACACCGTCAGGTGCGGGTAGAGCGCATAGTTCTGGAACACCATGGCCAGGTTGCGGTCGCGCGGCGCAAGGTCGTTGACCCGCTTGTCCCCGATCAGCAGGTCACCTGAGGTGATGTCCTCGAGTCCGACGATCATCCGCAGGAGGGTGGACTTCCCGCAGCCGGACGGACCGACCAGGATCATGAACTCGCCGTCGGCGATGTCGAGCGATACGTCGTTGACCGCCGGGAAGCCGTCGCCGTACTTCTTGACGAGGTTCTTGAGCGTGATGTTGGACATTCGATGGCTCCTTAGTGCGTATGCCGGGTGGCCGGCTCAGCCCTTGACGGCACCGGAGGTCAGGCCGGAGACGATGCGCTTCTGGAAGAGCAGGACGAGGATGACGACGGGGATGGTCACGACGACGGCTGCGGCGCAGATCGCGCCGGTGGGTTGGGTGAACTGGCTCGCGCCCGTGAAGAAAGCCAGCGCCGCCGGGACCGTCCGGGCGTGCTCGGAGGTGAGGTTCAGCGAGAAGACGAAGTCGTTCCAGGCGGTGAAGAAGGCGATGATCGCCGTGGTGAACACACCGGGTGCCGCGAGCGGCACGATCACCTTGCGGAATGCCTGCCACGACGTGGCGCCGTCGACCTGGGCCGCCTGCTCCATCTCCCACGGGATCTGCTGGAAGAACGCTGCGAGGATCCAGATGGACAACGGCACCGTCAGGGCAAGGTAGGGGATGATCAGCCCGGGAATGGTGTCGAACAGTCCGACCGATCGCCAGAGGTTGAAGATCGGGGTGACCATCGCGATGACCGGGAAGAAGGACACGCCGAGCGCGGTGGTCAGGATGAGCTTCTTGCCCGGGAAGGTCAGCCGTGCGATCGCGTAGGCGCAGAACGTGGCCAGCACGACGCTGATGACCGTCGCCGAGAGGCAGACCACGATCGAGTGCCACAGGGCCGGGAGGAACAGGTCCTTGGCGCCGCCGGTGAAGATCAGCTTGTAGTTGTCCCAGCTGATGTCCTTGGGCCAGAAGTTGCCCAGGACGTTCTGGCTGGAGTCGGCCAGCGCGGCGTCGGACTTCAGCGACGTGGCCAGGATCCAGAGCAGGGGGATCACGGTCCAGATGATGATCGGGACCGAGGCGGCAGCCAGCCAGTTGCGGACCTTGTTGCTGACGTTGGTCTCCATGGCTACTTGTTACCTCCCGTCAGGTCGACCTTGAATCCTCTGACGAAGATCGCCGCCACGATGAGCACGATGATGAACAGGATCACGGACAGGGCTGACCCCATGCCGATCTCGACCCGCGTGATCGTCTCGTTGGACACCAGCATCGACAGGCTCATCGTCTCGTTGGCACCTCCGGTCATGACGTAGGGGTTGTCGTAGATCCGAATGGCGTCAAGGGTGCGGAAGAGGACTGCCACCATCAGGGCCGCCTTCATGTTGGGCAGCACCACCTTGTAGAGCCGCTGCCACCAGGTCGCGCCGTCGACCTGTGCTGCCTCCTCCATGGAACTGTCCACCTGGGCCAGACCGGCGAGGAGCAGCAACGACATGAACGGTGTGGTTTTCCAGATCTCCGACATGCTGATGATGAACAGTGAGCTCCAGCGTCCACCGAACCAGTTGTAGTCCAGGGGGAACCCGCCGACGGTGATCCAGTTGAGCCAGTGGTTGAAGAACCCGGTGTCGATCTCCGCGGCGTAGCGCCAGGAGAACGCCGAGACGACGGTGATGATCGCGTAGGGAATCAGCACGATCGTGCGCAGGGTCTTGCGCGGGACCACGATCTTGTTCATCACCAGGGCGATGGCGAAGCCGAAGATCAGCTCGAAGATCAGGGTGAAGATGACGATCGCGAACGTCGTGACGAACGTCTGCCAGAACAACGGGTCGGACAGGGCCGTCACGTAGTTCTGGAACCAGACGAACTTGCGGCCCGCCGGGTCGGTCAGACGGTAGTTGAACAGCGACAACCAGATGGCGTCCCCGATCGGCCACAGTGTCACGAAGAGCATGACGAAGAACGCCGGCCCGGCCAGCCTCCAGCCGAGAGCCCGCTCCGAACGTGCCCGGTCGGACAGCACCGCCTTGGGCTTCTTCCGGGCCGGGGTCTCCTTCGCGTTCTCGACCACCGAGGTCATAGCAGGGCCTTTCCGTTCAGCACGTCGAGGATGAACTTCTGCGCTGCGGCGGGGGTGTTCGGCCCGACGGCGTCGGGTGGGCTGAACCTCTGTTGCAGTGCGGTCGACATGTCACCCCAGTACGGGGAGAGCGGCCGCGTCGCCGCCTTGTCCAGGGAGTCGCGGATCAGCGCGGCCAGCCCGCCGGGGAAGGCCTTGGTCACCTTGGGGTCGCTGAACGCCTGCTTGCGGCTGGCCGGGTTGCCGGTCGAGACCATGTAGAGGACCTGGTGCTCCTCGTTGGTGATGCACGAGGCGGCGTCGTAGGCGAGATCGGGGTGGTTGCTGTCCTTGCCGACCGCGATCTCGATGCCGCCGAAGGGCGGCGTGGAAGGCTTGCCGTCCACCGTGCGCGGATACATCGTCCAGCCCACGTCGTCCAGCCACGGCACCTTGGCCGACTTCAGCGCGGCATACACGTAGGGCCAGTTGACCAGGAAGCCGCTGGTCTTCTTGCCCTGGAAGAGGTTGAGCGACTGGGTCTCCTGCGAGGAGCCCACCGCCGGACCGCCGGTGCCCGTCTTGGCGACCTTGGCGATGACGGCGGCCGCCGCCTTGCCCGCCGGGCTGTCCAGCCCGAGCTGGATGCTCTCGTAGGTCGCGTTCGGGTTCTTGACGATGTGGCCGCCGGCGCCCTCGATGAGCGCGTTGATCCACACCGAGTAGCCCTCGTAGAGGGCGGCCTGCACACCGATGTCGGTCTTGCTCTTCTGCGCCGCGGCGATCAGCTGGTCCCAGGTGACCGGCTTCGTCATGTCGAGGCCGGCCTGCTTGGCCACGCTCTTGCGATACCAGAGCACCTGCGTGTTGGCCCAGAAGGGAACCGAGATCAGCTTGCCCTTGTACTTGGACGCGTCGATCGAGGACTGCACCCGGTCCTGCGTGAACTGCTTGACCATCTTCTGCGGCACCGGGGCGTAGTAGCCGGCCGCCGCGAACTCGGTGTTGAACGCCGGGTCGACACTCATCAGGTCCATGTTGGAGTCGCCGGCGGCCAGGCGTCGGAGCAGCTGGGTCCGCTGGTCGCTGGCGCTGTTGGGCAGCTGCTGGAAGTTGATCCGGTAACGCCCCTGCGCGGCCTTGGTGCACTCGAGGGCGATCTGTGCCTGACCGCCCTTGGTCGGGTCGGATCCGCCGCCGTCCGGGTTGATGTACCAGGTCAGGGTGGGCGTGCCGGCCGCGCTGCTGGAACCACCGCACGCGGCGAGTGCACCCGATGCGACCAGCGCCAGCACCGCTGCGCCCGCCACAGACCTCGGGCTCTTGCGTCGTTGCACGGAGACTCCTCTCGGCGATACAGCGTGGAGTAGGTCTACCACCTCTACGTGACCGACGCCACAGCCTACGCACCTCTAGTCTGGAACCGGTACGGCCTCGTTATCACCCGAAAGCGCGCCGCCGTACGGTCCACGCACGACGAAGGAGCCGCGAGTGCCCGAGTTCACCTACGCAGACCTGCTTCCGACGGGAGCCGACGACACGGCATACCGGCTCGTGACCACCGAGGGTGTCCGCGCCGTGGCGGGCCCCGGGGGCCGGACGTTCCTCGAGGTCGCGCCGGAGGCACTGCGGTTGCTCACCGAGACGGCGATGCACGACATCGCGCACTACCTGCGTCCGGCCCACCTGGCGCAGCTGCGGCGGATCCTGGACGATCCCGAGGCCAGCAACAACGACAAGTTCGTGGCGCTCGACCTGCTCAAGAACGCGAACATCGCGGCCGGCGGGGTGCTGCCGATGTGCCAGGACACCGGCACCGCCATCGTGATGGGCAAGCGCGGCCAGCACGTGCTCACCGACGGCCATGACGTCTCGGACGAAGAGTCAATAGCTCGTGGGGTCTTCGACGCCTACACCCGGCTCAACCTGCGCTACAGCCAGATGGCACCGCTGTCCATGTGGGAGGAGCAGAACACCGGCAGCAACCTGCCCGCCCAGATCGAGCTGTATGCCGACACCTCGCCCGGTCACGAGGCCTCCTACTCGTTCCTGTTCATGGCCAAGGGCGGAGGCTCGGCGAACAAGTCGTTCCTCTATCAGGAGACCAAGGCGATCCTGAACCCGGACGCGATGATGGCGTTCCTGGACGAGAAGCTGCGCTCCCTTGGCACCGCGGCGTGTCCGCCCTACCACCTGGCCATCGTCATCGGTGGCACGTCGGCCGAGTTCGCCCTCAAGACGGCGAAGTACGCGAGCGCCAAGTACCTCGACGGGATGCCCACGGCGGGCTCCCCCATCCCGCAAGGCTTCCGCGACACCGAGCTCGAGGAGCGGGTGCTCGAGCTGACGCGGCAGTTCGGCATCGGGGCGCAGTTCGGCGGCAAGTACTTCTGCCACGACGTGCGAGTCGTGCGGCTGCCGCGGCACGGCGCCTCGCTGCCGGTGGCGATCGCCGTCTCCTGCTCGGCCGACCGCCAGGCCAGGGGCAAGATCACCGCGGACGGCGTCTTCCTCGAACAGCTCGAGACCGACCCGGCCCGGTTCCTGCCGGACGAGACCCACGAGGACCTGGGCGAGCACGCCGACGAGGCGGTGGGGGTCAGCTCGACCGGCAAGAACGCCGTGGTCAGGATCGACCTCACCCGCCCCATGGACGAGGTGCTCGCCGAGCTGTCCCGGCACCCGGTCAAGACCCGGCTGTCCCTGACCGGGCCGCTCGTGGTGGCGCGGGACATCGCGCACGCCAAGATCAAGGAGCGGCTCGACGCGGGGGAGCAGATGCCGCAGTACCTCCGGGACCACCCCGTCTACTACGCCGGGCCCGCCAAGACGCCGGAGGGTATGCCGTCCGGTTCCTTCGGGCCCACCACGGCCGGCCGGATGGACTCCTACGTCGAGCAGTTCCAGGCCGCAGGCGGCTCGAAGGTCATGCTGGCCAAGGGCAACCGTAGCAAGCAGGTCACCGACGCCTGCGCGTCGCACGGGGGGTTCTACCTCGGGTCGATCGGCGGTCCTGCCGCTCGCCTCGCCCAGGACTGCATCAAGCACGTCGAGGTCCTCGAGTACGAAGAGCTCGGCATGGAGGCGGTGTGGAAGATCGACGTGGAGAACTTCCCGGCCTTCATCGTCGTCGACGACAAGGGCAACGACTTCTTCGAGGCGACCGCCAAACCGGTCGCCATGACCATCACCAGGAGGCCAGGACTGTGACCACATCGACCAAGGACAAGGGCCGTTTCGACGACCTGCTCGAGGCCAACCGCAGATATGCCGAGCACTTCGACATGGGCGGGTTCGACGGCATCGCGCGCGCGGGCGTCGCGCTGGTGACGTGCATGGACTCTCGGATCGACCCGCTCGGCCTGCTGGGCCTGAAGGCCGGCGACGCCAAGATCTTCCGCAACCCGGGCGGCAGGGTCACCGAGTCGGCCCTCGAGGCGCTCGTGCTCGCCACTCACCTTCTCAACGTCGACCGCATCCTGGTCGCCCCGCACACTCGCTGCGCCATGTCCTCCGCCACCGAGGAGGAGTTCCGCACCAAGGTCGGTGAGTCGGCCGGGCTCGACGCCCACTGGCAGTTCTTCCACGTCGTCGACGACCAGGAGAAGGCGCTGCGCGAGGACCTGGCGATCGTGCGCTCGCACCCGCTGATCCCCGACACCGTTGCGGTGGGCGGGTTCATCTACGACGTGGACACCGGCCTGCTGCGCCAGATCGACTGACCCCCCGTGAGGGATCATCGTGTGGTTCGGTGCCCTCTTGAGGGCCGAAACCTCACGATGATTCCTCGCGGGGTCAGATGGACAGGTGCAGCCGGACGACGTCGGCGAGCTGCTCGGCCTTGGCCCGCGCGAGCTCGCTCGAGGCGGCCTCGACCATGACCCGGACGACCGGTTCGGTGCCCGACTTGCGCAGCAGCACCCGGCCCGAGTCGGCCAGCTCCTCCTCGACGGCCCGGACCGCGGCCTGCACCTCGGGGTCCTCGTCGACCCGGAACTTGTCGACGTCCTTGACGTTGATCATCACCTGCGGCAGCCGGTGCATGACCGCGGTGAGCTCCTCCAGCGACGACCCGGTCTCGGCCACCCGCGCGGCCAGCATCAGCCCGGTGAGGATGCCGTCGCCGGTCGTGCCGTGGTCGAGGAAGATCACGTGGCCGGACTGCTCACCGCCCAGTGAGAAGGAGCCCTTGCGCATGCCCTCGAGCACGTAGCGGTCCCCCACCGCCGTCTGCTTGACCTGCACGCCCTCGCGCTCCATCGCCTGCAGCAGCCCGAGGTTGCTCATCACCGTCGCCACCAGCGTGTCGTCGGCCAACGTGCCGCGATCGCGCATCGCCAGGGCGAGCACGGCCATGATCTGGTCGCCGTCCACGACGTCGCCCGCCGAGTCCACCGCCAGGCACCGGTCGGCGTCTCCGTCGAACGCCAGCCCCAGATCGGCGCCGTGCACGACCACGGCCTTGCGCAGGTTCTCCAGATGGGTGGAGCCGTAGCCGTCGTTGATGTTGAAGCCGTCCGGCTCCGCGCCGATGACCGAGACCCGCGCCCCGGCCGACTGGAAGGCCTCAGGACCGACCGTGCTGGCCGCCCCGTGTGCCGTGTCGAGCACGACGTGCAGACCGTCCAGACGATGGGGTATGACGCTCAGCAGGTGCTCGACGTAGGCCGCCTGTCCGCCCGCGAGGGGTTGGATGTGGCCGACCGACTCGCCGACCGGCCGTTCCCACGGTTCGCCCATCCGCGCCTCGATCGCGTCCTCGAGCGCGTCGGCCAGCTTGTGGCCGCCGCGGGCGAAGAACTTGATGCCGTTGTCGGGCATCGCGTTGTGGGATGCCGAGAGCATGGCGCCCAGGTCGGCGCCGGTGTGGTCGGTGAGGAAGGCGATGGCCGGGGTGGGCAGGACGCCCGCATCGAGCACGTCGACCCCGGCGGAGGCCAGACCTGCGGTGACGGCCGCCGAGAGGAACTCCCCGGAGATCCGTGGATCCCGGCCCACGACAGCGATGGGGCGGTGACCCGCGAACTCACCCTTCTCGGCCAGCACGTGTGCCGCCGCGACGGACAGGTCGAGCGCGAGCTCGGCGGTCACCTCGCGGTTGGCCAGGCCACGGACGCCGTCCGTGCCGAAGAGTCGAGCCATGAATCAACCTCTCGATCAGTCGGGGGGGTGCGTGCCGGCAGCACGACGTCGGTCCGGGCGGGGCACTCCCTGCACGGTATACCTGCACACGCGCGAAGGCGGCCCCGGACACCCGGGACCGCCTTCGTCGGCGCTCGCAAGCTCGCTCGATCGTCAACGCTGCCGCCTTCTCGCGCTTCCTCAGCGCTCGCAAGCTCGCTCGATCGTCAACGCTGCCGCCTTCTCGCGCTTCCTCAGCGCTCGCAAGCTCGCGATCGTCAACGCTGCCGCCTTCTCGCGCTTCCTCAGCGCTCGCAAGCTCGCTCGATCGTCAGCGCTTGCTGTACTGCGGTGCCTTGCGCGCCTTCTTCAGCCCGGCCTTCTTGCGCTCGATGACCCGCGGGTCGCGCTTGAGGAAGCCGGCCTTCTTCAGCGCCGGGCGGTTGAGCTCCGCGTCGACCTGGTTGAGTGACCGCGCCACGCCGAGGCGCACCGCACCGGCCTGCCCGGACGGGCCACCACCGTGGACGCGCACCAGCACGTCATACGAGCCGTCGAGCTCGAGCACGGTGAGCGGCTCGTTCACGATCTGCTGGTGGACCTTGTTGGGGAAGTAGTCCTCGAGGCTGCGCCCGTTGATCTTCCACTCGCCCGAACCGGGGACGATCCGCACGCGGGCGATGGCCTGCTTGCGGCGGCCGGTGCCGGCGCCGGGGCCGGACGCAGCCGGCTTGCGCTCCTCGACCACGGGGGTCTCGGACTCGCTGGTGTACTCGGTGAGCTCTTGCTCTTCGTTCTCGACGGGGGTGTCCGTCGTAGTGGTGTCAGCCACGGTTCTCCTCGTGTGCGTGTTCTGCTTCGTTTGACGACAGCCTGGGGAGGCCGTGGATTACTGCTGCGGGACCTGGGTGATCTCGAACGGCACCGGCTTCTGCGCCGTGTGCGGGTGGTTCTCGCCCGGGTAGACCTTGAGCTTGGTCAGCATCTGGCGGCCCAGAGAGTTCTTCGGGAGCATGCCGGCAACGGCCTTCTCCACGGCCTTGGCCGGGTTCTTGGCGAGCAGCTCCTGGTAGCTCGTGGCCCTCAGGCCACCCGGGAAGCCGGAGTGGTGGTAGTGCATCTTCTTCTCGAGCTTGGCGCCGGTCAGCGCCACCTTCTCGGCGTTGACGATGATGACGAAGTCACCGGTGTCGACGTGCGGCGCGAAGACCGTCTTGTGCTTGCCGCGCAGCAGGATCGCGGTCTGGCTCGCGAGGCGACCCAGGACGACGTCGGTCGCGTCGATGACGTGCCACGCGCGAGTGACCTCGGCGGGCTTCGGGGTAAACGTACGCACGGTCGTAGCCTTCGTTCGTGTCGGTTCTGGTGGGCCCTTGCGCGACGCCCCCGGTCACTCAGAACTCGGTGGAGGCTGTCCGGGGGCCTTCACCCACCGTTCGCACAACGGATACCTACTTTACCGGCCGTCCCGTGGCGCCTCAAAATCGGCGCGAACCGGCTCTGCTGAGCACGAAACCGGCTCCCGAGGGTGATCCACACCGATTGTGCAGAGGAAGTGTGCACAACTATTGTGCAGGTATGCCGTCCGCTCGCCGCTCCCCGGCCCCGTCGCCTCCCCTCGACCGCGCCGCCCTGCGGGTGCTCGCCCACCCCCTGCGGTCACGGCTGCTGGCTCAGTTGCGGGTGCACGGTCGTGCCACCGCCACGGAGCTGGCCCAGGCGCTCTCGACCAACACCGGCGCGACCAGCTACCACCTGCGCCGCCTCGAGGAGGTCGGCCTGGTCTCCGACTCCGGCACCGGGGCCGGACGGCGGCGGGTCTGGGAGGCCGGGGCCGCGCAGCGTCCTGCGACGATGGCCGGGTCGGACGAGCCCGACGAGTCGCCGGGTGACACCGATGAGGACGAGGCCGCGGCGGCGCAGTGGCTGGCCCGTGACTACGTGGCGCACTTCGGCGAGAAGGCCCAACAGTGGGTGGGCTCCGCCGCCGACTGGCCCGAACCGTGGCGCGAGGCGTGCGGCCTGGACGACCACCTGGTGCTCGTGACCGCCGAGCAGCTCACCGCCTTGCAGGCTGAGCTGCTCGAAGTGCTCGAGCGCTATCGCCGGGTCGGGCAGGGCACGCCGGGCGCAAAAAGGGTGTCGGTCTACACCTGCGCGCTGCCGGTGGACCCGCCGTCCCGCACGACGCCGGGCCGGACCTCCGTGCCGGGCGGCGACCGACGATAACGACTGCATGACGAATGGCTCGCGAGAGGTGGGTTCCGGGAAATCGGGGGTAGGTTCCCGACATCGGTGACCGCAGAAGGGCAGGGGGTCCGGCATGGAACCGGTTGGGCTTGCACCGAAGTCGGTGCGTGAGCTGATCGTGGAGCTGTCGTCCGTCGAGGACGGCCTCCGGCTGGCGCGCCAAGCGCGCTCGGCTCAAGGGCAGGAGTCGGCGCAGGAGCCCGACGTGCCCGCGCTCGTGCACCAGGAGCAGCTCATCGTGCACGAGCTGCGTCGTCGGGCTCGGTCCCGCCGATCGCGGCAACCGGCCCGGGTCTGCCGACAGTTCTAGGGCCCGGCCGCCGGCCGCCGGTCATCGGGCGCGGGCGACCCGGCCCTCATCCCAGACCGGCGCGTCGGCCTCGTAGACCCGTCCGTCCGCGCCGAAGACCAGGTAGCGGTCGAAGCCGCGCGCGAACCAGCGGTCGTGGGTGACCGCGAGCACCGTGCCCTCGAAGGCCTCCAACCCGTCCTCGAGCGCTTCGGCGGAGTGCAGGTCGAGGTTGTCCGTCGGCTCGTCCAGCAGCAGCAGGGTCGCGCCGGACAGCTCGAGCAGCAGGATCTGGAACCGCGCCTGCTGACCGCCCGACAGTGAGTCGAAGGTCTGCTCGGACGCCCGGGCCAGCTCATAGCGGTCCAGCGCCCGGGCCGCCTCGTCCCTCGGTTTCCCGGCCCGGTGCTCGTCGCCGCGGTGCAGGACCTCCAGCAGGGTGCGGCCGGCCAGGGAGGCGTGCTCGTGGGTCTGCGCGAACCAGCCCGGCCGCACCCTCGAACCCAGCCGGGCCACACCCGTGTGGGCGACGGCCGGCGGAGAGACGTCGCCCACCGGCCGGTGCTCGGGACCGGGGTCGCTGCCGCCGCCGGCCAGCAGCCGCAGGAAGTGCGACTTGCCCGAGCCGTTGCTGCCGAGGACCGCCACCCGCTCGCCGTACCAGACCTCGAGGTCGAACGGCTTCATCAGCACGCCGGGCTCGGCGCCGTCGGCTCCGATGCCGTCGGCGAGCGTCCCTCCGCGCAGCTCGAGGCGCTCGCAGATCACGGACCGCTTGGCCGTGCGGCCGCCCCGCAGCCGCATCCGCACGTTCTGCTCCCTGGCGACCACCTCGGGCGGTCCGGCGTCCTCGAACCGCTTCAACCGGGTCTGCGCGGCGTGGTAGCGCGCCGCCATGTCGGAGTTGTAGGCCGCCTTCTGCTTGTACATCAGCACGAGGGCCCTGAGCTTGGCGTGCTCCTCGTCCCACCGCTTGCGCAGCTCCTCCAACCTGGCGTTGCGGTCGATCCGGGCCTGGTGGTAGGTCGCGAAGCGTCCGGCGTGCACCCAGCACGTGCTGCCTGCGGCGCTCGGCTCGAGGGTCGCGATCCGGGTCGCGACGCGGTCGAGCAGCTCGCGGTCGTGGCTGACGAACAGCACCGTCTTGGGCGAGGCGACGATCTGCTCCTCGAGCCAGCGCTTGGTCGGCACGTCGAGGTAGTTGTCCGGCTCGTCGAGCAGCAGCACGTCCTCGGGTCCGCGCAGCAGCGCCTCGAGGACGAGCCGCTTCTGCTCGCCGCCGGAGAGCGTGTTGACCTTGCGCCACTGCGCCTGCTCGAAGGGGACCCCGATGGCCGCCACCGTGCAGACGTCCCAGAGCGTCTCGTGCTCATAGCCCCCGACGTCGCCCCAGTCGGCGAGCGCCTGGGCGTAGGCGAGCTGGGCCGGCTCGTCGTCGACCTCCATGATCGCCAGTTCACTGTCGTCGACCGCCTTGGCCGCCTTGCGGATCGGCTCGGGGGCGACCCCGACCAGCAGGTCCCGCACGGTCGTGTTGTCGCGCACCTGGCCGATGAACTGGCGCATCACGCCGAGTCCCCCACTGCGGGTGACCGCCCCGTCGAAGTGAGTCAGGTCGCCCGCGATGATGCGCAACAGTGTGGTCTTGCCGGTGCCGTTGGGGCCGACCAGCGCCACCTTCGCGCCCTCACCGACGCGCAGGCTCACCTCCCCGAGGAGCGGCCGCCCATCGGGGAGCTGGTAGCTGACGGCATTGACGTCGACGTGTCCCACAAGGGTCAACTGTGACGTATGGGCCGGTGCCGCGTCATACCGATATCCCTCGTCGAGCGACGAGGGCACCGTTGCCGCCAGCTCGCGCACGTCTACGTTGCTGGTCCCTCGTCCGGAACGGTGCCGCTCGCCCCGGCCACCTGGTCCAGGCGTCGTATGGCGCGTGCTCGCCCGGCCTGCGGGGCCAGCTGGTCGTCGCTCGGGTAGGTGACCTCCTCCAGGCACAGGCCGTGGGGCGGCATGACGACGACGGCAGGGTCGCGGTGGCCGGCGGAGAGCACCTGCGCCGGCCAGTCCGGCTCCCGGCGTCCCTCACCGACCGGCACCACGGCCCCGACGAGGGAACGGACCATCGAGTGGCAGAACGCGTCGGCCCCGACGGTGCCGACCACGATGCCGTCGGCATCGCGTTCCCAGTCGAAACGTCGCAGGGTCCGGATCGTGGTCGCTCCCTCGCGGCGCTTGCAGAAGGCGGCGAACTCCCGCAGCCCGAGCAGCCGCTGGGCCGCGGCGTGCATCGCCGAGACCTCGAGCGGCCGCTTGTGCAGCACCGTGTCGTGGCGACGGAGCGGATCCAGCAGGTGCGGCCGGTCGCAGATCCGGTAGCGGTACCAACGGCCGGTGGCCGAGAACCGGGCGTCGAACCCGTCCGGCGCCACCGTGACCCGCCGGACCACGATGTCCGGCGGCAGCACCCCGGCGAGCCGGGTCACCGCAGCCGCACCGGGTGCGCGGTCGGACCGACCGGGCAGGCGCGACCAGTCGTGCGGGGCGACGTCGGCGTGGGCCACGGCGCCGCGGGCGTGCACCCCGGCGTCGGTGCGGCCGGCCACCGTGAGCCGCACCGGGTCGGCGGCCCGAAGGATGCGGGCCAGACCGGCACCGAGTTCCTCCTCGACGGTCCGCAGCCCGGGCTGGCGAGCCCACCCCGAGAATCGGGTCCCGTCATACGCGAAGTCCAGCCGGACCCGCAGCAGGCCGCCCTCCGTGAGCGAGGGCACCCCCCCCGCGCGGGAGGGCCTCGCGATGTCGTCGCCACTCATGGGCTCAGGCTAACGAGGGACGCGCACGGCCGGATCGGTCGCCGCTAGTTCTTGGAGTAGAGCTCCACGATCAGCTGCTCGCTCAGCGGGGTGTCGATCTGCGCGCGCCCCGGGAGCTGGTGGATGAGGATCTGCAGGGAGCCCTCGACGACCTGCAACCAGCCCGGCACGGGACGCTCGCCGTAGCTCTGGCGGGCCAGCTCGAAAGGGAACGTCTCGCGCGACTGCTCCCGGATCGTGATGATGTCGTACTGCTCGACGCGGTAGGACGGAACGTCGACGCGGACCCCGCCCACCTCGAAGTGCCCGTGGCTCACGAGCTGACGGGCCTGCCGACGGGTCCGTGCCAGGCCGGCGCGGTAGACCACGTTGTCGAGGCGCGACTCGAGCAGGGTCAGCAGGTTCTCGCCGGTCTTGCCGGGCCTGCGGGCCGCTTCCTTGTAGTAGCGGACGAACTGCTTCTCCATGACGCCGTAGCCGAAGCGGGCCTTCTGCTTCTCCTGTAGCTGGAGCAGGTACTCCTTCTCCTGGACGCGGCGCCGTCCGTGCTGGCCGGGTGGGAAGGGGCGCAACTCGAAACTCGCGTCGCCGCCGACCAGGTCGACCTTGAGACGACGTGACTTCTTGGTGATGGGGCCGGTGTACCGGGCCATGGTCTATCGACCGTCCTTCTGGGACATGTCCTCCGTCTATCTGTTTGTGCTGGTCCGTGAGGACCGCGGGTCTGCCGCGCTCGGGCACGACCTTCCCAGCGTCCATTCTTTTTCACGACGATTCAAGGGAAAAATAGCGCCGGGCAGTGTGATGCTCGCCTCCCGCGGCCACGCCGCACCGCTTCGCACCACAGGTCCGCACCTCGTCGGGGTATGCCGGGTGGTCCCGTCGTGCGTCGCACGTCCCCGGGTGGCGCGGCTTGCCGACAACGGCAGCGGCCCGCCCTCCCGGTTCGGGGAGGGCGGGCCGCGTGGTGTCAGACGCTGTGCCGCTCAGGACTTGTCGTCGTCCTTGCTGGCACCGCCGGGGGCGACAAAGCCGGCCGCCTCGGCCGCCTCGGCCGTGCGGAACCAGACCTCGGCATCGGTCTGGTCGTACCACTGCGACTCGGTCGTGTGGTACTTCATCGAGCCGGCGTTGCCCTTGACCGTGAAGCCCTCGGGCGCCGAACCGTCCTCGAGCGGAGCGGCGGAGTCGGGGCCGTAGCCGCCGTCGGCCGTCTCGTCCGACTCAGGGGCCGCCTCGGTGGTCTCGGGAGCCGCCTCGGTGGTCTCCGCCTCGACGACCTCTGTCTCCTCCTCCGGAGCCTCAGCAGCATCGACGACCTCGGTCTCCTCGACGGCCTGCTGCTCCTTCACGGAACGACGGGTGGCGGCCTCGGCCTCCTTCACCGTCGCCTTCTTCGGCGAGTAGGGCTCGCGGATGAGCTCGATCACGGCCATCGGTGCGTTGTCGCCCTTGCGGGCCGCGATCTTGGTGATCCGGGTGTAGCCGCCGGGACGCTCGGCCATGTCCGGCGCCACCTCGGTGAAGAGGCGGTGCACGACGCCCTTGTCGCGGATGACGGTCATGACCCGACGACGGGCGTGCAGGTCACCCCGCTTGGCGAAGGTGATCAGCCGCTCGGCGTAGGGACGCAGCCGCTTGGCCTTGGCCTCCGTCGTGGTGATCTGGTCGTGCTCGAACAGCGCCGTCGCCAGGTTGGCCAGGATCAGCCGCTCGTGCGCCGGACCGCCGCCGAGGCGGGGACCCTTGGTGGGGGTAGGCATGGGGTGTTCTCCTTGAGATCGATCTGACCCTGACCGCAGTCAGCGGGTCGACGGGGTGGGGGTCAGTACTGCTCGTCCTCGGCGAACGACGCGTCGGCGTCGTCGTCGGACTCGTCGTAGCGGTCCGCGATGGCGCTCGGGTCGAACCCGGGAGGGCTGTCCTTGAGCTGCAGGCCCATGTCGACCAGCTTGGCCTTGACCTCGTCGATCGACTTGGCGCCGAAGTTGCGGATGTCGAGCAGGTCGGCCTCGCTGCGGCCCACGAGCTCGCCCACGGTGTGGATGCCCTCACGCTTCAGGCAGTTGTAGGACCGGACGGTCAGGTCGAGGTCCTCGATCGGCAGGGCCAGGTCGGCGGCCAGGGCGGCGTCGGTCGGCGAGGGGCCCATGTCGATGCCCTCGGCCTCGACGTTGAGCTCACGGGCCAGGCCGAACAGCTCGACCAGCGTCTTGCCGGCGGATGCCAGCGCGTCGCGCGGGCTCATCGAGTTCTTGGTCTCGACGTCCACAATGAGCTTGTCGAAGTCGGTCCGCTGCTCGACACGGGTGGCCTCGACCTTGTAGGTGACGGTCAGCACGGGGCTGTAGATCGAGTCGACCGGGATCCGGCCGATCTCCGCGTCGCCCGACTTGTTCTGGTTGGCCGAGACGTAGCCGCGACCACGCTCGACGGTCAGCTCCATCTCGACCTTGCCCTTGCTGTTGATCGTGGCGATGTGCAGGTCGGGGTTGTGCACCTCGACGCCCGCGGGCGGGGCGATGTCGGCGGCGGTGACCGCGCCGGGGCCCTGCTTGCGCAGGTACATCACGACCGGCTCGTCGTGCTCGCTGGAGACGACCAGGCCCTTGATGTTGAGGATCAGCTCGGTGACGTCCTCCTTGACACCCGGGATGGTCGAGAACTCGTGCAGCACGCCGTCGATGCGGATGCTCGTCACGGCCGCGCCGGGGATGCTCGAGAGCAGGGTCCGGCGCAGGGAGTTGCCGAGGGTGTAGCCGAAGCCCGGCTCGAGCGGCTCGATGACGAACCGCGAGCGGGCGTCGGAGACGACGTCCTCGCTGAGGGTGGGACGCTGTGCGATCAGCACGGTGATTCTTCCTTCCCACGGGCGACCGCTATATGACGCCTCGTGATGCTGCGGCCCCACGACGGGCCGCGATCCGGATCGGCTCTGTCCCCGACCCGGATCCGCCGGTATGCCGGGTGCCCTGATGGGCACCCGGCATACCGGTGGGTGGTGCTAGTTCTTGCTGTACAGCTCGACGATGAGCTGCTCCTGGACCTGCGTGTCGATGACGCCGCGGGCCGGGAGGGAGTGCACGAGGATCCGCATCTGGGTGGGGATCGCCTCGAGCCACGCCGGGACGGTGCGGTCACCGTGCGTCTCGCGCGCCACGATGAACGGGGTCATCTCGTGCGACTTCTGCCGCACCTCGATGATGTCGTTCTCGGACACCCGGAAGCTCGGGATGTCGACCTTGTGCCCGTTGACCAGGAAGTGGCCGTGACGGACCAGCTGGCGCGCCATGTCACGCGACGCGGCGAAGCCGGCGCGGTAGACGACGTTGTCCAGACGGGTCTCGAGGATGCGCAGCAGGTTCTCACCGGTCTTGCCAGGGCGACGGTGCGCCTCCTGGTAGTACCCACGGAACTGCTTCTCCAGGACGCCGTAGATGCGGGCGGCCTTCTGCTTCTCCCGCATCTGCAGGAGGTACTCGCTGTCCTTGGTCCGCGCGCGGCCGTGCATGCCCGGGGGATACGGGCGGAGCTCGATCGGGCACTTCGGGGAGTCGCACTTGGCTCCCTTGAGGTACAGCTTGGTCTTCTCGCGACGGCAGCGCTTGCAGTCAGCGCCGGTGTAACGCGCCATAAGTTCTTATCTCCTTGAGCAGCCGGCGGTCAGACGCGGCGACGCTTGGGCGGGCGGACGCCGTTGTGCGGCGTGGGGGTGACGTCACTGATCGCGCCGACCTCGAGGCCGGTGGCGGTGAGCGAACGGATCGCGGTCTCGCGGCCCGAACCCGGGCCCTTGACGAAGACGTCGACCTTGCGCATACCGTGCTCCATCGCACGACGGGCGGCGGCCTCGGCGGCCATCTGCGCCGCGAACGGCGTGGACTTGCGCGAGCCCTTGAAGCCGACCTGGCCGGCCGAGGCCCACGAGATCACGGCCCCGTGCGGGTCGGTGATGGACACGATGGTGTTGTTGAACGTGCTCTTGATGTGAGCGTGCCCGTGGGCAACGTTCTTCTTCTCCTTGCGGCGCACCTTCTTGGCGCCCGCAGCCGTACGGCTCTTCGGAGGCATTGGCTGGTTTCTCCTGGTTACTGAAGACGATGTGACAAGGGGTCGTGGTCCGGCTCGGTCACGAGTGCGCTGCGGCGCGCTCCTGCTGTCGGATCACAGGTGACGATCGAGCGGATCAGCGGGTGGCCTTCTTCTTGCCGGCCACGGTGCGCTTGGGACCCTTGCGGGTGCGGGCGTTGGTCTTGGTGCGCTGTCCACGAACGGGCAGACCGCGACGGTGCCGCAGGCCCTGGTAGCTGCCGATCTCGACCTTGCGGCGGATGTCGGCGGCCACCTCGCGACGAAGGTCACCCTCGAGCTTGTAGTTGCCCTCGAGGTAGTCGCGGAGCCCCACCAGCTCCTCATCGCCGAGGTCGCGCACCCGGACGTCCGGGCTGACGCCCGTGGCTTCCAGAGCGGCCGCGGCGCGGGTACGACCCACACCGAAGATGTAGGTGAGTGCCACCTCGATGCGCTTGTCGCGCGGGAGGTCGACACCGACGAGACGTGCCATGCGTAGTTCTCCTGATCAGTGCGGAGGTCTGGGGCAGTGCCGTTCCCGTCGGGCGACACCCTGGGTGCTGGTGCCTGTCGGCGGGTCCCCGGCCTCCGTGCCGGGGGTGACATCGCGGCCTGCCTGCGGGTGCAGGTCTCGCGCGGGTCGGGCGCTGCTGTCGTGCTGGATGAGTCGTGGAAGTCCGGGGACTCGTGCGGTGGTGGCTGCTCAGCCCTGGCGCTGCTTGTGGCGCAGGTTCTCGCAGATCACCATGACCCGCCCGTTGCGGCGGATCACCTTGCACTTGTCACAGATCTTCTTGACGCTCGGCTGAACCTTCATCTGCCTGCTGTCTGTGTTCGGGCCACCGCGCCAGCGCCACGCGGGGCGTGTGCCGTCTGGAAGCCGGTCGGATCGGGAACTGGTCGAGACTGCGGCTCCCTGAGGTGAGAAGCCGCCGAGTGTGCTCTAGCGGTAGCGGAAGACGATGCGGCCGCGGGTCAGGTCGTAGGGCGAGAGCTCCACCACCACACGGTCCTCGGGGAGGATCCGGATGTAGTGCTGACGCATCTTGCCCGAGATGTGGGCGAGAACCTTGTGACCGTTGGAGAGCTCCACGCGAAAGGTCGCGTTGGGGAGCGCTTCGACGATCGTGCCCTCGATCTCGATGACACCGTCCTTCTTGGCCATGTCCTCCGCATTCCCTAGAGCGGCCCGGCTCGGGTGAGCCAGGTCCGCACTGCTGTGACTACTCGTTGTCTCTTGGCACGCGTGTGACGACGTCCTGACACCACCACAACCAGCCGCGGGGATGGCATCGGGACAAGAGGCACGTGAGCCGACACGTCAGGATACGGCATCAGCGCACCGCGAGTGAAATCGAGCGAGATCAGGAGAGGGGCGCGTATGGCGCGCCGAGCGCCTTCAGCTGCTGCTCGCCGCCGTCGAGGGCGGTGAGCACCCACAGGCCCTCGTCGGTGACGGCGACCGAGTTCTCCCAGTGGCTCGCCCGTGAGCCGTCCACCGTGACCACGGTCCAGTCGTCCGCGAGCACCCTCGTCGCGGCCGACCCGCCGGTCACCATCGGTTCGATGGCCACCGTCACGCCGGATCTCACGATCGGGCCGCGGTCGCGCACGCGGTAGTTGGGGACCTGGGGGTCCTGGTGCATCTCGGTGCCGATGCCGTGCCCGACGTACTCCTCCACGATGCCGTAGGGCACCGGCGCGGCCTCGACACGGTCCTGCACCGCCGCGCCCACGTCATACAGCGGCCGGCCGACCGCGAGCGCCGCGATGCCGGCCCACATCGACGCCTCGGTGACGTCCATCAGCGCGAGGTCCTGCTCGGAGCCCTGCTCGCGGCCCCCGACGATCAGCGAGATCGCCGCGTCGCCGTGCCATCCCTGCAGGATCGCGCCGCAGTCGATGGACACCAGGTCACCGTCGGCGAGCCGCCTGGACCCCGGTATGCCGTGCACCACCTCGTCGTTGACGCTCACGCAGAGCGATCCGGTGAAGCCGTGGTAGCCGAGGAAGGACGGCACCGCGCCCTGCGCGCGGATGTGCTCCTCGGCGATCGCGTCGAGGTCACCGGTCGTCATACCGGCGCGGACGCGCTCCCGCAACAGGGCGAGGGTCTCTGCCACGACCAGGCCCGCCCCACGCATCAGCCGGATCTGCTCGGGGGTCTTGGTGTCGAGCCGGGAACGGCCGAACACGTCAGCGAGCCTGCTCGGTCAGGTCCTCGAGGCACTGCCCGATGCGCGCGGTCACCTCGCCCGCGTCGCCCATGCCGTCGACCTGGCGCAGCAGCCCGTGCTCGCGGTAGATCGCGGCCAGCGGCGCCGTCTCCTGCGTGTAGACCAGCTGGCGGTGCCGGATGACCTCCTCGGTGTCATCTGCGCGGCCCTCCACCTGCGCCCGTTTGAGCAGCCGCCGGACGACCTCGTCGGTGTCGACGGTCAGCTCGAGGACGGCGTCGAGCTGGTGGCCGGCCTCCCCCAGCATGCTGTCGAGCTCGGCCACCTGCGCCGCCGTCCGCGGGTAGCCGTCGAGCAGGAACCCCTGCTCGGCGTCGGGCTGCTCGAGCCGGTCGCGCACGATCGCGTTGGTGACCTCGTCGGGCACGTAGGCGCCCGAGGCCAGGATCTCCTGCACCTGCTTGCCGAGCTCGGTGCCGTTCTTGATGTTGCTGCGGAAGATGTCGCCCGTGGAGACCGCCGGGATGCCGTAGGTCTCGGCGATCCTGGCCGCCTGGGTGCCCTTGCCGGCCCCCGGCGGCCCCAGGATGATCAGACGCACGTCGCCATCTCCTTCACAGAGTCTTGGTCAGCCCTCGGTGAGAGATCACCGCAGGAACCCTTCGTAGTGGTGCTGCTGCAGCTGGGACTCGATCTGCTTCACGGTCTGCAGCCCGACGCCCACGATGATAATGACGGACGCGCCACCGAAGGGGAAGTTCTGGTCCGCCTTGAGCAGGACGAAGGCGATCAGCGGGATCATCGAGATGACCGCGAGGTAGATGGCTCCCGGCACGGTGATGCGGGTCAGCACGTAGTCGAGGTACTCCGCCGTGGGCCGGCCGGCCCGGATGCCGGGGATGAACCCGCCGTACTTCTTCATGTTGTCGGCCACCTCGGTCGGCTGGAAGGTGATCGAGACGTAGAAGAAGGTGAAGAAGAGGATCAGGACGAAGTAGATCACCATGTAGATGGGATGGTCCCCCCGGGCGAGGTAGGTGTCGATCCAGTTGACCCACCCCGGCGTGTTGACGCCGTTGGCGGGCCGGTTGAACTGGGCCACCAGGGTCGGCAGGGCCAGCATCGACGAGGCGAAGATGATCGGGATGACGTTGGCCATGTTCAGCTTGAGCGGGATGTAGGTGGAGGTGCCGCCATACATCCGTCGGCCGACCATCCGCTTCGCGTACTGGACGGGTACCCGTCTGGTGCACTCCTCCACGAAGACCACGAGGGCGATGATGACCAGCCCGACGATGATCACCAGGATGAACTTGTCCCAGCCCTGGTCCTTGATGGCCCACAGCGACTCCGGGAAGCGGGCCGCGATGGCGATGAAGATCAGCAGCGACATGCCGTTGCCGATGCCCTTGTCCGTGATCAGCTCACCCATCCACATGATCAGGCCGCTGCCTGCGGTCATGGTGAGGACCATGATCAGCACGACCTTGATGCTGTCGTCCGGCATGATGGTCTGGCAGCTGCCGCCGAACAGGGAGGACGGGTTGCGCGCGAAGGTGATCAGTGTCGAGGACTGCAGCAGGGACAGACCGATGGTCAGATAACGCGTGTACTGCGTCATCTTGGTCTGGCCGGCCTGCCCCTCCTTCTTCAGCTCTTCGAACTTGGGGATCACGACCGTGAGCAGCTGCACGATGATGCTCGCCGTGATGTAGGGCATGACCCCGAGGGCGAAGATCGACAGCTGCAGCAGCGCTCCACCGCTGAACAGGTTGGCCAGGCCGAGGACCCCGTTGGTCTGGCCGGCGACCGCCTGGCACTGCTGGACCAGCGTGTAGCTGATTCCGGGGGTGGGCACGTGGGACCCGAGTCGGAACAGCGCCAGGATCGCCAGTGTGAACAGCAGCTTCTTGCGCAGGTCCGGCGTCTTGAACGCGCGGGTGAAAGCGGTGAGCACTGATCCTCCTGGGAGCCGCCCCTCGGGGCGGCCGGGTTTGCACCAAAAGTACCCGGGGCACGAAGCCGTCCGAGCAGCTGGGTTCGACGATACCTGCGATGACAGCGCCCCGAGCTCGCGGACCGCGTGGTCCGGGCGCTCGGGGCGCTGCCCAAGGTTACTTGCTCATGACGTGCTGGTTGCCGAGGCCGACGAGCTCAGCGCTCGGTGGCCGAGCCCCCTGCCGCCTCGATCTTCTCCTTGGCGGTGGCCGAGAACTTGTCGACCGTGACGGTGACCGCGCTGGTGATCTCGCCGGTGCCGAGCACCTTGACGGGAGCACCGTCGCGGACCGCACCCTTGCGGACGAGGTCATCGACGGTGACCTCACCACCCTCGGGGTAGAGGGCGGAGAGCTTGTCGAGGTTCACGACCTGGTGCTGCACGCGCGCCGGGTTCTTGAAGCCACGCAGCTTCGGCAGCCGCATGTGCAGGGGCAGGTTGCCACCCTCGAACGACGCGGGCACCTGGTAGCGGGCCTTGGTGCCCTTCGTGCCACGTCCGGCGGTCTTGCCCTTGCTGCCCTCCCCACGGCCCACGCGGGTGCGCGGGGTCTTGGCTCCGGGGGCGGGGCGCAGGTGGTGCACCTTCAGCGCGGACGCGCCCTTGACGGCACCGTCCTCGCCGTTGCCGGCCCTGGCAGCCTTGTCAGCGGTGTCAGCCATGTCAGTCCACCTCCTCGACGGTCACGAGGTGCGCGACCGTCTGGACCATCCCACGGAACTCGGGACGGTCCTCCTTGACGACGGAGTCGCCGATGTGCTTCAGACCGAGGGAGCGCAGCGTGTCCCGCTGGTTCTGCTTCCCACCGATCTCTGAACGGGTCTGGGTCACCTTGAGCTGGGCCATCACGCACCCATCCCTGCGGCCCGGGCACGCAGCATCGCTGCCGGCGCCACGTCCTCGAGGGCGAGTCCACGGCGGGCCGCGACCTCCTCGGGACGCTCGAGGCCACGCAGGGCCGCGACCGTGGCGTGCACGATGTTGATCGCGTTGTCCGAGCCGAGCGACTTGCTCAGCACGTCGTGGATGCCGGCGCACTCGAGCACGGCACGCACCGGGCCACCGGCGATGACACCGGTACCGGGAGAGGCCGGGCGCAGCAGGACGACGCCTGCCGCCGCCTCACCCTGGACCGGGTGCGGGATGGTGCCCTGGATGCGGGGGACCTTGAAGAACTCCTTCTTGGCCTCCTCGACACCCTTGGCGATCGCCGCGGGCACCTCCTTGGCCTTGCCGTAGCCGACGCCCACGGTGCCGTCGCCGTCGCCCACCACGACGAGCGCGGTGAAGCTGAAGCGGCGACCGCCCTTGACGACCTTGGAGACGCGGTTGATGGTGACCACGCGCTCGAGGTACTGGTTCTTGTCGGCGTGGTCGCCGCGACGGTTGTCACGGCCCCGGCGGTCACCAGAGCCGCTGCTGCGGTCGTTCGTCGAACCGGTGCCGCCGGTGGCACCGCGACGCTGGGGTCCAGCCATCAGAGGTTCCTCATCTCAAGATTCTGGTCGGTCATGATTGCGGCCTTCACAGCCTTCGGCGCGATCACAGGGTCAGCCCACCTTCGCGGGCGCCCTCGGCGATGGCGGCGACCCGCCCCTGGTAGCGGTTGCCGCCACGATCGAAGACGACCGCCTCGACACCGGCACCCTTGGCGCGCTCGGCGAGCAGCTCGCCGACCTTGCGCGCCTTGGCGGTCTTGTCGCCCTCGAAGGTGCGCAGGTCGGGCTCCATGGTGGAGGCCGACGCGAGGGTGCGTCCCTGCGAGTCGTCGACGACCTGCACGAAGACGTGGCGGCTCGAGCGGGAGACCACGAGTCGGGGACGCGCGGCGGTGCCGGCGACCTTCTTGCGGACCCGCAGGTGGCGGCGGCCACGGGCCGCGCTCTTGCCGTGGGCGCGCTTGACGATCATTGCCATGGCTACTTACCAGCCTTTCCGACCTTGCGGCGGATCTGCTCGCCTGCGTACCGCACGCCCTTGCCCTTGTACGGGTCGGGCTTGCGCAGCTTGCGGATGTTTGCGGCGACCTCACCGACCTGCTGCTTGTCGATGCCCGTCACCGCGAATCGGGTGGGGTTCTCGACGGTGAAGGAGATGCCCTCCGGCGCCTTGACCAGGACCGGGTGGCTGTAGCCGAGCGCGAACTCGAGGTCGCTGCCCTTGGCCACGACGCGGTAACCCGTGCCGTGGATCTCCATCTTCTTCTCGTAGCCCTGGGTGACACCCAGGACCATGTTGTTGATCAGGCTCCGCGTCAGGCCGTGCAGCGACCGGGACTCGCGCTGGTCGTCGGGCCGGCTGACCTCGACGACACCCTCGTCGCCGCGCGCCACCGTGATCGGTGCCGCGACGTCGTGGTGCAGCTCGCCCTTCGGGCCCTTGACCGTGACGGCCTGACCCTCGATGGTCACGTCGACACCGGTCGGGACGGGAACAGGAAGTCGTCCGATTCGGGACATGGTGGTTCTCCTCCTCTTCCTTCGCTACCAGACGTAGGCGAGGACTTCTCCGCCTACACCCTTGGTCGCCGCCTGCTTGTCGGTCAACAAGCCGGAGGACGTGGAAATGATGGCCACACCGAGGCCGCCGAGCACCCGCGGCAGGTTGGTCGACTTCGCGTAGACCCGCAGGCCCGGCTTGGACACGCGGCGCACTCCGGCGATGGAGCGCTCCCGTGCGGGGCCGTACTTGAGGTCGATGGTCAGCGTCTTGCCGACCTCGGCGTCCTCGACCTTCCAGCCGGCGATGTAGCCCTCGGCCTGGAGGATCTCAGCGATGTGGGACTTGAGCTTGGAGTACGGCATGGAGACGTCGTCGTGGTGCGCCGAGTTGGCGTTCCTGACGCGGGTCAACATGTCCGCAATCGGGTCGGTCATGGTCATTGGGCTTCTCCGCCCTTCCTCACCGGGGTTTCCTCCGCACGCGTGGCGCGGCGGACCTGCGGTGTAGAAGTCTGTTTGATGGTTACCAGCTGCTCTTCGTCACGCCCGGGAGCTGACCCGCGTGGGCCATTTCCCGAAGGCAGACGCGGCAGAGGCCGAACTTGCGATAGACCGAGTGGGGGCGGCCACACCGCTGGCAGCGGGTGTAGCCACGGACCTTGAACTTCGGCTTGGCGTTGGCCTTGTTGATCAGCGCGGTCTTGGCCACGGTCAGTTCTCCTTGAACGGGAAGCCGAGGCGACGCAGCAGCGCCCGACCCTCGTCGTCAGTGGTCGCCGTCGTGACGACGGTGATGTCCATGCCCCGGACGCGGTCGATCTTGTCCTGGTCGATCTCGTGGAACATCGACTGCTCGGTCAGGCCGAACGTGTAGTTGCCGCGGCCGTCGAACTGCTTCGGCGACAGACCCCGGAAGTCACGGATGCGCGGCAGCGCGATCGACAGCAGGCGATCGAGGAACTCCCACATCCGGTCGCCACGCAGCGTCGTGTGGGCACCGATCGGCATACCCTCGCGCAGCTTGAACTGGGCGATGGACTTGCGCGCCTTGGTGACGGTCGGCTTCTGGCCGGTGATCGCCGACAGGTCGCGCACGGCGCCGTCGATGAGCTTGGAATCACGGGCGGCGTCGCCGACACCCATGTTGACGATCACCTTGGTGACGCCCGGCACCTGCATGAGGTTCTCGAACGAGAACTCCTCGCGCAGAGCCGGCTTGATCTCGTCGAGGTAGCGCTGCTTGAGCCGGGGCACGGCGCGCTCCACGGTCGTGGTGTCAGTCATCACAGGTCCTTACCCGAGCGCACGGCGACGCGGGTGCGTGCAGCCTTGCTGCGACCGTCGCGCTCAGTGGTCTCGACACGGGTGCGAACCCGGGTCGGCTTCTTGGTCTCCGGGTCCACGATCGCCACGTTGCTCACGTGGATCGGCGACTCCGTGGTGATGATGCCGCCGGTGCTCGCGCCCTGGCTGGTCTGGCCCGCCTTGGTGTGCTTGGTCACCCGGCCGATGCCCTCGACCAGCACCCGCTGGCGCTCGGGGTAGACCGCGATGACCTTGCCCTGCTTGCCCCGGTCGCCGCCGTTCTTCTGCGAGCGACCGCTGATGACCTGCACGAGGTCACCCTTCTTGATCTTCATCTTTGCCATGGCTCAGAGCACCTCCGGCGCCAGTGAGATGATCTTCATGAACTTCTTCTCGCGCAGCTCGCGACCCACGGGGCCGAAGATGCGCGTGCCGCGCGGGTCGCCATCCGTCTTGAGGATGACTGCGGCGTTCTCGTCGAACTTGATGTACGAGCCGTCGGCACGGCGGCGCTCCTTGACGGTGCGCACGATGACTGCCTTGACGACGTCGCCCTTCTTGACGTTGCCGCCGGGGATGGCGTCCTTCACGGTGGCGACGATGACGTCACCGATGCCGGCATACCGACGACCCGAGCCACCGAGCACACGGATGCAAAGGATCTCCTTGGCACCGGTGTTGTCGGCGACGCGCAGTCGCGACTCCTGCTGGATCACTGTCGAACTCCTGTCGTCACGCTGGTTCTCCCCCGGTCACCCGGGAGGGCCTTGCGGAACATGGTGGTCTGGACGATGTATGGCGACCGGTTGCCTCGAGGCTCCGGCCCCGGCCACATCGGACTGGGTGGTTACTTGGCCTTCTCGAGGACCGTCATCACGCGGAAGCGCTTGGTCGCCGAGTAGGGCCGGGTCTCCATGATCTGGACGCGGTCCCCGACGCCGACCTCATTGGTCTCGTCGTGGGCCTTGACCTTGGTCGTGCGGCGGATGACCTTGCCGTAGAGCGCGTGCTTGACGCGGTCCTCGACCTCGACCACCACGGTCTTGTCCATCTTGTCGCTGACGACGTAGCCCTGGCGGACCTTGCGGTCGTTGCGCTGCGTCCCGGCAGTGGTGTCGGTCTGCGTCTCTACGTTGGCCACGGTGTTCCCTTGCTCGTTCCTGGTGTCGCTCATACGGCCTTCTCCGGGGTCTGGGCGGCGGGCTGGCCGATTCCCAGCTCACGCTCGCGCATCTCGGTGTAGACCCGAGCGATGTCCTTGCGGACCGCGCGCAGCCGGCCGTGGCTCTCCAGCTGGCCGGTGGCCGACTGGAACCGGAGGTTGAACAGCTCCTCCTTGGCCTTGCGCAGCTCGTCGACCAGACGGTCGTCGTCGAGCTCGCGCAGCTTCTCGCTCGTCAGGTCCTTCGATCCGACTGCCATCAGTTCTCACCACCCTCACGCTGGATGAAGCGGCACTTCATGGGGAGCTTGTGGATGGCCAGGCGCATCGCCTCACGGGCGACCTCCTCGGACACACCGGACAACTCGAACATGACACGGCCGGGCTTGACGTTGGCGATCCACCACTCGGGCGAACCCTTACCGGAACCCATGCGGGTCTCAGCCGGCTTCTTGGTCAGCGGGCGGTCGGGGTAGATGTTGATCCACACCTTGCCGCCACGCTTGATGTAGCGCGTCATCGCGATACGTGCGGACTCGATCTGACGGTTGGTGACGTAGGCCGGCTCGAGAGCCTGGATGCCGTAGTCACCGAACGCGATCGTCGTGCCGCCCTTGGCAGCGCCCGAGCGTCCCGGGTGGTGCTGCTTGCGGTGCTTGACTCGACGGGGAATCAACATCAGGACTCAGCTCCCTCACTGCTTGGCGCAGCGGTGTCCGTGGTGGGCGCCGCGTCCGTGGCGGGCGCCGGGGTCTCGGCGGCGGCCCGCGGCGCGCCGCTGTCCTGGCGGCCACCGGGACGGCGACCGCGGCCGGGGCGGTCGCCACCGTCACGGCGGGGACCACGGCTCGGACGGGACGGAGCAGCCGCCTGCTCGCGGGCGAGCTCCTTGGCGGTCAGGTCGCCCTTGTAGATCCAGACCTTCACGCCGATCCGGCCGAACGTCGTCTTGGCCTCGTAGAAGCCGTAGTCGATGTTGGCGCGCAGCGTGTGCAGCGGAACTCGTCCCTCGCGGTAGAACTCGTTGCGGGACATCTCCGCGCCGCCGAGGCGGCCGGAGCACTGCACCCGGATGCCCTTGGCGCCGGCGCGCAGCGAGGACTGCATGCCCTTGCGCATGGCACGGCGGAAGGACACTCGGGCCGAGAGCTGCTCGGCGATGCCCTGGGCCACCAGCTGCGAGTCGAGCTCGGGGTTCTTCACCTCGAGGATGTTGAGCTGGACCTGCTTGCCGGTCAGCTTCTCGAGCTCGCCGCGGATGCGGTCGGCCTCGGCGCCGCGGCGGCCGATGACGATGCCCGGACGTGCCGTGTGGATGTCGACGCGGACGCGGTCACGGGTGCGCTCGATCTCGACCTTGGCGATGCCGGCCCGCTCCATGCCCGTGGACATCAGCTTGCGGATCGCGACGTCTTCCTTGACGTAGTCGCGGTAACGCTGGCCGTCCTTGGTGCTGTCGGCGAACCAACGGCTGGTGTGGTCGGTCGTGATGCCGAGACGGAAACCGTTCGGGTTGACCTTCTGACCCATTAGCGAGTCCCTCCCGTCGCACGCGCGGACGTGGCCGCTGTGCTGTTGTCAGTCACGTGCACCGTGATGTGGCTCGTGCGCTTGAGAATCCGGCTGGCCCGGCCCTGTGCACGCGGGCGGAACCGCTTCATGGTCGGTCCTTCGTCCACGTATGCCCCGCTCACCACCAGTGCGCGCTCGTCGAAACTCTCGGAGGCGGCCTCGGCGTGGACCCGGGCGTTGGCAATGGCGCTCTCGAGCACCTTGCGCACCGGCTCGCTCGCGGCCTGCGGTGCGAACTGCAGCACCGCGAGCGCCTCGCTCGCCTGCTTGCCCCTGATGAGGTCCACGACGCGGCGGGCCTTCATGGGCGTGACACGGACGTGCCGCGCCTGCGCCTTGGCTTCCATCGCTGTCCCTTTGCTTTCGTTCGAAGTCATTCGAGTGTGTGTGGGTCCACCGCTCAGCGGCGGCGGCCCTTGCGATCGTCCTTCTCGTGACCCTTGAACGTGCGGGTCGGAGCGAACTCGCCGAGCTTGTGGCCGACCATCGACTCGGTCACGAAGACCGGGACGTGCTTGCGGCCGTCGTGCACGGCCAGCGTGTGGCCGAGCATGTCGGGGCTGATCATGGAGCGACGCGACCAGGTCTTGATGACGGTCTTGGTGCCCGCTTCGTTCTGGGCGTCCACCTTCTTGGCGAGGTGGTCGTCGATGAACGGGCCCTTCTTCAGACTGCGTGGCATGTTTCCTAGACCTCGGTTTCCATTGTTCGGCTCCACACTCGCGTCGCTCCTGCGATGCTCGTTCGCTGTCGCCTCACGATTAGCGCTTCTTCTTGCCGGTACGACGGCGACGCACGATGAGCTTGTCGCTCTCCTTGCCGGGCCGACGGGTGCGGCCCTCGGCCTGGCCCCACGGGCTGACCGGGTGACGTCCACCGGACGTCTTGCCCTCGCCACCACCGTGCGGGTGGTCCACCGGGTTCATCACGACACCGCGGACGCTGGGGCGCTTGCCCTTCCAGCGCATCCGGCCGGCCTTGCCCCAGTTGATGTTGCTCTGCTCGGAGTTGCCGACCTCACCGACCGTGGCGCGGCAGCGCGCGTCCACGTTGCGGATCTCGCCGGACGGCATACGCAGCTGGGCGAAGCGACCCTCCTTGGCGACGAGCTGCACGCGGGTACCGGCCGAGCGCGCGATCTTGGCGCCGCCGCCGGGACGGAGCTCGATCGCGTGGATGACCGTACCGGTGGGGATGTTGCGCAGCGGCAGGTTGTTGCCCGGCTTGATGTCGGCACCGGCGCCGTTCTCGACCGCGTCGCCCTGACGCAGGCGGCTCGGAGCCAGGATGTAGCGCTTCTCGCCGTCCGCGTAGTGCAGCAGCGCGATCCGCGCCGTGCGGTTGGGGTCGTACTCGATGTGCGCGACCGTGGCCGGCACGCCGTCCTTGTCGTGGCGACGGAAGTCGATCACCCGGTAGGCGCGCTTGTGTCCGCCACCGATGTGGCGCGTGGTGATGCGCCCGGCGTTGTTGCGGCCACCGGTCTTGCTGATCGGCCGCACCAGCGACTTCTCCGGCGTCGAGCGCGTCACCTCGACGAAGTCGGCGACGCTGGAGCCGCGACGGCCTGGCGTCGTGGGCTTGTACTTACGGATACCCATGCTGTGGAGTCCTCAGTCTTCTCTGATCGGTCTCTCGGATGTCTCTCTCGGATCCCGGCGGTCAGGCGACCGTGCCGAAGATGTCGATCGAGCCTTCCTTGAGCGTGACGATCGCGCGCTTGGTGTCCTTGCGCTTGCCGACACCGAATCGCGTACGACGGGCCTTGCCCTTGCGGTTCATCGTGTTGACCGACTCGACCTTGACGCCGAAGATCTCCTCGACGGCGATCTTGATCTCGGTCTTGTTGGCACGCGGGTCGACGACGAACGTGTACTTGCCCTCGTCGAGCAGCCCGTAGGACTTCTCCGAGACGACCGGGGCGAACAGGATGTCGCGCGGGTTCTTGGCGAGCGTGCTCACTTGGTGTCCTCCTCGTCGGACGTCGCCTTCTTGGCCGGCCCGGCCAGGAAGGACTCGAGCGCCGTCTGGGTGAAGACGACGTCGTCGGCGCACAGCACGTCATACGTGTTGAGCTGGTCGGCGACGAGCACGTGCACGCTGTCCAGGTTGCGCAGGCTCTTGCGGCCGATCTCGTCGGCGCGGTCGACCACCACGAGCAGGTTCTGGCGCTCGGTGAGGCCCTCGAGCACGGCCCAGGCGGCCTTGGTCGACGGTGTGTCGCCGTCCACCAGCGCGCTGAGCACGTGGACCCGGCCGTGCCGGGCCCGGTCGGACAGGGCACCGCGCAGGGCGGCGGCCTTCATCTTCTTGGGCGTCCGCTGCGCGTAGTCACGCGGCTGCGGGCCGTGCACCGTGCCACCGCCGGCGAACTGCGGTGCACGCACCGAACCCTGCCGGGCGCGGCCGGTCCCCTTCTGGCGGTAGGGCTTGCGGCCACCGCCGCGGACCTCGCCGCGGGTCTTGGTGGAGTGCGTGCCCTGGCGCGCCGCGGCGAGCTGGGCGACGACCACCTGGTGGATCAGCGGCACGTTGGTCTGCACGTCGAAGACCTCGGCGGGCAGCTCGACCGTGCCGGCGGCCTGGCCCAACGGGTTGATGATGTCGATGGTTGGCATGACGTCAGGCTCCCTTGGCAGCCGAGCGCACCAGGACGATGCCGCCGCGGGGACCGGGAACGGCACCCTTGATCAGCAGCAGGCCCTTGTCAGCGTCCACGGCGTGGATCGTGAGGTTCTGGGTGGTCTGGCGCACGCCGCCCATGCGACCGGCCATCCGCATGCCCTTGAACACGCGGCCGGGGGTGGCGCACCCGCCGATGGAACCAGGCTTGCGGTGGTTCTTGTGCGCGCCGTGGGAGGAGCTCACGCCGTGGAAGCCGTGCCGCTTCATGACGCCGGCGAAGCCCTTGCCCTTGGTCGTGCCGGTCACGTCGATCTCCTGGCCGACCTCGAAGGTCTCCACGGTGATCTCCTGGCCGAGCTCGTAGGAGCCCGCGTCGGACGTCCGCAGCTCCACCAGGTGACGGCGCGGGGTGACCCCGGCCGCGTCGAAGTGACCCTTCATGGGCTTGTTGACCTTGCGCGGGTCGATGGCGCCGTAGGCGATCTGGACGGCCTGGTAACGGTCCGTGTCGTCGGCGCGCACCTGCGTCACGACGCACGGGCCGGCCTGGACGACGGTCACCGGCACGAGCCGGTTGTCGGCATCCCAGACCTGGGTCATGCCGAGCTTCTCGCCGAGCACGCCCTTGACGGTGCGTTGGAACTTGGTAGAAGTGTTGGTCATCGTTCTCACAGCTTGATCTCGATGTTGACGTCGGCCGGGAGATCGAGGCGCATCAGCGAGTCGACCGCCTTCGGCGTCGGGTCAACGATGTCGATGAGCCGCTTGTGCGTGCGCATCTCGAAGTGCTCGCGGCTGTCCTTGTACTTGTGCGGCGAACGGATGACGCAGAAGACGTTCTTCTCCGTCGGGAGCGGCACGGGGCCGACAACCGTCGCGCCGGCACGGGTCACCGTGTCGACAATCTTGCGCGCCGAGCTGTCGATGACCTCGTGGTCATACGACTTCAGCCGGATGCGGATCTTTTGTCCCGCCATCGATTCGTCTGACTCTCTCTCGTCTACCGCCTGCTGATGGCCGACCAGTGCTGGCCTCCGACCCCCGCGCTCGGGTGTGTCGCACCCTCCGCGCGGTGCAGACCCTGCGATTTTCGCGCGGTAGGCCTGCGGATCGTCCTGGAGACCGGCCGAGGCCGGGGCTTGCGCTTCCCTTGCTCCTGCCTGCCGGGTCGTGCACAGTCAGTTGCTGCAAGGGACGGCGGTGGACGACATGGGTCGGCACCGCGCGTCAAGCAACTGGTCAATAGTGCCAGACACCGGGCCCTGCCACCAAATCGAGCCATCCCTCCCCAGGCCCGGCGGTACGTCCTGCGTCCTGGCTGGTGGGGCGACCGCAACGCAGGACGTTGCGACCCTCCCGGGCTGGGACGTCCTGCGCCCTGGCTGCCGGGGCGACCGCAACGCAGGACGTTGCGGCCCTCCCGGCCGGGGGGCCCACCGGGGTGCGGCACGGCATACGGAGGACGGCGAAGGGCCCCACAGCCGAAGCTGCGGGGCCCTTGCGGTGAAGCTGGGTCAGGCGGTGACCGGTGTGGTCACTTGTTGATCTTGGTGACGCGTCCGGCGCCCACGGTCCGGCCACCCTCACGGATGGCGAACTTCAGGCCCTCCTCCATGGCGATGGGCTGGATCAGCTCAACGGTCATCTCGGTGTTGTCGCCGGGCATGACCATCTCGGTGCCCTCGGGCAGGTGCACGACGCCCGTCACGTCCGTGGTGCGGAAGTAGAACTGGGGACGGTAGTTGTCGTAGAACGGCGTGTGCCGGCCACCCTCGTCCTTGGACAGGATGTAGACGTTGCCCTCGAAGTTGGTGTGCGGCGTGATCGAGCCGGGCTTGCAGATGACCTGCCCGCGCTCGACGTCCTCACGCTTGGTGCCGCGCAGCAGCAGGCCGACGTTCTCGCCCGCACGACCCTCGTCGAGCAGCTTGCGGAACATCTCGATGCCGGTCACGGTCGTCTTGGCGGGAGGACCGTCGTGGATGCCGACGATCTCGATCTCCTCGTTGACCTTGAGCACACCGCGCTCGATGCGGCCGGTGACGACGGTCCCACGACCGGTGATCGTGAAGACGTCCTCGACGGGCATCAGGAACGGCTTGTCGATGTCACGCTCGGGCTCGGGGATGGCGGTGTCGACCGCGTCCATGAGCTCCATGATCTTCTCGCCCCACTCGGCGTCGCCCTCGAGCGCCTTGAGCGCCGAGACCTTGACGACCGGGAGGTCGTCGCCGGGGAACTCGTAGGAGGACAGCAGCTCGCGGACCTCCATCTCGACGAGCTCCATGATCTCCTCGTCGTCGACCATGTCGGCCTTGTTGAGCGCCACCACGATGTAGGGGACACCGACCTGGCGGGCCAGGAGCACGTGCTCCTTGGTCTGCGGCATCGGGCCGTCGGTCGCGGCCACCACGAGGATCGCGCCGTCCATCTGCGCGGCACCCGTGATCATGTTCTTGACGTAGTCAGCGTGGCCCGGGCAGTCGACGTGGGCGTAGTGACGAGCCTCGGTCTGGTACTCGATGTGCGCGATCGAGATCGTGATGCCGCGCTGCTTCTCCTCAGGTGCCTTGTCGATGTCGTCAAAGGCAAACTGCGGGTTCAGCTCGGGGTGCTTGTCGTGCAGGACCTTGGAGATCGCTGCCGTCAGCGTCGTCTTGCCATGGTCGATGTGACCGATGGTGCCGATGTTGACGTGCGGCTTGGTCCGCTCGAACTTCGCCTTCGCCACTGGGGTCCTCCTCAGGACTTGTTGTGTAACGCCGTACGACCAGGCAGGACGTGGCGCGTCTGTGGGTTTGGGGTTGGGATGTTGGTTGCGTGCGCGGGAGTCTACCCGCGTCACTCGCCTCGGATCTTCTTGATGATCTCCTCCGCGACGTTCCGGGGAACCTCGGCGTAGGAATCGAACTGCATCGAGTAGTTGGCCCGCCCCTGGGTCTTGGACCGCAGGTCGCCAACGTACCCGAACATCTCGGACAGCGGGACGAGGCCGCGGACGACCTTCGCACCGCTGATGTCCTCCATGGCCTGGATCTGGCCACGGCGGGAGTTGATGTCGCCGATCACGTCGCCCATGTAGTCCTCGGGCGTGCGCACCTCGACGGCCATCATCGGCTCGAGCAACACCGGGTCGGCCTTGCGGACGGCCTCCTTGAGCGCCATCGAACCGGCGATCTTGAACGCCATCTCCGAGGAGTCGACGTCGTGGTAGGCGCCGTCGAGCAGCGTGGCCTTGATGCCCACGAGCGGGTAGCCCGCGAGGACACCGAGCTCCATGGCGCTCTGGATGCCCTGGTCGACGCTCGGGATGTACTCCCGCGGGATGCGCCCACCGGTGACCTTGTTCTCGAACTCGTAGAGCTCACCCTCGTGGGTGTCCAGCGGCTCCAACGTGATCTGGACCTTCGCGAACTGGCCCGAGCCACCCGTCTGCTTCTTGTGGGTGTAGTCGTACTTCTCGACGGTGCGACGGATCGTCTCGCGGTAGGCCACCTGCGGGGCGCCGACGTTGGCCTCGACCTTGAACTCGCGGCGCATCCGGTCCACCAGGATGTCCAGGTGCAGCTCGCCCATGCCGCCGATGACGGTCTGGCCGGTCTCGTCGTCCTGACGCACCGTGAAGGTGGGGTCCTCCTCGGCGAGCCGCTGGATCGCGGTGCCGAGCTTCTCCTGGTCACCCTTGGTCTTGGGCTCGATCGCCACGTGGATCACGGGCTCGGGGAAGCTCATCGACTCCAGGACCACCGGGTCCTGCGCGTCGCAGAGCGTGTCACCCGTGCTGGTGTCCTTCAGCCCGATGAACGCGTAGATGTGGCCGGCGCTCGCGCTGTCGACCGGGTTCTCCTTGTTGGAGTGCATCTGGAACAGCTTGCCGACGCGCTCCTTCTTGCCCTTGGTCGAGTTGAGGATCCCGGTCCCCGACTCGACGTGGCCGGAGTAGACCCGCACGTAGATCAGCTTGCCGAAGAAGGGGTGCACCGCGATCTTGTAGGCCAGCGCCGAGAACGGCTCCTTGGCGTCCGGCTTGCGGATGATCTCCTTCTCCGGGTCCTTCGGGTCGTGGCCCACCATCGGGGGGACGTCGACCGGCGAGGGCAGGTAGGAGACGACCGCGTCGAGCATGGGCTGGATGCCCTTGTTCTTGAAGGCGGTGCCGCACATGACCGGGTAGGCCTGCGACGAGATGGTCAGCTGGCGGATGCCGGCCTGGATCTCCTCGACGGTGAGCTCCTCGCCACCGAGGTACTTCTCCATCAGCTCGTCATCGGCCTCGGCCACCTGCTCCACGAGCTTCTCGTGGTACTCCGCGGCCTTGGCGGCCAGGTCGGCCGGGATCTCCTCGACGTCGTAGTCCTCACCCTTGACGGTCTCGCCGCGCCAGGTCAGGGCCCGCATGCGGACCAGGTCGACCACACCGATGAAGTCGTTCTCGGCACCGATCGGCAGCTGGACCACCAGCGGGGTCGCGCCCAGCCGGTCGATGATCGTCTGCACGGTGAAGTAGAAGTCGGCGCCCAGCTTGTCCATCTTGTTGACGAAGCAGATGCGGGGCACGTTGTACGTGTCCGCCTGCCGCCAGACGGTCTCGGACTGGGGCTCGACGCCCTCCTTGCCGTCGAACACGGCGACCGCGCCGTCGAGGACGCGCAGGGAACGCTCGACCTCGACCGTGAAGTCGACGTGCCCGGGCGTGTCGATGATGTTGATCTGGTTGTCTTTCCAGAAGGTCGTCGTCGCGGCCGACGTGATCGTGATGCCGCGCTCCTGCTCCTGCTCCATCCAGTCCATCGTCGACGCGCCGTCGTGCGTCTCGCCGATCTTGTAGTTGATCCCGGTGTAGAACAGGATCCGCTCGGTGGTCGTCGTCTTGCCGGCATCGATGTGAGCCATGATGCCGATGTTGCGGACCTTGGTCAGGTCCGTGAGGACGTCGAGTGCCACGGTGTCTTTTCTCGTCTCGTCTCGTGAGGTGGGTGCGACTGCGAACGCTGGTGCGCGGCCGGCATACCGGCTGCCGCTCCCCGCTCGCGGTAGTCCGCCCCGGGCCGGCGAACGTGGCCCGGGGGGAAGTGGTTACCAGCGGTAGTGCGCGAAGGCCTTGTTGGACTCGGCCATCTTGTGGGTGTCCTCGCGGCGCTTGACCGCGGCACCCAGACCGTTGCTGGCGTCGAGGATCTCGTTCATCAGCCGCTCGGTCATGGTCTTCTCGCGGCGCTGGCGCGCGTATCCGACCATCCAGCGCAGGGCCAAGGTGGTGGAGCGACCGGGCTTGACCTCGACGGGGACCTGGTAGGTCGCACCGCCGACGCGGCGGCTCTTGACCTCGAGGGCCGGCTTGATGTTGTCGAGGGCACGCTTGAGCGTGACGACGGGGTCGGTGCCGGTCTTGGACTTGCAGCCCTCGAGTGCGCCGTAGACGGTGCGCTCGGCGATGGACTTCTTGCCGTCCAGCAGGATCTTGTTGACCAGCTGGGTGACCAGCGGCGAGCCGTAGACCGGGTCGATGACGAGGGGGCGCTTCGGAGCGGGTCCCTTGCGAGGCATTACTTCTCCTTCTTCGCGCCGTAGCGGCTGCGTGCCTGCTTGCGACCCTTGACACCCTGGGTGTCGAGCGAGCCGCGCACGATCTTGTAGCGCACGCCCGGCAGGTCCTTCACCCGGCCGCCACGCACGAGCACGATGGAGTGCTCCTGCAGGTTGTGACCGACGCCGGGGATGTAGGCGGTGACCTCGATGCCGCTCGTCAGCTTGACGCGCGCGACCTTGCGCAGCGCGGAGTTCGGCTTCTTGGGCGTGGTCGTGTAGACGCGGGTGCAGACGCCGCGTCGCTGGGGGCTGCCCTTGAGGGCCGGGCTGTTGGTCTTGGTGACCTTGTCCTGGCGCCCCTTGCGGACGAGCTGGTTGATCGTGGGCACTGATTCTCCGTCAGTTGTCTGTGGTCTGCTCGCGGCCGCCGGGGCGGTACGAGCTCCTTGTCGTGTGCCGCTCCGACCCCCGCGTTCGGGTGTGTCGGACCGGCGCTCCCCCCTGCACTTCCCAGGACGCGTACCGTGTGGAGGCACGCTATGGACTGCCCGGCGAGAGGTTCGGGTCCTGGCCGCGGCCGCGTCGTGAACCTGCTTCGACGTGATCGCTGCTGGGTACCCTCGCGCATGGGTGAGCCCACGCACAGTCCGCAAGTTTAGCGCCCGGGCGGTGGCCGCACCAAATCGCGAACGGGACGGCCCCCGCAGGGTCCGTCCCGTTCGCGATCTGGGTATGCCGTGTGGCCTCCCCGGTGACTCAGTCGCGGTCGAAGCCGAGGCTCGCGTCGTCCAGACGGACCGCCTCGCCCGACCCCGGGCCGAACCCGGTGTAGTCGAACTGCTGGTAGTCCGGCATGGCGTACATCGCGGCCTTGGCCTCTTCGGTCGGCTCCACCTTGATGTTGCGGTAGCGGGGCAGACCGGTGCCGGCCGGGATCAGCTTGCCGAGGATCACGTTCTCCTTCAGCCCCAGCAGCGGGTCGGACTTGGCGTGGATCGCCGCGTCCGTGAGCACCCGGGTGGTCTCCTGGAAGGAAGCCGCCGACAGCCACGAGTCGGTCGCGAGCGAGGCCTTGGTGATGCCCATGAGCTCGGGACGGCCCGAGGCGGGACGCCCACCCTCGGACACCACGCGACGGTTCTCCTCCTCGAAGCGACCACGCTCGGCCAGTGAACCGGGCAGCAGCTCGGCGTCACCGTTGTCGATGATCGTCACGCGGCGCAGCATCTGCCGCACGATGACCTCGATGTGCTTGTCGTGGATCGACACACCCTGCTGGCGGTAGACGTGCTGCACCTCGTCGACCAGGTGCGTCTGCACCGAGCGGGGGCCGAGGATGCGCAGGATCTGCTTCGGGTCGATGGCGCCCTGGACCAGCTTGGTGCCGACCTCGACGTGCTCGCCCTCGGCGACCAGCAGGCGGGCCCGCTTGCTCACCGGGTAGGCGTGCTCGTCGGTGCCGTCGTCCGGCGTCAGCACGATCCGGCGCGCCTTGTCGGTCTCCTCGATCTGCACGCGGCCGGTGGCCTCGGCGATCGGCGCCACTCCCTTGGGGGTGCGGGCCTCGAAGAGCTCGACGACACGCGGCAGACCCTGGGTGATGTCGTCACCGGCCACACCACCGGTGTGGAAGGTGCGCATCGTCAGCTGGGTGCCGGGCTCACCGATGGACTGGGCGGCGATGATGCCGACCGCCTCACCGATGTCGACCATCTTGCCGGTGGCCAGCGAACGGCCGTAGCAGTGGGCGCAGGTGCCGACACGGGACTCACAGGTGAGCACCGAACGGACCCGGACCTTCTCCACACCGTGCGCGACCAGGGCGTCGATGACCACGTCACCGAGGTCCATGCCCGCCTCGGCGAGCACCTCCCCGTCCTGCACGACGTCCTCGGCGAGGGTGCGCGCATACACGCTGGTCTCGACGTCCTCGTGCTCGACGAGCTCGCCGCGGGCGTTCTTCTGCGCGATCGGCAGGACGACGCCACGCTCGGTGCCGCAGTCCTCCTCACGGATGATGACGTCCTGGCTGACGTCGACCAGCCGCCGGGTCAGGTAACCCGAGTCGGCGGTCCGCAGCGCGGTGTCCGCCAGGCCCTTGCGGGCGCCGTGCGTAGAGATGAAGAACTCACCCACGGACAGACCCTCACGGAAGTTGGCCTTGATCGGGCGCGGGATGATCTCGCCCTTCGGGTTGGCCATCAGACCGCGCATACCGGCGATCTGCCGCAGCTGGAACCAGTTGCCTCGGGCACCCGAGGACACCATGCGGAAGATGGTGTTGTCGTGCGGGAGGTTGTCCTCCATCTCCTTGGCGACCTCGTTGGTGGCCTGCGTCCAGATCTCGATGAGCTCCTGACGGCGCTCGTCGTCGGTGATCAGACCGCGCTCGTACTGCGCCTGGACCTTGGCGGCCTTGGCGTCATACGCCTCGAGGATCTCGGTCTTGCGCGGCGGGGTCACCACGTCCGAGATCGCGACGGTCGTGCCGGAGCGGGTGGCCCAGTGGAAACCGGCCTCCTTGAGGGCGTCCAGGGACGCGGCGACCTGCACCTTGGTGTAGCGCTCGGCGAGGTCGTTGACGATGCGCGAGAGCCGCTTCTTGTCGACGGTCTCGTCGATGAACGGGTAGTCCATCGGCAGCGTGACGTTGAACAGCGCACGGCCCAGGGTCGTCTCGACGATCAGCGACGGCACGGCGCCGTTCTCGTCGGGCTCGAGGCCCTCGGGCAGCTCGGTGCCGGGGATCGGGACGACGTCCTCGAGGCGGATCTTGGCGACCGCGCCGAGGTCGAGCTCGCCGGCGTCGAAGGCCATACGGGCCTCGCTGACCGACGAGAACGCCCGACCGGTGCCGACGCCGTTCTCCTTGACCGAGGTCAGGTGGAACAGGCCGATGATCATGTCCTGGGTGGGCATGGTCACCGGACGACCGTCGGCCGGCTTGAGGATGTTGTTGCTCGAGAGCATCAGGATCCGGGCCTCGGCCTGCGCCTCCGCGGACAGCGGCACGTGCACGGCCATCTGGTCACCGTCGAAGTCGGCGTTGAAGGCCGAGCAGACGAGCGGGTGGATCTGGATGGCCTTGCCCTCGACCAGCTGCGGCTCGAAGGCCTGGATGCCGAGGCGGTGCAGCGTGGGTGCGCGGTTCAGCAGCACCGGGTGCTCGGTGATGACCTCTTCGAGCACGTCCCAGACGACGGGACGGGCCCGCTCGACCATCCGCTTGGCCGACTTGATGTTCTGCGCGTGGTCGAGGTCGACCAGACGCTTCATCACGAACGGCTTGAACAGCTCGAGCGCCATCTGCTTGGGCAGGCCGCACTGGTGCAGCTTGAGCTGCGGGCCGACCACGATGACGCTGCGGCCGGAGTAGTCGACGCGCTTGCCGAGCAGGTTCTGGCGGAACCGGCCCTGCTTGCCCTTGAGCATGTCGGACAGCGACTTCAGCGGCCGGTTGCCCGGCCCGGTGACCGGACGACCGCGGCGGCCGTTGTCGAACAGCGCGTCCACGGCCTCCTGCAGCATCCGCTTTTCGTTGTTGACGATGATCTCCGGAGCACCCAGGTCGAGCAGTCGCTTGAGCCGGTTGTTGCGGTTGATCACGCGCCGGTAGAGGTCGTTGAGGTCCGAGGTGGCGAAGCGGCCACCGTCGAGCTGCACCATCGGGCGCAGGTCCGGCGGGATGACCGGCACGCAGTCGAGCACCATGCCCATGGGGTTGTTGGTGGTCGTCTGGAACGCCGTCACGACCTTGAGCCGCTTGATGGCACGGGTCTTCTTCTGGCCCTTGCCGGTCGTGATGATCTCGCGCAGCGAGGCAGCCTCGGCGTCCAGGTCGAAGGTCTCGAGCCGCTTCTGCAGCGCTGCCGCGCCCATGCCGCCCTCGAAGTAGAGGCCGAACCGGTCGCGCATCTCGCGGTAGAGGATCTCGTCGCCCTCGAGGTCCTGAACCTTGAGGTTCTTGAACCGGTCCCAGACCTGCTCGAGCCGCTCGACCTGCTGGTCGGCGCGCTTGCGGATCTGGTTCATCTCGCGCTCGGCGCTCTCGCGCACCTTGCGGCGGGCGTCGGCCTTGGCACCCTCGGCCTCGAGCGCGGCCAGGTCGGCCTCGAGCTTCTTGGCGCGGGTGTCGACGTCGACGTCGCGGCGGTTCTCGTGCTCCTTCTTCTCGGCCTCGATCTGCGCCTCGAGCGAGGGCAGGTCGCGGTGGCGCCCCTCCTCGTCGACGGACGTGATCATGTAGGCCGCGAAGTAGATGACCTTCTCGAGGTCCTTCGGAGCCAGGTCGAGCAGGTAGCCGAGCCGGCTCGGCACACCCTTGAAGTACCAGATGTGGGTGACCGGCGCGGCCAGCTCGATGTGGCCCATCCGCTCACGACGCACCTTGGCGCGGGTGACCTCGACGCCGCACCGCTCACAGATGATGCCCTTGAAGCGGACCCGCTTGTACTTGCCGCAGTAGCACTCCCAGTCGCGGGTGGGGCCGAAGATCTTCTCGCAGAAGAGCCCGTCCTTCTCCGGCTTGAGGGTGCGGTAGTTGATGGTCTCAGGCTTCTTGACCTCGCCGTGACTCCACTCGCGGATGTCGTCGGCGGTGGCGAGTCCGATGCGCAACTCGTCGAAGAAGTTAACGTCCAGCACTGCGTGCTTCCTTACTTTCGTATGCCGTGAAAGTTGAGTTCGTGGGTTGCAGGGGTCGTAGACCTCAGACCTCTTCAACCGAGCTGGGCTCACGCCGCGACAGGTCGATGCCGAGCTCCTCCGCAGCGCGGAAGACCTCGTCGTCGGAGTCCCTCATGTCGATGGACGTGCCGTCGCTGGAGAGCACCTCGACGTTGAGGCACAGCGACTGCATCTCCTTGATGAGCACCTTGAACGACTCGGGGATGCCGGGCTCGGGGATGTTCTCGCCCTTGACGATCGCCTCGTAGACCTTGACCCGTCCGGTCACGTCGTCCGACTTGATCGTCAGCAGCTCCTGCAGCGCGTAGGCCGCGCCGTAGGCCTCGAGTGCCCAGACCTCCATCTCACCGAAGCGCTGGCCACCGAACTGGGCCTTACCGCCGAGCGGCTGCTGGGTGATCATCGAGTAGGGACCGGTCGAGCGCGCGTGGATCTTGTCGTCGACCAGGTGGTGCAGCTTGAGGATGTACATGTAGCCCACCGACACCGGGTCCGGGAACGGCTCGCCGGAGCGGCCGTCGAACAGCCGGGTCTTGCCCGACTCGCCGACCAGTCGCTGGCCGTCCCGGGTCGGGGTCGTCGACTCCAGCAGGCCGGTGATCTCGTGCTCGCGGGCACCGTCGAACACCGGTGAGGCGACGCGGGTGCCCGGCTCGGCCGAGCGAGCGTCCTGCGGGATCATCGACGCCCAGTCGGGATCGCCCTCGATCTGCCAGCCGCGCGACGCCGCCCAGCCGAGGTGGATCTCGAGGATCTGGCCGACGTTCATCCGGCCCGGCACACCGAGCGGGTTGAGCACGATGTCGACCGGCGTGCCGTCGTCGAGGAACGGCATGTCCTCGACCGGCAGGATCTTGGAGATGACGCCCTTGTTGCCGTGGCGGCCGGCGAGCTTGTCGCCGTCGGTGATCTTGCGCTTGTTGGCGGTGTAGACGCGCACCAGCTGGTTGACGCCGGGCGGGAGCTCGTCGCCCTCCTCGCGGTCGAAGACCTTGACGCCGATGACCGTGCCGGTCTCGCCGTGCGGGACCTTCATCGAGGTGTCGCGGACCTCACGGGCCTTCTCACCGAAGATCGCGCGCAGCAGGCGCTCCTCGGGGGTCAGCTCGGTCTCGCCCTTGGGCGTGACCTTGCCGACCAGCAGGTCGCCGTCACGGACCTCGGCGCCGATGCGGATGATGCCGCGGTCGTCGAGGTCGGCCAGGACCTCCTCGGAGACGTTCGGGATGTCCCGGGTGATCTCCTCGGGGCCCAGCTTGGTGTCACGGGCGTCGATCTCGTGCTCCTCGATGTGGATCGAGGAGAGCACGTCGTCCTGCACGAGGCGCTGCGACAGGATGATCGCGTCCTCGTAGTTGTGCCCTTCCCAGGGCATGAACGCCACGAGCAGGTTCTTGCCCAGGGCCATCTCGCCGCCGTCGGTCGCGGGACCGTCGGCGATCACGCCGCCGGCCTCGAGCCGGTCACCCTCGTCCACCATGACCCGCTGGTTGTAGCTGGTGCCCTGGTTGGAGCGGGTGAACTTGGCGATGCGGTAGGTCTGGTAGGTGCCGTCGTCGGCGGCCACCGTGACGGTGTCCGCGGACACCTCCTGCACCACGCCGGGCTTCTCCGAGCGCACGACGTCGCCGGAGTCGAGCGCCGCGCGGTACTCGATGCCGGTGCCGACGAGGGGGGCCTCGGACTGCACCAGCGGCACGGCCTGACGCTGCATGTTGGCGCCCATGAGCGCACGGTTGGCGTCGTCGTGCTCGAGGAACGGGATCAGCGCGGTCGCCGCCGAGACCATCTGCCGGGCCGAGACGTCCATGTAGTCGACGTCCTCCGCCGGGATGTCGGCGACCTCTCCACCCTTGGTGCGGACCATGACCCGCTCCTCGGCGAAGTGGCCTTCCGCGGTCAGGGGCGCGTTGGCCTGCGCGATGACGAACTCGTCCTCCTCGTCGGCGGACAGGTAGTCGACGTCGTCGGTGACCTGGCCCTTGACCACCTTGCGGTAAGGGGTCTCGACGAAGCCGAACGGGTTGATCCGTCCGTAGGAGGCGAGCGAGCCGATCAGGCCGATGTTCGGGCCTTCCGGGGTCTCGATCGGGCACATCCGGCCGTAGTGGCTCGGGTGGACGTCACGGACCTCCATGCCGGCGCGGTCACGGGACAGACCGCCCGGGCCCAGCGCCGACAGGCGGCGCTTGTGGGTCAGACCCGCGAGCGGGTTGTTCTGGTCCATGAACTGCGACAGCTGGCTGGTGCCGAAGAACTCCTTGATGGAGGCGACGACCGGCCGGATGTTGATCAGGGTCTGCGGCGTGATGGCCTCGACGTCCTGGGTGGTCATCCGCTCGCGGACGACGCGCTCCATCCGGGACAGGCCCGTGCGGACCTGGTTCTGGATGAGCTCGCCGACGTTGCGCAGACGGCGGTTGCCGAAGTGGTCGATGTCGTCGACCTCGACCCGCACGTCGACGTCCTTGCCGTCGCGCCGACCGGCCATGGTCGTCTCACCGGCGTGCAGCGCGACGATGTAGCGGATCGTGGCGACGATGTCGTCGAGCGACAGCACGGACTCCGCCAGCGGCGCCTCGATGCCGAGCTTCTTGTTGATCTTGTAGCGGCCGACCTTGGCCAGGTCGTAGCGCTTGGGGTTGAAGTAGAGGTTGTCCAGCAGCGTCTGGGCGGCCTCACGGGTCGGCGGCTCGCCCGGGCGCAGCTTGCGGTAGATGTCGAGCAGCGCCTCGTCCTGGTCGGCCGTGTGGTCCTTCTCCAGGGTCTGGCGGATCGACTCGTAGTCGCCGAACTCCTCCAGGATCTGCGCCTCGGTCCAGCCGAGGGCCTTGAGCAGCACGGTCACCGACTGCTTGCGCTTGCGGTCGACGCGCACGCCGACCATGTCGCGCTTGTCGACCTCGAACTCGAGCCAGGCACCGCGGCTGGGGATGACCTTTGCGGTGTAGACGTCCTTGTCGGAGGTCTTGTCCAGGCTGCGCTCGAAGTAGACGCCGGGGCTACGCACCAGCTGGGAGACGACCACACGCTCGGTGCCGTTGATCACGAAGGTGCCGCGGTCGGTCATGAGCGGGAAGTCGCCCATGAAGACCGTCTGGCTCTTGATCTCACCGGTGGTGGTGTTCATGAACTCCGCCGTGACGAACAGCGGAGCGGAGTAAGTCATGTCCCGCTCTTTGCACTCCTCGATGGAGTACTTCTTCTCCTCGAAGCGGTGGTCGCGGAACGACAGCGACATCGATCCGGAGAAGTCCTCGATCGGGGAGATCTCCTCGAAGATCTCCTCGAGGCCGGATCGGTCGGGGACGTCCACACGGCCCTCGGCCTTGGCGGCCGCGATCCGTGCCTGCCAACGCTCGTTGCCGAGGAGCCAGTCAAAGCTCTCGGTCTGGAGGGCCAGCAGGTCAGGAACTTCGAGAGGTTCGCGAATCTTCGCGAAGGAGAGACGGCCAGAAGCCGTACGAGCAGTGGACACAGTCTGGGTCGCGGTACGCGAGGCAGCCAAGGAGGGTCCTTCCACGGGCCTGAAGTCAATGCGGCAAGTCGTGCGCGGGAGCCCGGCGGCTCAACCATGCATCCTGTCGTGTCCACAGGGCGCGCCCAAGGGGCACGAACGGCGGCGCGGAGGAGGTGGAGGAGACGTCAAGGCAGCGCAAAGCGATAGCATACCCGCATCAGGGCAGACAAGTCCAACTGCCTGTCCGGCAGTCACCTCTCCGCACGCCTGACCTCGTCATCTCTTGCGACGATGGTGACGCCCCGAGGCCCCCGCGTCAAGACGAAACGCCCCACGAGATTGGCTCGGCGGCGGGTCGGCGGCCCCTCGCGGGCGACGAGGGCACGTCATACGGCCTTCTTCTCCGGCGGCAGCCGGCCCCGTCCGGGAACGACGAAGGCGGGAGAGACCGTGTGGTCTCTCCCGCCTTGCGGCTCTCCCGCGCGGGTGTGGCGCGGCCTCAGCCGCGGGCCGCCGCCCGGGAAGGGGTCACTTGAGGGTGACGGTGGCGCCGGCGCCCTCGAGGGCGGCCTTGGCCTTCTCCGCGACGTCCTTGGCGGCGGCCTCGAGGACCGGCTTCGGGGCGCCGTCGACGAGGTCCTTGGCCTCCTTCAGGCCGAGGCTCGTGAGGGACCGCACCTCCTTGATGACCTGGATCTTCTTGTCGCCCGCGGCCTCGAGGATGACGTCGAACTCGTCCTTCTCCTCCGCGGCGGCGGCGTCGCCGCCACCGGCAGCCGGGGCACCGGCGGCCGCGACGGCAACCGGGGCAGCAGCGGTGACATCGAAGGTCTCCTCGAACTGCTTCACGAACTCGGAGAGCTCGATCAGGGTCATTTCCTTGAAAGCCTCGAGGAGCTCGTCAGTGCTGAGCTTCGCCATGATGGCGTCCTTTCTGTTCTTGCCGTGAGTGGCGTGATCTGGTGTGGAAGCTGGCGCGGAGCGCGTCAGCTCTCGTCGCCACCCGCGGCGACGTCTGGGGTGGCAGAGGCGTCGGCCTGGACCGAAGCCGCCTCGTCCGTGGTGGTGCTCTCGGCGGGCTCGGTCGAGTCCGCCTCGTTCGCGGTCTCGGGGACCGCCGCCCCCTCCGCCTCGACCTTGGCACGCAGAGCCTCGACCACACGGGCCGTCTGCGACAAGGGCGCGGCGAACAGGGATGCCGCCTGGCTGAGCGACGCCTTCATGGCGCCGGCCAGCTTGGCCAGCAGCACCTCGCGGGACTCGAGGTCCGCGAGCTGGGTGAGCTCCTCGGGAGACAGGGGCTTGCCGTCGAGGACGCCAGCCTTGATCACGAGGTGGGGGTTGGCCTTGGCGAAGTCACGCAGGCCCTTGGCCGCCTCGACCGGGTCACCGGTGATGAAGGCGATGGCCGAGGGGCCCTGGAGGTGTCCGTCGAAAGCCGTGACTCCGGCTTCCTTCGCGGCGATCTCGGTGAGCGTGTTCTTCACCACGGCGTAGGTTGCGTGCTCGCGAATGGAGGTGCGCAGCGAGGTCAGCTGCGCCACGGACAAGCCGCGGTACTCCGTGAGCACGGCCGCATCCGAGCTACGGAACTTGTCCGCCAGCTCGGCGATGGCAGCCTGCTTCTCGGGCTTTGCCATGGGGCCTCCTTCCGGGTGAGTGCCGGTGTGAAGGCCCTGGAGACGACGAGAGCCCCGGCGCAGGGCGCGGGGCTCACGGCATACGAACGGGTATGCCACGTGCTGCTCACCTGCGCTGGTCGCCCGCCTTCGGCGGGACCTTCGGGCCCGTGCACTCGCGCGCAGGGTCGACCGGCGGTCTTTGGTGTCGTCATCCTACGGGCCCGGTGACGCGGCGACCAAATCGTCGTCCGCCACAGCCCGGAACGGGCGAGAGCCCGCCTCCCCAATAAGGGTGGCGGGCTCTCGTGGGCTGGGTCAGCTGGCGACGTCGTCGACCACGCGGGTGCGGGTCGCGTCGATCGGGATGCCGGGCCCCATGGTGGTGCTCACGGTGGCCTTCTCGATGTAGCGGCCCTTCGAGGACGACGGCTTGAGCCGCAGCACCTCGTCGAGCGCCGCCGTGTAGTTCTCGAACAGCTTGTCCTCGCTGAACGAGGTCTTGCCGATGATGAAGTGCAGGTTGGCGTGCTTGTCGAGCCGGAACTCGATCTTGCCACCCTTGATGTCGGACACGGCCTTGGCCACGTCCATGGTCACGGTGCCGGTCTTCGGGTTGGGCATCAGGCCGCGGGGGCCCAGCACCTTGCCGAGCCGGCCGACCTTGCCCATCAGGTCGGGCGTGGCGACGACGGCGTCGAAGTCGAGCCAGCCACCCTGCACCTTCTCGAGCATGTCGTCGGAACCGACGAAGTCGGCACCGGCAGCGGTCGCCTGGGCGGCGCGGTCACCGGTGGCGAACACCAGGACCCGGGCGGTCTTGCCCGTGCCGTTGGGCAGGTTGACGGTGCCACGCACCATCTGGTCGGCCTTGCGGGGGTCGACCCCGAGGCGCATGGCGACCTCGACGGTCGCGTCGTACTTGGTGGTGGAGGTCTCCTTGGCCAGGTGCACGGCCTCGCGGGGCGAGTAGAGCCGGTCCTCCTGGATCTTGTCCGCTGCGGCGCGGTAGGCCTTGCTGCGCTTCACTGCTTCTCCTTGAAACTGATCCTGCTGGATGGGTGGAGCTGTGGTGCGGGCCAGCGCTGGCCCTCCCACGGATGTTCAGTATGCCGTGTGCTCACCGGCGGCTGCTTTGCTCACCTCGGGCCGCTCTTGCGTCCTCGAGAACCGGTCCCGGCGGAGCAATGCGGCCCGGAGTGAGCACGAGCCTGGGCGGGCGGCGTACCGGGTCTGTCGGTCAGAGCTCGGTGGTGATGCCCATCGAGCGTGCGGTGCCGGCGATGATCTTGCTCGCCTGGTCGAGGTCGTTGGCGTTGAGGTCGGCCATCTTCTGCTCAGCGATCTCGCGGACCTGTGCCGCGGTGAGCTTGGCGACCTTGGTCTTGTTCGGCTCACCGGAACCCTTGGCCACGCCGGCGGCCTTCTTGATCAGCTCGGCCGCGGGCGGCGTCTTGGTGATGAAGGTGAACGAGCGGTCCTCGAAGACCGTGATCTCCACCGGGATGACGTTGCCACGCTGGGACTCCGTCGCGGCATTGTAGGCCTTGACGAACTCCATGATGTTGACGCCGTGCTGACCGAGCGCCGGACCGACGGGCGGTGCGGGCGTGGCCTGGCCGGCCTGGATCTGCAGCTTGATGAAGCCGGAGACCTTCTTGCTCTTGGGGGGCATGCGATTCCTCTTTCGGTGATGGGCCGACGCCATGGGCGATGACCCGGTTGCATCCGAACCGCGAACGGGGCGAGCGGTTCAGGGTAGGAGTATTCAGTTGTGCGCGAGGCGAACGCCTCGCAGTCGGGGGCGCACAGGGGGTCGAGCCCCCCGTGCGTCTAGATCTTGGCGACCTGGTTGAACGACAGCTCGACGGGGGTCTCGCGGCCGAAGATCGAGACCAGCACCTTGAGCTTCTGGCTCTCGGGGTTGATCTCGGAGATGGTGGCGGGCAGGGTCTCGAACGGGCCCTCCATGACCGTGACGGACTCGCCGACCTCGAAGTCGACGACCTTGACCTCGGCCTGCTTGCTGCCGGCCGCGACCTCGCCGGTCGCCAGGTCCTTGGACTCGAACTGCGGCGCGAGCATGGTGACGACCTCGTCGAGGCTGAGCGGCACCGGCTGGTGGGTGTGGCCGACGAAGCCGGTCACACCCGGCGTGTGCCGCACCGCACCCCAGCTCTCGTCGGTGAGGTCCATCCGGACCAGCACGTAGCCGGGCATCCGCACCCGGGTGATCTGCTTGCGCTGCCCATTCTTGATCTCGGTGACGTCCTCGGTCGGCACCTCGACCTGGAAGATGTAGTCCTCCATGTTCAGGCTGGTGGCGCGCGTCTCGAGGTTGGTCTTGACCCGCTTCTCGTAGCCCGCGTAGGAGTGGATGACGTACCACTCACCGAACTGGCTGCGCAGCTCGTCCTTGAAGGCCTCGAGCGGGTCCTGCTCCGGCTCGGCGGCAGTCGCGTCCTCGCCCTCGGCAGCAGTCGCGTCCTCGCTCTCGCCCTCGGCGGCAGTCGCGTCCTCGCCCTCGGCCGCAGTGACGTCCTCCCCGTCGGGGGCGGTGTCGGCGTCGGGCGCGGCGTCGGCGTCGGGCGCCGGCACATCCCCCACGGTGTCCTCGACCCCCGTTGCGGCTTCCTCGGTCGCGGGCGCGTCAGCCGCCTCGGGAACCTCGGGCTCGGCCGGCACCTGGGGTGCGGCGGTCTCCGTGGTGCTCTCGGCGCTCTCGGCGTCGGCGGTCCATTGCTCGGACATGACCTGCTTCCTCACTGCTGAAGTCTGCGGAACTCATCTGTTGTCACTACTGCGACGGCACGGTCACTCGTAGCACTGCGCCGGGCGCGGTGACGCCGCGCGCGGCGGACACCGCCGCCACGGGCATCGCGGACGGCCAGGTCAGCCGCCGCCGCTGCCGAACACGAAGCTCACCACGCGTACGAAGATCTGGTCGAGACCGAACACGTAGGCCATCATCGCGCCCACGAAGACGATCACGACCGTGGTGTAGGTCGTGAGCTCCTGCCGCGTGGGCCGCACCACCTTGCGCAACTCGTCGAGGATCTGCGCAATGAAGAGGCTGATCGCCGCGAACATCCGGCTCACCGGGTTGCGCCGGGGCGGCATCGACGGCGAACGACCGGAGCCACGGGCACCTGCCGTGCTCGTTTCGGTCACAGTTCCTCATCTCTGGCTGCGGTCACGCTGCCGGTGGCGGCTGCCACCGGCACCGCGTCCGCGCGGTGTCATCCAACTCACGACGTCGTCCAACTGCGGTGCGTCGTCCAAATCACTACGCAGGGCAGGAGGGACTCGAACCCCCAACCGCCGGTTTTGGAGACCGGTGCTCTACCAATTGAGCCACTGCCCTAAGGGTGCTGCTGGGTCATGCAGGTGCGTCGTGCTCGTGCGCTGTGTTCGTGCAGGCGACCGGCGACGGGCATGCGTCAGCATGGTTGTCGTCAACCACCCGAGGTGCGAGTGTACGCGAGACGGTGCGCCGATGGCGAACCCGGGACCCGGGCCCGCGCCGGCCACCCCGGGCGACCGAGGAACGGACGGCGAGCACACGGCATACCGGCCTTCTGTCATCCTGAAGGACGTGACGTCTTCCCAGCCCCGCCCCCCGCTCCCCCGCGTCTCCCACCGGATCGGCTCCATCGCCGAGTCCGCGACGCTCGCCGTCGACGCCAAGGCCAAGGCGCTCAAGGCCGCCGGCCGGCCGGTCATCGGGTTCGGTGCCGGCGAGCCGGATTTCCCGACACCCGACTACGTCGTCGCCGCCGCCGTCGCCGCCGCGCAGGACCCGGCCAACCACCGCTACACGCCGGCCGGTGGGCTGCCCGACCTCAAGGCGGCCATCGTGGCCAAGACCGAGCGAGACAGCGGTTTCGCGTGCGCGCCCGAGAACGTGCTGGTCACCAACGGCGGCAAGCAGGCCGTCTACAACACCTTCGCCGCGCTGCTCGACCCCGGCGACGAGGTGCTGCTGCTCGCGCCCTACTGGACCACCTACCCCGAGGCCATCCGGCTGGCCGGCGGCGAGCCGGTCGAGGTCTTCGCCGACGAGACCCAGGGCTATCGCGTCACCGTCGACCAGCTCGAGTCGGCGCGCACCGACCACACCAAGGTGCTGCTGTTCAACTCCCCCGCCAACCCGACCGGTGCGGTCTACACCCCCGATCAGGTGCGCGCCATCGGCCGGTGGGCGCACGAGCACGGCGTGTGGGTGGTCACCGACGAGATCTACGAGCACCTGCGGTATGACGGTGTCCCCCTGGCCTCGATGCCCGTCGAGGTCCCGGAGCTGGTCGACACGTGCGTCGTGCTCAACGGGGTGGCGAAGACCTACGCCATGACCGGCTGGCGGGTCGGCTGGATGATCGGGCCCAAGGATGTGGTCAAGGCCGCGACCAACCTGCAGTCGCACGCCACCTCCAACGTGGCGAACGTGTCGCAGCGCGCCGCCGTCGCGGCGCTGTCCGGCTCGCTCGAGGCGGTCACGCAGATGAGGACCGCCTTCGACCGGCGCCGCCGGACCATCGTGTCGATGCTGAACGAGATCGACGGTGTCGAGTGCCCGACACCCGAGGGCGCGTTCTACGCCTATCCCTCGGTCAAGGGTGTGCTCGGTCGGACCATTCGCGGCCGGACACCCAAGACCTCGGTGGAGCTGGCCGAACTGATCCTCGAGGAGGCCGAGGTCGCGGTCGTCCCGGGTGAGGCCTTCGGGCCCAGCGGCTACCTGCGTCTGTCCTACGCGCTCGGTGACGCGGACCTCGAGGAGGGGGTCGGCCGGATCCAGCGGCTGCTGGGCGAGGCGAAGTAGGCCGCTGGGGATGCCTCACGGCGCCTGTCGGCCTAGAGTCGCAGCATGAGGAGCGACCACAGGGGGCGCGCATGACTGATCACGAGGACACCGGCGCGGAGGCCATGGGCAGCTTCAGCCTCGACGACGAGGACCAGCTGTCGGAGGAGGACACGCTCGTCGACCGTGGCGTCGATGACGCCCTCGACGAGGGCTACTCGCCACCCGAGCAGCCGCGCGGGGTGGACCGCTTCGGCACCACCGCCGCGGAGCAGGAGCGGGGCGAGACCCTGGAGCAGCGGATCGCCCAGGAGGTGCCCGACCCCGACTCGGCCTACGGCGCGCCGGACAACGAGAGCGGGCTCGATGAGGACCGTCTCGGGGGCGACGACCCCGACTCGATCGCCGCCGACGACGACTTCCTCGGCGACGACGAGGTGGGCGACGAGCGCACCGGACGGCTGATGGCTCCCGACGAGGGCGCCCACGAGGACGAGGACTCCGAGCTCTACGCCGAGGACGAAGGAATCGCGGGCGGCTCCGCCTCGGCCGAGGAAGCGGCCATGCACACCATCGACGGCGACGCGGATCCGGACCGGTCTACTCGTCGCCCGTGAGGTTGAAGCCCTGCAGCCGGCGGGCCGCCAGCAGGACGAACCCGGCCACGACGATCACCGAGGCGATCACGGCATACGGCAGTCCCAGGTCGGGCGAGACCAGCCGCAGCCGGTCATCGACGGCCTCGGCGATCGCGCTGGCCCACCAGCTGATGCTGACCCACCGCACGCCGCTCACGAGGCCACCGATCAGGCCCTCCCAGAGCAACACGTAGATCAGCCCGATGACCACGGCGTGGCGGGTCAACGCGGACAGCCAGGTAAACAGCGCCGCGTATGCCGTGCCCGCCACCAGCGCGCCGACCGCGTAGGCCACCGCCAGCAGCGGTGTGCCGGTGGCGAGGATGAGTCCGGCGATCAGGATCGGCACGACCGCGAACACGACGGTGCACCCGAGCGCCACCACCAGCTTGCTGGAGGTGATGGTGAACCGGGAGATCGGCTTGGCGAGCAGGTAGACGATCGAGCCGTCGTCGATCTCGGGGGCCAGGACGCTCGAGGCGGCGATCAGCGCGACCAGCGGCAACAGGACGTGGAGCCCGAGCGGGGGCAGGAGGTGGCCCGCGGTGTCGGTCCCCTCGCCGGCGAGCGCGCGCACCACAAAGGCCAGCAGGATGAGGATCACCGGCAGGATGAACAGCATGATGCCGCGCCGGCGGCCGAGCACCGCACGCACGCCGAGGCGGACGATGGTGGCGTTCACGAGGACACCAGGTAGGCGAAGACGCTCTCGAGCGACTCGTCGGTCGGCGCGACCTCGAGCAGGCGGACGGAGTGGTCACGGGCGAGCCGCGGCAGCACCTGGGCGAAGCGGCCGAAGTCGCTCGCCTCGACATCGAGACCACCCTGGGTGCGTAGGGTGGCGCCGCGGACCGACGGATCGGTCAGGAGCGCGGACGCCAGCGCCCTGTCGTCGCTGCTGCGCAGGACGTAGCGGTTGGGCCGATCGGTCATCAGCCGGCGGATCGCGCCGAAGTCACCGGATGCGGCGTGCCGGCCCGCGACGACAACCTCGATCTGGCGTGCCACCTGCTCGACCTCCTCGAGGATGTGCGAGCTGAACAGCACCGTGCGGCCCTCCGCCCCCATCCGCCTCAGCAGCTCCATCAGGTGCATCCGCTGACGGGGGTCCATCCCGTTGAACGGCTCGTCGAGGAGCAGCACGGCCGGGTCGTGCACGAGCGCCGAGGCCATCTTGACCCGCTGGCGCATGCCCTTGGAGTAGGTGGAGATGGCCCTGTCCTGCGCGTCGGTCATCTCCACCACGGCGAGCGCGTGGTGCGCGGCTGCTCCGGGGTCGGGCAGCCGGTGCAGCTCGGCGTTGGCCGTGACGAACTGCCGGCCCGTGAGGTAGTCGAACAGCGCCTCGCGCTCGGGCACCAGGCCGATGACGCGATAGATCTCCGGGTTGCGCCACAGCCGCTTCCCGTCCAAGGTGACCGACCCGGCCGAGGGCGCGAGGAAGCCGGACATCAGCGAGATCAGCGTCGACTTGCCGGCGCCGTTGGGGCCGAGCAGACCGGTGACGCCGGGCCCGATGGTCATCGAGACGTCGTTGACGGCCACGACGTTGTGGTACCAGCGGGAGACGTTCTCCAGCGCGATCACGCTCACGGGTTCTCCTCGTCGCGGCTCCTCGGCGGCAGAGTCGCTCCGCCGAACTGTCGCCGCTGGTCGTCGCCCCTCACACGGACACCGCCTTCCGGTAGCGCAACAGCATGGCCGTGACCGACCCGGCCAGCACGAGGACGGTCACGATCAGGAAGACCACGCCGATGCCGGTGCCTTCGGGCGGTGCCGGCGTCGACGGCGGTGCGTTGAAGACCCAGTGCTGGAGGCCGTCGATGAGAGTGAACGGGGAGAACAGCCCGACGGCCTGTCCGAGGGTGTCGTTGCCCTGGTCGACGGAGATGCCCTGGATCGCGCTCACCACGGTGTAGCTGACCAGCAGCACGACGATCACGGCCGCCACCGCGATGCCACGTTTGGTGGTGACCGCCGAGACCAGCGCGGACAGGCAGGCGAGGACCGCGGCGAGGACCAGCACGGCCGCGGTGGCCTCGAGGAAGCCGCGCACCTGTCCCCAGACGGACAGGTCGGCCAGCAGCCCGCCGAGCAGCAGCACGAGCAGGGGTGCGACCAGCAGGATGAATACGGCGGCCGTCAGCGAGGCGAGCCGCACCAGCACGTAGGTGCTGCGGCGCAGGGGCCGAGCCAGGTACAAGGTGATGGTCCGGAAGCGCAGGTCGCGTGAGATCAGCGCCGGCGCCTGCGCCGCGACGAACACCGAGACGAGCAACTGGGTGACCATCGCGTAGCGCGCATACGGCAGTAGCTGCTGGTCCATCTTGAGCTGGACCATGACGGCGACGAGGATCAGCGCCGGCAGGACCATGAGCACCAGCAGGAGCAGCGGGAGCACCTTCGACTTGCCCGAGCGCCCGAGGCCGAAGCAGTTGCGCAGCCCGGTCAGGAACAACGAGAAGGCGACCTGCCCCTCCCCCAGGCGCGGACCGGCATACGGCCGGTAACCGATGTCATGGATGACGCCGCGCGGTGGCGCCACCCTCGGGTCAGACGGGCTGGACACTGCCGGCCTCCCCTTCCTTGAAGACGTCCTCGATGCGGCGGTGGTGCTGCTGCATGCGCACCAGGCCGAGCTCGAGATCGCAGGCTAGGTCGCGGATGACGTCGTGGACAGCCGGGTCTGCGGCCTCCACCTCGATGAGGTCGCCGTGCGGCCGAGCCGCCAGACCGGCGTCGACGAGGGCCTGCCCCATCCGGTCGTGGTCGGCCCGGTTGCCGAAGACCTCGACGAGCAGGAGACCGGTGGACTGGGTGAACTCGGAGGTCGCGGACGACCGCAGCATCCGGCCACCGTCGAGGACCACCACGTGGTCGCTGATCCGCTCGAGCTCACCGAGCAGGTGGGAGGTGACCAGCACCGAGATGCCGAAGTCGTGGCCGATCCTGCGGACGAGCTCGAGCATGTCGTCGCGCGCGGCGGGGTCGAGTCCGTTGGTCGGCTCGTCGAGCAGGACCAGCCGCGGGTCGTGCACCAGGGCCTGGGCGAGCTTGGCGCGCTGCTTCATGCCGGTGGAGTAGCCGCCCATGACGCGGTAGCGCTCCTCGGCGAGGCCGACGTGGCGCAGGACGTCGGCAGCCCGCTCACGGGCGGCGGTGTGGGGCAGGCCGGACATCTGGGCCATGTGCACGACGAAGTCGCTGGCGGACACGTCGGCGGGCAGGCAGTCGTGCTCGGGCATGTAGCCGACCAGGGCACGGATCTGCGCCCCCTGGGCCGCCACGTCATACCCGAGGACCCGCGCTTCACCGCTGGTCGCGGGGAGCAGCCCGAGCAGGATCTTGATCAGGGTGGACTTGCCGGCGCCATTGGCCCCGACCAGGCCGGTCACGCCGTCCCCGATCGTCACGGTGAGGCCGTCGAGCGCGGTGACGCGAGGGTAGGCCTTGGTGAGGCCCCCCGTCTCGATCGCCGCCATGCGCCCAACCTATCCGCGGGGCAACCGGGGGGCGAACACATTCACCTCGACGGGCGCAAATTCTGTCGGGTGGCGCCCGTCGGGGCCGTGGCCACAGTGAGCGGGTGCGCTGCACCTGCCCGGCGACGTGCTGAACGCGTCGGGCCGGCCCGACCTCGGGGCGCGACAGGGGCCGGATGGCAGACTGACGGCATGGCTCGCCCGGTGCAGACCCTGCCCAAGGCCCACCTGCACCTCCACTTCACCGGTTCGATGCGACTGCCCACCCTGCTCGACATGGCCGACCGGCACTCGATGCGGCTCCCGGACTCGCTCACCGCCTCCTGGCCGCCACGGCTGAAGGCGACGGACGAGCGCGGGTGGTTCCGGTTCCAACGCCTGTATGACGCCGCCCGCCACTGCGTGCGTGGCGAGCAGGACATGCGGCGGATCGTCCGCGAGGCGGCCGAGGACGACGCCGCCGAGGGCTCGCGCTGGCTGGAGATCCAGGTCGACCCGACCTCCTACGCCCCGCACGTCGGCGGTATCACTCCGGCCCTCGAGATCGTCCTCGACGAGGCCCGGTCGGCCTCGGAGGCCACGGGGACGGGCGTGGGTGTGATCGTGGCGGCGAGCCGGATGCGCCATCCGCTGGACGCGCGCACCTTGGCGCGTCTCGCCGCCAAGCACGCCGGCGAGGGGCCGGGCACAGTCGTCGGCTTCGGCCTCAGCAACGACGAACGCCGTGGCAACACACCGGACTTCGCCCCTGCGTTTGCGATCGCCCGCAAGGCCGGTCTGGCGCTCGTGCCCCACGCCGGCGAGCTCCTCGGGGCGGACGCGGTGGCCGAAACGCTCCACTTCCTCGCCCCGGACCGGCTTGGGCACGGGGTGCGGAGCATCGAGGACCCGCGAGTCCTCGATACCGTCGTGCAGGACGAGGTGACGCTCGAGCTGTGCCCGGGCAGCAACGTGGCGCTCGGGGTCTACGACGCCGCCGCCCGGGTGCCGTTGCGGCAGCTGGTCGACGCCGGCGCTCGGCTCGCCCTCGGCGCCGACGACCCGTTGCTGTTCGGCAACCGGCTCGAGGCGCAGTACGAGAGCGCGCGGGTGGACCACGGACTGGACGACGGGCAGCTGGCCGACCTCGCACGAGGTTCGATCCGCGGGTCGCGGGCCCCGGTGGCCCTGCAGAAGGCCCTGTTGTCGGAGGTCGACGCGTGGCTCGCCGGATCCGGGCAGGCGGGACGCGACCAGCCGCCCGAGCCGAACAGGTCCGGCACGCCCGTCGTCGACCCGAGGAGGACCCCATGAGCGCCCGCGTCCTGGACCCGGCCGAGGTGGCTCGTTCCTTCGCCGAGGAGGTGCGCGGGCGGGTGGCGGCGCTGGGCCGGCCGCTGCGCATCGTCGGGCTGCTCACCCAGGCCGACGGGCCGGCCGCGACCTATGCCCGGTATGCCCGCCAGGGCGCCGAGTCGGTGGGCATCAAGTTCGACCTGGTCCAACCCGCGCCGGAGGAGGTCGTCACCGCCATCCAGCGAGCCAACGTCGACCCGGACGTGCACGGCATCTTCCTCTACTACCCGCTGCTGGGTGCCGAGGAGGACCGGTGGTTGCGCGAGCTCGTCGACCCGCGCAAGGACATCGAGGGGATGCACAGCTTCTGGAGCCGCAACCTCTACGAGAACCTCCGCTGGCTGGACGGTGCCCACACCCAGAAGGCGATCCTGCCCTGCACGCCGCTGGCGATCCTCAAGCTGTTGGACGCCGCAGGCATCGCGAGCCTCGCCGCGCCGGGTCCGCTGCCGCTCAGCGGGGTGACGGCGTGCGTGATCAACCGGTCGGACATCGTGGGCCGTCCCCTCGCCGCGATGCTGGCCAACGACGGCGCCGAGGTGGTCTCCCTCGACCTGGACGGCACCCAGGTCTTCGAGCCGGCCGGACGCCACCTCACCCACACCGTGCGCGACTCCGACGAGACCCGCGCCGAGGCGCTCGCACGCGCCGAGGTGGTGATCACGGGCGTGCCGAGCCGCGAGTTCCGGCTCGTCGCGGGTGAGGAGATCAGGGCCGGCGCGATCTGCGTGAACTTCTCGCAGTTCCGCAACTTCGACGACTCGATCCGTGCGGTGGCCTCCGTGTTCGTGCCCCGAGTGGGTCCGATGACCGTGACCATGGCCACCCGCAACCTGACCCGCCTGGCCGGGATGGCGGGGGCCCCCTCGTCCGGCTGAGCGAGGGCCACCTCGGACGGGAAGAGGTCGCTGCACGTTCCGGCCGCAGCAACCGGGCGCCGACGCCGGACCGGGCGGTCGAGGCACGAAGAGGAGGCGACATGGAGCTCTGGCAGGACCTCGTCGAGCAGTACCGCTCCTTCGCGCAGCACGCGCGCGATGAGTCACCGTGCTTCCACGACTGGGCGAGCGCTGTGGCGGACGACCAGGAGGTGCTGACGTGGATCCGGCAGCTCCCCAGGATCAAGCAGCAACCCAACCTCGTCTTCGCCGCGGCGCGTTGGCACGGCGTCGCCGCACCGGGCCCCTACGACGGACTGCGCCGCGCGCTGCTGCAGGACCGCGGCGCGATCCGCGAGACGATCCTGGCCCGCGCCACCCAGACCAACGAGCCGGGCCGCCTCGCCACGCTGGCACCGGTCTTTGCCGCGCTGGCCGCTGGCGCCGGCCGGCCGCTGGCACTGCTCGAGGTGGGCGCGAGCGCCGGGTTGTGCCTGTACCCCGACCGCTACGCCTACCGTTTCCGCGCGACCGACGGCGACCTCACCTGGGACCCGGCCCCGTCCGCGCGGGGCGCCCGGCCGGAGCTCGCGGCGCGCATGGCCGGCGGCTTCACGGCCCCCACGGGAGGAGTCCCGGTGGGCTGGCGCGGTGGGCTCGACCTGCATCCAGTGGACCTGGCCGACCGCGACCAGGTCGCCTGGTTGGAGACGTTGGTCTGGCCGGAGCAGGACGACCGCCGCGCGCGGTTGGCGCAGGGCGTACGCATCGCCCGCCACGATCCCCCGGTCGTGGTGCGCGGCGACCTCCGCTCCGACCTGCCCGCCCTGCTCGACCGGGCCTCCCGGCACGGGGCGGTCATCGTGTTCCACACGGCCGTGCTCGCCTACCTCGAGGCGCCCGAGCGCGAGGCGTTCCAGGACCGTATGACGGAGCTCGTCGCCGCTGGTGCGTGTCACTGGGTGAGCAACGAGGGTCTGCAGGTGCTGCCACGGGTCACGGCCTCCGCGCCCGGATCGCCCGGTCCCGGCCTCGATTTCGTCCTCGGCGTCGACGGAGAGGCGGTTGCCTGGACGCACGGCCACGGCATCGCCGCGACCTGGTTCTGAGGGCCAGGGGACTCGGCCCGGCCGCACCTCGACCTCGTCGTGGCCCAGGACCTGACCTCGTCGCGGCTCAGGCCGCCCCGAGCAGGCCTCGCAGCACCGCCTCCACCTCGACCGCGGCCGGCGCCCGGCCGGTCACGTGCCCCTGGATCAGCATGCCGTCGACATAGGCACAGACCACTCGCACCGTCTGCGGGTCGGCGCCCCATCCCTGCGCGAGCGAGCCCAGGTCGGTCAGCCACCGGGTGGCCGCCGGGCGCAACGCCGGGGTACGAGCGGCCAGCAGGTAGAGCTCGTACTCGGCGAGACACGCCGCCTGGTCCGGGCCGAAGTCGTCGGCCAACCAGCGCGCCAGCTCGGCGACCGGGTCGGCAGCGGCCTCGATGCGCGCCAGCTCTGTCGAGTTGCGCTCGTCGGCGGCCAGCAGTGCCGCCTCGAGCAGGTCGGTGATGGACGGGAAGTGGTAGGCCGCCGAGCTGGCGGGCTGGCCGGCCTCCTGGCAGACCCGCCGGTGCGTCACGGCACCGATCCCGTCTGCGGCGACGACCCGCAGCGTCGCCTCCATGAGGGCATGCCGGGTCCGCTCGCCCCGGGCCCGCCGCCCGTCGACCTCCGGGCTGCTCACGCCGTCGTGCCGCCGAGCTCGAGCGCCGCGACGCCGAGGACGACCAGGAGGAGGCCGCCCACCTGCAGGGGGCTCAGGCGCTCACCGAAGAAGAGGATGTCGACGAGGACGATGAGCGCGACCCCGACAGCCGACCACACGGCATACACGACACCGAGGTTCATCCCCCTGGCCAGGATCCGCGCGAGCAGGTAGAAGGACACGAGGTAGCCGACCACGACGAGCCCCGAGGGCACGAACCGGCTGAACCCGTCGGAGACCTTGAGCGCCACGGTCGCGAAGACCTCGGCCACGATGGCGCCGCTGAGCATGAGCCAGCCAGCCACGAGAGCACCTCTTCAGACATCAATTTGAACGAACGACCAAATTGTATGCCGTGCCGCTGCACCGCCGCGAGCCGTTTCCCGCGCGGGAGATCGGTCAGAGGGTGTGGCCGACGAGCACCGGTTCGTTGACCAGGGTGACCCCGAAGGCGTCCCGCACGCCGTCGCGGACCTCACGCGCCAGGGCGACGACGTCGTCCGCCTTGGCGTCACCGCGGTTGGTGATCGCCAGGGTGTGCTTGGTCGACAGGGCCGCCGGACCGGGCATCGCGTAGCCCTTGGTGAAGCCGGCCCGCTCGATCAGCCACGCGGCGCTGGTCTTGCCCTTGCCACCCTCGCCGGGGAAGCGCGGGGGCGCCGGAGAATCGGCACCGAGCCGCTCCCGGACGCGGTCGTGCAGGGCGGCGAACTCCACATCGGTCAGGAAGGGGTTGGTGAAGAACGAGCCGCACGACCAGGTGTCGTGGTCGTCCTCGTCGAGCACCATGCCCCGTCGCCGGCGCTGGGCCAGGACCGCCTCACGCGCGTCACCCAGCGGGACCCGCTCCCCCGCCTCGGCCCCGAGGCCGCGTGCCAGGTCGGCATAGGCGATCGGGGTCGACAGCTCACTGATCGCGAGCTGGAAGACCACGTCGAGCACCACGAAACGGCTGGAGGACTTGAAGATCGAGTGCCGGTAGGTGAACCGGCAGTCGGCGTTCGCGAAGGTCCGCACCTGCTGCTCCCGGCGGTCCCACACCCGCACCTGCGCGATCGTCTGGGCCACCTCCTGGCCGTAGGCGCCGACGTTCTGGACCGGCGTCGACCCGGCCGCGCCGGGGATCCCCGACAGTGCCTCGATCCCCGACCACCCCTCGGTGACCGCCCGCACCACCACGTCGTCCCACGCCTCACCGGCGGCGACGCGGACGGTCACACCACCGCACCGGTCCGACGACTCGACGCGTATGCCCCGGGTCGCGATGCGCACGACCGTGCCGGCAAACCCCTCGTCGCTCACCACGAGGTTGGAGCCGCCCCCGACCACGAGCAGCGGCTCGTCGGCGTCGTCGACCTCACGGATGGCGTCGACGACCTCGTCGGTGCTCTCAGCGGTGACGAGACGCGCAGCGGGCCCACCCACGTGCATGGTGGTCAGGCCGGCCAGCGGTATGCCGTGCTCCTCACGCATCCGGGTGGTCGCCTGCTCAGTCCAGCGCCACGACAGCCAAGGCCCGACCGAGCACCTTCACTCCGTCACAGGTGACCGTCAGCTCGACGGTGGCCCGCCGGGTCTCCTGGTCGAGCTTCTTGACGACCGCGGCCACCTCGATGTCGGCACCGCCCTCGTAGCGGACGACGACCGGCTTGGTGAAGCGGACGCCATACTCGACCACCCGTCCCGCGTCACCGGCCCAGTCGCTCACGACGCCGACGACAGAGCCCATGGTGAACATCCCGTGCGCGATGACGTCGGGCAGGCCGACCGACTTCGCGAAGCGCTCGTCCCAGTGGATGGGGTTGCGGTCGAGGCTGGCCCCGGCGTACTGCACGAGGGTCGCGCGCTCGACGTGGACGGTGCGGCCGGGCAGCTCCTCGCCGACCGCGACGTCGGTGGCCTTGCGGATCGCCATCACTCGCGTCCTCGGATCACGATGGTGGAGGTGGCCGTGCAGAGCGGCTCGCCCCCCGTGGTGGCCAGCTCGGAGCGGGTGGTGACCATGGCGTGCCCGCCGGCCTCCTTGACGCTGTCGACGGTCAGCACGCCGACGACCTCGTCCCCTGCGGTGATCGGCCGGTGGTGGGCGAAGCGCTGCTCCCCGTGGACCACCCGGCTGTAGTCGATGCCCGCCTCGGGATCCCGGATCAGCTGCGCGTCGCACTGCTGGGCGATCAGCACGGCAAACGTCGGGGGCGCGATGACGTCGGCGTAGCCGCGGCCGGTCGCGACGGAGGGGTCGACGTGCACGGGGTCGGAGGCGCCGACCGCCTCGGCGAACTCGCGGATCTTGGCCCGGCCCACGGCATACGGCGGCGTCGGTGGGTAGGTGCGCCCCTGGAAGTCTGCGTTCACGGCCATGTCCGCGAGCCTAATGGGCCCGCGGGAACGCGAACGACCGCCCTGCCGGTGGGCAGGACGGTCGGGCGTGGTGCGTCAGCGGACGCGAAACCGTGGGCTCAGCGGGTCTCGCGGTGGGTGGTGTGCTTGCCGCAGTTGGGGCAGAACTTCATCATGTCCAGGCGATCCGGGTTGTTGCGCCGGTTCTTCTTGGTGATGTAGTTGCGGTTCTTGCACTCCACGCAAGCCATGGTGATCTTGGGGCGGACGTCGGCGCTCTTGCTGGCCACGGGGCAACCTGCTCTCGAAACTGGGGTAACTCACGGATCTGCGACACAACTCTCGGCGATGGCGCTGCACGACGTGAGCACGCAACGACACGCAAGGCTACGCGACCAGCACCCGATCGGGGAAATCGGGCGAGATCACGGCCAGTAGCGGGGGCGGGCATCGATCCCGCGACCTCACGATTATGAGTCGTGCGCTCTAACCATCTGAGCTACCCCGCCAAGGGAATCCGGCCACCGGGGTGGCACGGGACCGAGCCCCCAAACGGAATCGAACCGTTGACCTTCTCCTTACCATGGAGACGCTCTACCGACTGAGCTATAGGGGCCTGCACGCGCGCACGGACGTGGTGCGCAGCGGTGCAGCGACGAGGCTACACGGTCCGTGGCCTCGACGAGAAATCGGCTCAGCCGCCGGTGCCGGCGAGCATCCAGGACAGCACGGGCGTGGTCTGCAGGTAGACCAGCACGCACATGAACGCCAGGAAGAGCAGGCTCCACTTGAGCACCTTGCGGAAGACGTCGCCCTCCCGCCCGGACATCCCGACCGCCGCCGCGGCGATGGCCAGGTTCTGCGGCGAGACCATCTTGCCGAGGACACCCCCGGAGGAGTTCGCGGCGGCCATCAGCGCAGGGCTGAGCCCGGTCTTGTGGGCGGCCTGCACCTGCAGTGCTCCGAACAGTGAGTTGGAGGAGGTGTCCGAGCCGGTCACCGCGACACCCAGCCACCCGAGGATCGGGGAGATCACGGCGAAGGCCGCACCGGCCCCGGCCATCCAGGCGCCGAGCGAGGCGGTCTCACCCGAGGCATTCATCACGTAGGCGAGGCCCAGGACCGCCATGACGGTCACGATCGCACCGACCAGCTGCTTGTAGGTGTCGAGGTAGGCCCTGAACGCCCTGGCCGGTGAGATCCCGATGATCGGCATGGAGATCAGGCCGGAGATGATCAGCAGCGTGCCGGCGGCACCCAGCCAGTTGAACTTGAAGGTGGGGATCGTGGACGGGTCGCCGGTCGGCGTCGCCAGGTCGAGGCCGGGCCACTGGAACTTCACCGTCGGTGCGTCGAAGAGGTCCTTGACCCCTGGCAGCTGGGTGATGACGAAGACCGCGATGATCACCAGGTATGGCGCGTAGGCCCTGGCCACCTCGGCCGGGCTGTCGTGGGCGGCGGCGTCGCGCGCCTGGATGTCGTCCAGACCCAGGTTGTCGCCGACCGGCTCGTCGGTCCGGACCGTCGCGCCCGAGCCGGCGCCCAGTGCGGTCCCCGCGGACGTGACCGCCACCTCCTCCTCGGAGGTGTCCACGAAGGCGGCGCTCGGTGTCCAGACGCGCATCAGGAGCACCACGCAGGCTGCGCTGAACAGCGACGCCACGATGTCCGACAGCTGCACCGACAGGTAGTTGGACGTGACGAACTGCGCGAGCGCGAAGGAGATCCCGCAGACCACGGTGGCCGGCAGGGTCGCTCGCACGCCCTTGCCCTTGTCGATGATGAAGACGAGCGCCATCGGCACGAACAGGGCCAGGACCGGGGTCTGCCGGCCGACGATCGCTCCCAACGTGTCCTGCGGGATGTTGCTGACCGACGAGAGGGTCGTGATCGGCACCGCGAGCGCGCCGAACGCCACCGGAGCCGTGTTGGCGACGAGGGCCACCACCGCGGCCTTGAGGGGTCGGAACCCGAGGGCGATCAGCATCACGCTGGTGATCGCCACCGGGGTGCCGAAGCCGGCCAGGGCCTCGAGCAGCGCTCCGAAGCAGAAGGCGACGATGACCGCCTGGATGCGTTGGTCGTCACTGACCTTGGCGAACGACCGTCGCAACACGTCGAAGTGACCGGTGACGACGGTCATGTTGTAGATCCAGATCGCGTTGATGACGATCCACAGGATCGGGAAGAACCCGAACACGGCGCCCTCGACGCCGGACATCACGGCCTGCCCGGCGGGCATCGAGTAGGCGAGGATGGCCACCACGATCGACACCACCAACGAGACGATGGCGGCCTTCCATGCGGTGACGCGAAAGACCCCGAGCATGACGAACAGGGCCAGCAGGGGAAGCATGGCCGTCAGGGCGGTCAGCAGGAGCGACCCTCCCACGGCATCGAGAACCGGACGGTACATCTGTCACCTCTTCGGTAGTCCGTTACTGCGGTGGCGGAACTGCGGTTACTGCGGTGGCGGAACGGCGGTGGTGTCCCGCGGTGCGGGTTCGACCCCGAGCGATCCCGGGGAGGCACCGCGGATCGAGGCATCGAGCACCTCGACGGTGTGCGCGAGGGCGATGGAGGCGCCCCGACGCTCGAGCGACGAGGCGACCTGCATCAGGCACCCCGGATTGGCCGTGACCAGCAACGCAGCGCCGGTGCGCTGCACGTTGGCCGCCTTGCGATCCCCGAGCTCTCGCGCAGCCTGCGGCTGGAGCAGGTTGTAGACGCCCGCAGACCCGCAGCACAGGTCACCCTCCGCGATCTCCCGCAGCGTGAGACCCGGTATGCCGTGCAGCAGCTGCCGCGGCTGGGTCCGGACCCCTTGGGCGTGGGCGAGGTGGCAGGCGTCGTGGTAGGCGATCTCGACCGGTAGCGGGTGGCGCTCGGCGACCGGGGGCACCTCGGCGAGGAACTCCGCCACGTCACGGACCTTGTCGGCGAACTGGGCTGCCCGCTCGGCGTACTGGGGGTCGTCGGCCAGCAGGTCGGCATACTCCTTCATGGAGGAGCCGCAGCCGGCCGAGTTGACGATGACGTGCTCGACCCCGTGCTGGCTGAAGGTGTCGATCAGCGCCCGCGCGAAGCGCTGCGCCTCCGGCTCCCGGCCGTTGTGCGCCGACAGGGCCCCGCAGCACCCCTGGGCCGCCGGGGCGAGCACCTCGAAGCCCTCGGCGGAGAGCACCCGTGCGGTGGCCGCGTTGACGCCGGGAAAGAACTCGCGCTGGACGCAGCCGAGCAGCAGGCCGACGGTGCCGCGGCGCACGCCCTGTGCGGGCGTGCGCTCCGGCACGGGTGCGGCTCGGCCGAGTCTGGGCGCCAAGGACTCCATGGCCTCCAGGGACGGCGAGATGCGTTGCAGGACGCCGTGTTTGCGCAGGAACCTCGACAGGCCCGAGCGCTGGTGCAACCGCAACGGTCCCCGCAGCAGGTGGAGCCGCCTGGGGTAGGGAAAGAGCGCGAAGATGGCGCTGCGCAGGGCCCGCTCCTTCGCCGACCGGCGGTGCCGACGCTCGACCTGTGCCCGCGTGGCCTCGATCAGCTTGTCGTACTGCACGCCCGACGGACACGCGGTGACACAGGCCATGCAGCCCAGACAGGCGTCGTAGTGCTGCACCATGGCGGGGGTCATCGGCTCGCCCTGAAGGCCCTCGTTCATCAGGTAGATCCGGCCTCGGGGGGAGTCCATCTCCTCGCCCCAGAGGGTGTAGGTCGGGCAGGAGGGCAGGCAGAACCCGCAGTGCACGCAGTCACCGACGATCGCCGCTGACGGCGGCCGGTGGTCGTCGAAGGCCGGTTCGCCGGCGGGCGCCGTCTCGATCCGCAACGGGCCGTCGCTGCCGAGCGTGCCGGCGGTCGAGGCCACTGGGGGTTTGCCCTGCTGCACCATCAGATCCCTCCGACGAATCGTCCCGGGGACAAGCGGGCCCCGGGGTCGAACCGGTCCTTCACGCTGCGCATCAGGGCGAGGCCCGACACCGGGCCCCACACGTCGACCGCCTCCTTGACGGCCCGCGGCGCGTCGCGCACCACGACGCTGCCGCCGAAGTCCGCTGCGCGGCCGCGCAGTTCGCCGACGAGGGCCGCCACCGCGCCCGGATCCGCCGAGGCGTCGACGCCCGCGAGCACCGAACCCACCCCGACGCTGCCACGCAGCCGCACGGCCAGACCCGTGGCGTCCTGGCCCGATTCGAGGGCCTGCAGGAGGGTGTCCAACGCGCCGAGCTCGTGGGTGAGGCGCAGCTCGACGTCGCCCGCCGTGAAGGGCTCGTGGCCCCACCACGGCGGCGGCTCGGTGAACCTCTCGGCCTGCGGGCCGAGCAGCCCACACATCGTCGCGGCCCGCTGCTCGACGCCGGGCCCGACACCTTCGAGCTGGACGCAGAGGGTGCCCTCGCGCGGGGTGGCCAGGTCGAGCTCGAGGGCCGCCGGCATGGTCTGGGAGTGGACCGCCGCCTGCGTCAGGCGGTGTGCCTCGTCGCCGCCGGTGACCGGCGCGGTCACCCAGGCTCGGGCGTGTGGCTCGGGGTGGAGCCGGAAGGCCGCCTGCGTGATGACCGCGAGGGTGCCGAGGGAGCCGGTGAGCAGCTTGGCGACGTCGTAGCCCGCGACGTTCTTGACGACCTTGCCGCCGGAGTGTGCGACGGTGCCGTCGGCGAGCACGAAGGTGGCCCCGATGACCAGGTCACGGACTGCGCCGTGCGCCAAGCGGATCGGTCCGGTGGCCGCGCTGGCGATCGTGCCGCCGATCGTGCCGTCTTGGGGTGGGTCGATCGAGAGCCGCTGGCCGGCCTCGGCCAGGTCCGCCTGCACCTGGCCCAGTCGCCGCCCGGCGCCCGCCACCACCACGAGGTCGCCGGCGGCGTGCTCCACCAGTCGATCCATCCGTGTGGTGTCGAGCACGACGTCCACGCGGCGCGGCGGCAGGCCCCACCCCAGCTTGGTGCCCGCGCCCCTGGTCACGACGGCGAGGCCGCCCTCGGCACAGGTGCGCAGCACGGCAGCGGTCTCGGCCTCGTCGGCGGGACGGGCCACCCACTGCGCGGCCACGCCGTCGACGGCATCCGACGAGTCGGCCTCGGCGGCGTGGCCGCCGCAGTCGTCCTCGAGCTGGGCCAGCGGATCGCCCATCAGAAGACCTCCGCCACGCCGGCCTCGGCGAGCGGGTGGGCTCCCTTGTGCCTGCCCGGCACCTCACCGCACAGGCGAGGGGTCGGAAACACCTTGCCAGGGTTGGAGATCGAATCCGGGTCGAAGGCGCACCGGACCAGCTGCATGGTGTCGAGGTCGTCGTCGGAGAACATCCGGGGCATGAACTTGGCCTTGTCCGAACCGACTCCGTGCTCGCCCGTGATGGAGCCACCGTGCTGGATGCACAGGTCGAGGATCGCGCCGGAGGCCTCCTCGGCTCGCTCGGCCTCGCCGGGGTTGGCGTCGTCGAAGAGCACCAGTGGGTGCAGGTTGCCGTCGCCGGCGTGGAAGACGTTCGCCACCCGGACCCCCTTGTCGACGCCGATGGCCTCGATGGCGCGCAGCACCTCCGGCAGCGAGGTGCGCGGGATCACCCCGTCCTGGACGATGTAGTCGGGGCTGATCCGGCCGACGGCGGCGAAGGCGGACTTGCGCCCCTTCCAGAACAGCGCGCGCTCGGCGTCGTCGCGGGCGATCCGGATCTCGAAGGCGTCGTGCTCGCGGCAGAACCGCTCGACCTGCTCGAAGACGTGCTCGACCTCCGGCGTGGGGCCGTCGAGCTCGACGACCAGCACCGCACCGGCACCGGCCGGGTAGTCGCAGTGCACCGCGGCCTCGGCGGCCTCGATCGCCAGCGCGTCCATCATCTCGATGGCCGCCGGGATCACGCCCGCGCCGATGATCGCCGAGACCGCTCCCCCGGCCTGGTCGGTGTGCGGGAACGCCGCCAGCAGCGTCCGCACGGACTCGGGCGAGCGGGTCAGCCGCACCGTGACCCGGGTGGCGATCCCGAGGGTCCCCTCGGAACCGACGAGGGCGCCGAGCAGGTCGTATCCGGGCGGGTCCGGCGCCTTGCCGCCGATCTCCACGACCTCGCCCGCCGGGGTGACCAGCTCCAACCCGGTGACGTGGTTGGTGGTGAAGCCGTACTTGAGGCAGTGCGCCCCACCGGAGTTCTCGGCCACGTTGCCGCCGATCGAGCAGACCTGCTGGCTGGAGGGATCGGGCGCGTAGTAGTAGCCCTGCGGCTGCGTGGCCTGGCTCAGGTGCAGGTTGATCACGCCCGGTTCGACGACGGCGCGCTGGCTGTCCCGGTCGATCTCGAGGATCTGCCGCATCCGCGAGGTGACGATCAGGACCCCATCGGCGTGGGGCAGTGCGCCGCCGGACAGGCCCGTGCCAGAGCCCCGAGCCACGAACGGCACGCCGGCCTGCGCGCAGGCCTTGACGCACGCCGCGATCTGGGCGGTCGTCTCGGCCAGCACGACGAGCGCCGGGGTCACCTTGTAGTGGGCGAGCCCATCGCACTCGTAGGTGCGCAGCCGCTGGTGGTCGGTGATGACGGCGTCGTCACCCAGCAGGGGCCGCAGCTGGTCGGCCAGGCCTCTCGCGTCCATCGGGTCAGGGCATCCGTTCGTAGGCCGGCAGGGTGAGGAACTCCTCGAAGTCGTCGGAGACGGCGACGTCGAGGAAGGTCGCCTTCGCGTCCGCGTAGTCTGCCGCGTCACCGGGCAGCTTGGCGATCTCCTCGTCCACGATGCGGTGCACCAGTTCCCGGGTCACCGTCTCCCCGTCCTCCAGCTCGACGTCGTTGTGGAGCCACTGCCACACCTGCGAGCGCGAGATCTCCGCCGTGGCGGCGTCCTCCATCAGGTTGAAGATCGCCACCGCACCGGTCCCCCTCAACCATGAGGCGAGGTACTGGATGCCGACGCTGATGTTGGCCCGCAGACCCGCTTCCGTGACGCTGCCCGGCGTCGCTGCCACGTCCAGCAGCTCGGCTGCGGTCACGTGCACGTCGTCACGCAGCCGGTCGAGCTGGTTGGGCCGATCTCCCAGCACGGCGTCGAAGGCCTTGCGGCAGATCGGCACGAGGTCGGGGTGGGCCACCCAGGACCCGTCGAAGCCGTCGCTCGCCTCGCGCTCCTTGTCCTCGGTCACCTTGGCCATCGCGACCTTGTTGACCTCGGCGTCGCGGCGGCTCGGGATGAAGGCGGCCATGCCGCCGATGGCGTGGGCGCCGCGGCGGTGACAGGTGGAGACGAGCAGCTCGGTGTAGCTGCGCATGAAGGGCACGGTCATGGTGACCTGGGCCCGGTCGGGCAGCAGGAAGTCTCGACCGCGGGTGCGGAACTTCTTGATCACGCTGAAGATGTAGTCCCACCGCCCGGCGTTGAGCCCCGCGCTGTGGTCGCGCAGCTCGTAGAGGATCTCCTCCATCTCGAAGGCCGCGGGGTAGGTCTCGATCAGCACGGTGGCCCGGATGGTGCCCTGCGGCATGCCGAGCCGGTCCTGGGCGCGGACGAAGACGTCGTTCCAGAGCCGGGCCTCTTTGTGGCTCTCCATCTTCGGTAGGTAGAAGTAGGGTCCCTTGCCGGCGTCGAGCTGGCGCTGGCCGCAGTGGAACAGGTAGAGCCCGAAGTCGACCAGGCTGCCCGACATCGGTTGACCGTCGACCAGGATGTGCTTCTCGGGCAGGTGCCAACCGCGCGGCCGGGCCACGATGGTCGCCAGCTCGTCTCCGAGGGCGTAGGTCTTGCCCTCCTCACTGGTGAAGTCGATCTGCCGGTCCAAGGCGTCCCGAAGGTTGCGTTGGCCGTCGATGACGTTGCGCCACAAGGGAGTCGACGCGTCCTCGAAGTCGGCGAGCCAGACCTTGGCGCCGGAGTTCAGCGCGTTGATGGTCATCTTGCGATCAGTCGGGCCGGTGATCTCCACCCGGCGGTCGACCAGTCCCGGCGCGGGCGGCGCCACCTGCCAGTCGCCCTCCCGGATCTCGCGCGTCTCCGGGAGGAAGTCCAGCGTGCCGCCGGCGGCCAGCTCGGCATACCGGCTCTCCCGCGCGGCGAGCAGCTCCTGCCGCCGCGCCTCGAAGGTGCGGTGCAGGTCGGCCAGCAGCTCCAACGCGTCCGGAGTGAGGATCTCGCGATCCGCGTCGGAGAGGTCGACGGTGACTGTGACGTCCTTCGGCTCGGTCATCTGGACAAACTCACCCGTATTTCCATATCGTGGAAGTGTTCTTCTGTTTTCCGGTTGACTGTAGGACCGCTCCCGTTCTTGCGTCAACGGTTTGCGAGGTGGCAGTTCAGGCTCTCCGGAGCCCGGCGGACACGAGAGGCAGCTGGCATGGGCACGGTCCCTCGGGGAAAGGTGCAGGGCGTTCGTCCCGGCACAAGCGGCAGGATCCAGTCCGTCGAGCGCGCGTTTGCCGTCCTCGAGGCGATGGTGGACGCAGGTGGCGCCATCTCGCTGACCGATCTGTCGGACGCCGTGCGGTTGCCGCTGCCCACCATCCACCGGCTGCTGCGCACGTTCGTCGAGCTCGGCTACGTCCGGCAGGAACCGTCGCGGCAGTACGTCCTCGGCCCCGGGCTCATCCGTCTGGGCGAGACCTCGTCACTCGCCCTCGGGACCTGGGCACGGCCGCACCTTGCGCGCCTCGTCGACGAACTCGGCGAGAGCGCGAACCTGGCCATGCTGGAGGGCGATCGGGTCGTCTACGTCGGCCAGGTGCCGTCGCGCCACAGCATGCGGATGTTCACCGAGGTCGGCCGACAGGTCCCCGCGCACTGCACGGCCGTCGGCAAGGCCATGCTCGCGAGGGAATCCGCCGACCAGGTGCGCACCCTGCTCGACAGGGCGGGGATGCTGGCGCAGACCGAGCACACGATCACGACGCCGGACGCGATGTTCGAGGAGCTCGACAGGGTCCGTCGTGACGGTTACGCCATGGACAACGGGGAGCAGGAGGTCGGGGTGCGGTGCGTCGGTGTGGCCGTGCCGGAGGCGCCCTTCCGGGTGGCCATGTCGGTCTCCGGGCCGGCCACGCGGATCTCCGACGCGTTCGTGCAGCGTGCCGTCCCACAGCTACTGCGTGCGGCGGCCGACCTCTCCCGCGACCTGCGTCGGGCGCACGCCTGAACGGCCCCGGCAGGGGTCAGGCGCTGCCGGCGATGTGCTCGATGAGTCCGGTCGTCGAGACCGACGGCGTGCGGGGCAGGTAGACCACCTCGCACAGGTCGCTGACGAAGTCGAACTTGCCCTTCCAGTCGTCGCCCATGACGAGCACGTCCGCGGCGTACTTCTCGATGTAGTCGCGCTTGAGCTCGAGGCTCTCCTCGACGAAGACCTCGTCCACGACGGCGAGCGCACCCACGATCTCCATGCGCTCGTCCTGGGTGAACACCGGGGCGCGGTTCTTCTTCTTCAGGTTCAGCGCATCGGCCGAGACTCCGACGACGAGCCGGTCGCCGAGCGCTGCGGCTCGCTTGAGGACCCGGACGTGCCCGACGTGGAGCACGTCGAAGGTCCCGAACGTGATGACGGTGCGGTTGCTCACGACGGCGACCCTACCGGCGCGGTGGGGTCACGGCATACCCGCTGTTCAGCGACGCGGGACCGCGCGCGGGTGGGTGGTCCCCCGACGGCACCCGGCGACGCGCACCTCCAGCGCGTGGGCCAGTGCAGCCACGGCACGCTCCGGGTCGGGAATCGTGGGCACGCGCTGGGGACCGGTGCAGACCGTGTCCTGCACCGCCGAGACGATGCTGGTGCTCGGGTTGACCTGGGCGACCTCGTCGAGCAGGTGGCCGATCTCGCAGGCCTGCAGATGGGGCAGCGCGGTGATCTGCGCGACGACGGCGTCGACGCCCGGGTCCTCCGCCACCGCCATCAGGGCCTTCCGCAGGTGGTCGATGGTGGCCGCGGAGGTCGCGTCGACCGCCGGGCCGACCGAAGCGCCCGGGGGCAGGACCGTGCTCAGCCGCCGATCGGCGTGCTGCGACAGGTCGGCCGGCAGGAGCCCGTGCCGGGTCACGGCCTGCAGCGCCAACCGGCCGGAGCCGCTGGCGTTGCCCAGCACTGCCACTCGGCGACCGGCGGGGTGACCCGCCTTGGCCAGCAGGTCGGCAGTGTCGACAAGCTCGGTCAACGACCCGACGCGGACGACTCCTGCGGCAAGGCCCGGATCCTCCTCGTCCGAGGGATCTGTCGCTGACCCGGTGGTGGTCAGCAGGAGCACGGGCAACACGCCTCGACTGCCTGGTCGCTCACGAGGCCGGTATGCCGCCAGCTCGCCTTCGTCCCCCACACACACCACCGCGAGCGACGTGCGGGGGTCAGCGGCCGCGAAGGACAGCGCGTCGACGGCGCTGATCTCGCCTCGGGCGCCGCCGAGGTTCACCACCGTGGAGACTCCGGTCCCACTCATGCCCAGCCGAGCGACGATCGCCGTGGTGAGCGCCCAGGAGTCAGCGACCACGCAGACCGGACCCGGGGCCGGCGATGGGTGCAGGAAACTTGCATCGAGCCGGACCCGCGGGTCGGTGTTGACCAGTCCGATGATGTCGGGACCGAGGAATCGCGCACCCGCTGCGCGGCAGCTGGCCCGCAGGTCCTCCCCCCGGACCGTGTCCGGATCCGCGGAGGGTCCGCCGCCCAGGACGGCGACCGCTCTGGACCCCGCCGCGGTGGCCTCTCGCACGGCCGTCGTGACCGCGTCGCCCGGGACCGCGATCACGGCCAGGTCGACGGCCTCGGGCAGGTCGGCGACGGCGCGAAAGCTCGCCGTGCGGCCGACGACCTCCCCGGACGGGTTGACCACGTAGACCCGGCCCGCGAAGTCGGAGTGCTGCAAACGCTGCACGACCTGCCGGCCCACTCCGTCGCGTTGCACGCCGGCACCGACGACGGCCACCGAGCGTGGTCGCAGGAACGGCTGCAAGGCAAGACCGTCGGTCAGCGACGCACGGCCAGCGGCCGGCCGAGCCGGTCCAGCCTGCTCGTCGAGCTGGAGGGTGACCGCGCAGGTCCCGTCGGCGGAGTCGACCCGCATCGGGAGCCCCATGTGGTCGAACACCCGGAGCATCGGGTCGTTGCTCGCCAGCGTCAGGGCGACCAGCTCCAGCAGTCCACGTGCCCGTGCGCGGGCCACCAGGTCGCCCAGCACCAGCGTGCCGAGACCGTGGCGCTGGTGTGCGTCGTCGATCGCGAGCGCGACCTCGGCAGCGGTCTGGGACACCCGGTGGGTCGAGCCCACCGCCACGACCTCGCCTCGCCACACGACCAACGCGGCGTCCAGCGTCCGACCCGGGTCATCGAGGTCCGCGACGTACTCCCTCGCGGACACCATGGAGGCGGTGAGGAACCGCTGGCGCAACGAGCGTGGCGACATCCGCTCGAACAGCGCCTCGATCGCCTGGCGGTCCTCCGCCCGGGCCGGTCGCAACTGGAGCGGCGAACCGTCACACGTCAGCCCCGAGTGTGCGTCAGGCGGCCCCGCGGGCCGGCGCCGGTCGTGGCGCACCTGTGGATGTCGAACGATGGTGGTCATGGCGCTGCCTCCGGGGTCTGTGCTGTGCCCGAGGCAAGCCTCGCCCGGAACGGCCCGCTCGGACAGGGCCAGAAGTCCCTTGCCCCACTTCGTCACTGACCGCCGAGGCCCAGGACGCGGGCCTCCTCCCACAGCTCGTCCCGCACCCGGGGATGGGCCGTCTGCTCGATCAGGTTCCGCGCCTGGGCGAGCTGGTCGTTGCCGAACAGCGGCGCCACACCGTGCTCGGTCACGACGGCGCTGGGTTGGAAGGAGGTGACCGGCTCGTCGAGGAACGCCACGATGGTCGAGACATCCGCTCTGGGGTGCCAGCTACGCAGCGCCAGCAGCGCCTGCCCGCCTCCCGAGTGGAGCGCGCCGACGATGAAGTCGGTCTGGCCGCCGTAGCCGGAGTGGATCCGGCCCCGCACACGGGAGGCGTTGGCCTGGCCGTAGAGATCCACCTCGAGGGCGGTGTTGATGCTCGTCATGGCGGGATTCGCAGCGATCAGGGAGGGGCTGTTGGTCTTCTCGGTGCGCAACATCCTGATCGCAGGGTTGAGGTTGACATGGTCGTACAACTCAGCCGAACCGAAGCAGAACGAGGCGATGACCGGATGGTCGGCGTCGAGCGAGCCGGACCGCTCCAGCGTGAGCAGCCCGTCGGAGAACATCTCCGTCCAGATCCGCAGGCCATGGCGCGACGCGAGTTGGCCGACGGCTGCATCGGGCACGGCGCCGATGCCCATCTGCAGCGTCGCTCCGTCGTGGACCAGGCCGGCAACGTGTTCGGCCACCGCCTGGCTTGCGTCATCGGGCACAGGCGCCGCCGCAGGGGTGGGCAGTGGGACGTCGACCTCCACCACCACGTCCACGAGGGACTCGTCGAGCTGGGCATCGCCAAAGGTGTAGGGCATCTGGCGGTTCACGACCGCTACCACCAGACCGGCGCGGGCACGGCACGCCTCGATGGCGGCCGGCAGCACGTTGACCTCCGTCCCCAGGCTCAGCAACCCACCCCGCGCCGGAGCACAGTGCACGACGACGACATCCGGGGGTCGCACGGTCGAAAAGAGCAGCGGGACCATCGACAAGCGGCTGGGGAGGTAGTCGAGCGCGCTGTGCCGGCGCATCCCCACGCCCACGAAGGGGGTCTCAGCGATCACCCCTGGTCGGTCGGGTACACCGCTCGCGGCATTGAGCATCCACAAGCGGTATGCCGGGAGGGAGCGGTCCAGCGCGGCGACCGCCTCCCACGGTGTGGCGGCGTTCCCACTGACCACCACACGTGGCACGCCCGGGAGGCCGGCGAACAGCCGTTGGAGCTGATCGAGATCGGCCCGCCTCACGCGGCGGTCGCAGACTCGAGGTCTTCCCCGGGGACGGTGTTGGTCTCAGGGCCCATGGCGGTCACTGTGCCGGGGCCGCGCGGTCCTGTCGAGGGTCCTTGGTCCCTGCCTCGGTCCAACAGTCCGGGTCCGAGGTGCGCGCGGGGGCGGCGTTGGTGGACTGCAGTCCCTCCGTGCTGAGGAGCACGACGACGGCGTCGTCGGGCACGTCGAGGTCGGCACGGCGCCGCGAGTCGAGGAGGACGGCGCGGGCGCCGGCGAGGGTGGCGGCGCCGCAGGCTCCGGAGGACACGTCGAGCGACTTCAGGTCCGAGGAGGCCTGCAACGCATCGTCGTCGGTGACGGCCACGGCGGCATCGCACCCGCGCTGCAGCACCGGCCAGGCGCTGCTCGAGACGGTGCCGCAGTTCAGGCCGGCCATGACGGTGGCGCCCGTTGCGACGCTGGTGGGCGCACCGTGCGCGAGGCTGGTCAGGAGGCACGCAGCGGTGTCCGGTTCCACCGAGAGGACCGACGGATGAGCGACTCCTGGCCGGCGGTAGTGGGCGACCACCGCCTGTGCCAGCGAGCCGACACCCACCGGCACCACGACCAGGTCCGGCGCGCACCCGAGCGCCTCATCCACCTCGGCCACCAAGGTCTCGTAGCCCTCCACGATCCACGCCGGCACGTCCTCGTAGCCGGGCCACGCGGTGTCCTGCACCAACGCCCGGTGCTCGTCCGCAGTCGCATGCTCGGCGGCGGCACGCACGGTCTGGTCGTAGTCCCCGTCGACCCGGACGACCCGTGCGCCTTCGGCGACGATGCGGCCCGCGGCCTCCTCCTGCATGACGTGTGGAACGAATACCGTCGCGGTGGTCCCGAAGTGCGTGGCCATGCGGGCCACCGCCCGGCCGTGGTTGCCGTCGGTGGCCGTCACCAGGACCGCCCCGGGCTTGCGGTCCAGAACCTGCTTGCAGGCCCACGAGGCGCCGAGCACCTTGAACGCCGGCAGACCCAGCCGTGCCGACTCGTCCTTGACCAGAAGTCGCCCCACGCCGAGCTCCGTCGCCACGGTCGGGAGCTCGACCAGCGGTGTGGGCGCATACCCCGGCAGCGAGACATGGAAGGATCGCGCCGCCGGTGCCGCCTGTTTCGACGACCAACCGCGCGCCGCGGGGTTGCAGTACCAGTCGTTCATGCCGATCAGTCTGCGACACCTCGAGCGACCACGTTCAGGCGGCGGTCCGCGTCCGGCGCGGATGGCAGAGTGCTGCGTATGAGCGAACACCCCGCAGAGGGTGATGCCGGCCCGGAGTCCAACCTGACTGATGAGGCCTTCTCGCCCGTCTGGGCCGACGACGACCGCCCGCGCATCCCGCGCGTGGCCGGCGAGCGCGAGGCGCTGGCGGCATACCTGGAGTACTACCGGGCGACGGTGGAGATGAAGTGCCGCGGCCTGGCCCCTCAGCAGGCCCGAGCTCGGTCGATGCCGCCGTCCACCATGTCGCTTCACGGACTGGTCCGACACCTGGCCGGCGTAGAGCGCTGGTGGTTCCAGCAGAACTTCGAGCGCCGCAACGTGCCGTTCCGCTTCTTCGCCGCAGACAACCCCGACCTCGACTTCGACCTGCCCGCGGACGCCGACTTCGCCGCCGACCTGGAGGCCTGGCGTACCGAATGTGCGGTCTCCCGCGAAATCGTCGCGGCTCATGCTCTCGACGACCTTGCGCGACCGCTTGACTGGCACGAAGACGTGGACCTGCGCTGGCTGGTGCTCCGGATGACCACCGAGTATGCCCGGCATTGCGGACACCTCGACTTGCTTCGTGAGGGGGTCGACGGGAGGACCGGCGCATGAGCTCGGTGGCGAACTGCGGGAGGCGGCCCATGGGTGGCAGGATGACCGGGTGCCTCGTGGTGTCGTCCGCCGTAGGGTGCTGCGGCACAACTCGCAGAACGCTGTCACCGACGTGGTGGAGCGGGTCACCCTGGCAGACGGCTCCACGCTGGTCCACAAGCGGCTGCGGGCACCCTCGGTCGACTCCGGGGGCGCCTGGGCAGCTTCCCAGGATCCGCGGCACTGGAACTATTGGCGGCGGGAGGTCGACGCCTACCGCGGCGCCGTGCTCCGGAGCAGCCTGGCTGGAACCGGGCTCGACATACCCGCTGCCGATGTCGAGGAGCGTGCCGCTGAGGCGGACCTGTGGCTTGAGGATGTCACTGGCAAGCCCGGCACCGCGTTCAGCCTGGCCGACCACACGGCGGTGGCTGCTGGACTAGGCCGCTGGCAGGCCGCCGGCCCTCTCCTCACGCCCTGGACTTCCGAGGGCTTTCTCCGTGCCTACTCGGCCAGCAGGCCTGTCCCTTGGCAGGTGCTGCACGACGACGCCGCCTGGGACCAGCCGTTGATCCGACGCACCTGGCCCGCCGGTCTGCGCGAAGGATGGGCCCAGCTGATGGCTCACCGCGAGCAGTTGCTGCGGGTGATGGAGTACCTGCCGCGTACCCGCAGCCACCTCGACGTCTGGGTCAGCAACCAGATCCGCCGTCCTGGTGGCGACGTGGTACTGCTGGACTGGGCCTTCGTCGGTGATGGCGCTCTCGGTGAGGACCTGGGCAACCATCTCCCCGATGCCGTGTTCGACTTGCTCTGGCCGGCGCAGGAGCTGGCCACCCTGGAGGCCGCATGCTTCGAGGCGTACCTGGGCGGCCTGCGCGAGGCCGGCTGGCGCGGTGACCAGCGCCAGGTGCGCCTGGGCGTGGTCGCCTCCTGTGTGAAGTACACCTGGCTGCTGCCGTTGGCGCTGACGCAGGCCGGCCGAGACGAGCACTCCGCCTACCACGAGGTCGCCGACAGCGAGCACCTCTACCACCAGCGTGGCCTGGCCTTCGCTTACTTGGTCGGTTGGTGCCGAGAGGCACTTCACCTCATGAACCGGCAGTAGCCTCCGCAGGATGCGGCCCTCTGACCTGCCCGGACGTCGCGCATGGCCATCTTTGCCCGCGAATAGCCCGCGCTCCCGGACACCGGCAGCCCTCGACGCCCGGCGCCTTGGCCGAATCTCACTTCGTCTCGTTGGGGTGGTGGGTGTGCACGTCGATGAGGTGGACGACCTGCCCGGAGACGTAGAACCAGATGCGAGCGCCGCCTGGCAACTCGTACTGCCATCGCTCATACGTCTTGCCGCTGTGAGTGACGGTCGCGAGCTCGCCCTTCAACCGGTGGTTGCGCTCGGACTCCTCACGAGGGGTCCTGGTCAGGGAGTCCCACGCATCGACCACGGCATTTCGAGTGGTGCCGAGCAGGTCGCGCCAGCCCTTCTCGGCCTGCCGCGTCGCGAACGCGATCTGGTACTCGGCCTTCTTGCGCGGTCGAGGAACCGACTGCGCCTTGCTCACGCAGTGCGCGGGTCGGCGATCGGCGTGGGGTCCTCAAGCCAGTCGAGGTCGTCGTCGGCCGTATAGCCGGCGGCGATCGCCTCGGCGGTCGACTGCCACCTCCTGAGGGTGATCAGCAGCCGATCGAACTGGGACACCGCAGCACAGGCCCGGGCAACGTCGACAACCTCCTGGGCGAAGGCGTCCCGGTCCGAGGAGCGGAGGAACTCCAGCCAGGGGAACGGGCCTCGGAGCCGATCCACGAAGGGAACGTCGGTAGGCGCCAGTGACGCCGCAACGAGCTGGGCGGCAAGCTCGAGCCCGGCGCGCTGCCGGGCCACGTCGCTCGCCTTGGCCAGCACGAGGGCCTCACCGTCGCGCCGAGTGATGGTGACCGGACCTTCCTCGACCGCCTTGAACACCGAAGCTGAGTTGCGGGACAGCTCGGAGGACTGGACCGTACGGGAGACTACTGGCGCGCTCATGCTCACCAGTATTCAGAACAGGTTCTGAATAGTCAACCGGCGCCGGTGCCTGACCCAGCCGGCATCGCTCAGAGCTCGGGTCCGGTGGGGTGGCGGGAGGGCGGCTCGTGGGTGGGCGTGCGGCGTTCGGCAACGTCGTGGCTACGGCGTCGAGCACCAGCGGCTTGTCGGATGAGCTCGGCGCGGTCGGCCAGCGCGCGCTCCACATCAGGATCAGCGATGTTGTCGTGGTGTTCGGCGGCGCGGGCGATGGTGACGTATTCGGCCGACTGCCGGGTCACGGAATGGGCCTCGGCCCATTGTTCGGCGATGGTCGCCGTGGCGGACTGGTCGACGCCGGTGGTGGCCACGACGTGGCGCAGCACGTCGGCCGCCTCCCCGAAGCTGCGCGTGGCCAGGTGCGCGGTGTCGGGGTCGGTGTCCCGGGTGGTCTCGACGTAGAGGCGGTTGGCGTCGCGGCCGCGGGTGGCCATGACGTACAACGGTTCTCGCCGGGTGTCGGCGGTGATGTAGGCGTGGGCGGTGTCGACGGTGCGGCCTTGGGCGCGGTGGGCGGTGGTGGCGTAGCCGAGCTCGAGGTGCTCACGCACGTAGTGCACGGGCAGGGTGGTGGCCCCGCCACGGCCGGCGCGCTGGACGGTGACGGCGCCGGAGGTGTCGATGGCGGTGACGGTCCAGGTGTCGCCGTTCTTGACCCACCCCTGCCCGGTGGCCAGGGTCCGGTCGTTGCGGCGGGTGACCACCAGGTCCCCGACGGTGGCGGTGGAGCCGTCCGCCAGCCCCGCCCGGCGCGACCCCTCGTGGCTGGTGGCGGTGCGGCGTTCGGTTTGGGCGCGGGTGTTCAGGTCGGCAACGGTGGTGTTGTCGTCGGCGATCATCAGCGACCGCCGGCCGGCGGCGACGTCGGCGCGCCACCCGGCGAACAGGGTGTCGAGCATGGCCTCCCGCTCGCCGCCGGTGACCCGGCCGGCGGCGGTGTAGGCGTCCACGGCGTCGATGTCCCCGTCTCGCAGTCGCAGGGACGCGGCGCGTTCCCAGTCCCGGGTGAACCGGTGCACCTGGGTCAGGCGTGGAGCCTCGCGGCCGCGGTCGTGGACCAGCAGGGCGAACGCTCCCCCGGCGCTCACGGGTGAGAGCTGGGCGGGGTCGCCGACCAGCAGCACCTTCGCGCCCGCCTCTCGGGCGTGCGCGGTGAGGGCGTCCAGCTCGGCGGTGCCGGCCATCGAGGCTTCGTCCACGATGAGCAGCTGCCCCGGCGCCAGGGACCACGCCCGGTACTCGCCGATCAGGGCCGCCAGCCGATCCCGCCGCATCCTGGTGGCCAACGACGGGCTGGCCCGCCACAACTTGGCCTGCAGCGCCCGGATCTGCTCGCATCGCTCGGGGTTGCGGGCGTGCTCGGTCAGCCACTTGACCGTGTTCTCGGTCGGGAGCCCGACCGCCTCGGACAACACCTCGGCCGCGGCCGCGGACGGGGCCAGGCCGACGACCGACCCGGGCCCGTGGTGGGCTTCCCAGACCCGCCGCAGCCCGGCCATCGTGGTGGACTTGCCGGTGCCCGCCGCGCCGACCAGCACGTCCAGCACCCGCCCCGAGCCCGCCACGTCGCCCACCACCCGCGCCTGCTCCGCCGACAGATCCGACTCGGGCGAGGCGCAGGCGGCCGCGACTTGTGCGGGGACGGCGGGGCCCTGCAGGCATCGGCCGGCGTCGACCAGCCGGGCTTCCGCGTCCAGGGTCGACTGGGTGGTGTAGGTCTCCAGGTGGGGGAACCGGAACCGGGACGAGCCGTCCTGGCGGCGCAGCAGCGCCGGGGTGTGCGCCAGCTGCGGCGCACTGATCGACACCACCAGTCCCAACGCCATACCGGTAGTCCGATCGATCACGGTGACCCGCTCGGCCGGGTCGCTGAACCGGGCGCCGTGCAGCTGGCGCGTCACCTCGGCCAGCACGTTCAACCGGGTGAAGGTCGCCCGCTGGCCCGCCACCACGCGCACCGCGATCGCCGCGACATCACCCAAGGTGGCGTCATCCAGGGCCGTGGAGGTGAGCAGCGGCAGGGTGTTGCGGTCCTCCAGCGCGCGGACCCACCCGGCCGGGTCCGCGCCGCTCAGGTGGGCCCCGGCACGGCTCCGCCAGCTGTCCATCTGTTCCGCCAGAACGTGCTGCTGCTTGTCCGGGCGGGTCGCGAGCGTGGCCTGCTGGCGCAGCTTGAGGACCTGCCGAGCCGACGGCTGGTAGCCGTGTGCGGCCACGAACGCCTCGACCAGGGCGTCCTTGGCCGCCTCGATCGCCCCCGACCGACGGGAGAACTCGGTCTGCAACGCCGGGCTCACCCCGGCGACCTCGTACTTCGGCACCGCCGATTGGGCGCGAGTCACCGGTTCCCAGCCCCACCCCAGCGCCTGGGTCAGGTAGTCCGACAGCACCCCGTTGTACAGCTCGGAGAGCGCCACCGTGCCGGCGAACAGCACCCGCCCGTCCAGGGTGCGCCAGGTCCCGTCGGCGCACTGGGCCCGGTTCATCACCACCACGTGGGTGTGCAGCTGCGGATCCCCCGCCCGCGAGTCCCAGTGGTCGAAGCCGGCCGCCACCACACCCCGCACCTCCTCGTGCACCACCCCGGCGTTCCCCGAGCGGGAGGAGAAGATGCCCGCGCTCTCCGCGTAGGAGATCACCTGCTGCACCGCTCGCAGGTGCGCCTCATACACCACTGCCTGCGTCCGAGCGTCGCCCAACGCCCAGGCGACGCTGACGCTCTTGGGCGCGCTGAACGTCAAGTCGAACCCGGCGACCGGCCGGGCCGGGGCACGCGTCCGGCCGGCCCCGTCCATCCGCGCGCTGCCTGCCCGTCGCGGCGCCCGGCCCAACGGCGCGCCGGTCACCGGGTCCTGCAACATCCCCAACATCCGGAACAAGTGCTCCTCGGAGACCTCGGTGCCAGGACCTACCCCGACTCCGTCGCCCAGCCCGGCCAGGCCCGCGCCCAGGAACCGGCCCGGCGGGGTTCCCGACGCCGCGTAGTAGCGAGTCAAAGCCGTCCCGGCCGGGCCGGTCACGTCACCGCGGGCAACGCTGGACATCAGGTACCGGTAGCCCGCGCCCAAGCTCATCTTGCGGATCGATACCGTCACACCCACCACTCCCATTCGGCCATGGTCCGGGCCACCGGGTATCGGCGCGGACACCCCGTATACGCCGCCATGGGCCACTATCGGGACACGGGCGCCACAGAAGCCGACCACGTGCAAGACGTGTGCGATCTCTGGGATGAAGTTTCAGCGTGGGAGGAGCACGACGACTGCTGCCCTGCTGAGCCAGCAGATCGACGCAAGGTTCCGAAGCTGCCTGGACTCAGGGGAGCATCGAAGGACCAGTGTCGAAGCGAGCGCGTGTTGACCGATGGGAGCCGAGCGCAGGTTGCCCTTGGGGCAGTCGCCTGGCGGATGTGTGAGCACGGCCTTGTCGCGCTGCGCCACGCGCCGCGCCGTGTCTCATTCTCACGTGCATCGCGTGCGGGGGGTGAGCCACGGTCATCACCGACGAGGACGAGCTGGACGCCTTCTGGGACATCGCCCAGGAACACGCGAGCCTTGTCGGGGTACCGGTGAGCACCCGCTCAGAACGCTCCGGGAGACCGCACGCCTACAGGGCAGAGCCGGCCCGGCTCCGCTCCGTAACAGGATCCGCATACTGGAATCGACGACCGGCACGAGCCGGTCGGATCTGGGTCGGTCCAGCGCAGCGGAAGGAGACTCGGTTTGGAGACACCCAATGAGGCGCTCCGATGCCCCGGGTGCTCGAGTACTGACCGTGGCATCGACGGCCGGTCGACCTATCAAGCCTCGGCATGGCGGGCGATCACCTCGATGCACCGGCGGAACTGTGCTGGAGAGGCGGGGGTCTGCCAGCTGAGAACCTCCAACGCCCAGGCGACCGCGAAGGCCGGCACCAAACCGGCATCACCGGACGGGAGATCGGCTACTCGCGCGTATCCACGCAGGAGGAGATCCGAGCGGTCATGCAGGTTGTCGCCGGCGGACACCTCCCAACGCGCAAGGTCGAACGCTCGCGACGCACGGCCCGCGAACTCCCAGTCGATGACGCCCCCGATCGCCTCATCGCTGATCAAGAGATGCTTAGGCAGGAAGTCTCCGTGCGTGAAGGCCCTGGCCGAAGCGGGACAGGTCGTCACCACATGGCACAGGAAGTCAGCACCTCGTTCGATGAGCGCGGCCGCTCCCGGGCCCATCTCGTCTCGGACGATGCCTCGAGCCCGAGCGATAGCGCGCTCCTCAGGCAGTCGCAGGTCGTGGCGGATGCCCGCGCCCGGCTCGAGGCTGTGCAGCCGTGCCAGGAGCTCACCACCATCGACGACGAGTCGCGCGAGGTTCTCGGGAGGGTCCATGCCGCCACTGCTTGTCGTAGAGACTGACCATGATGGTGAGCACGCCTCGGCCCGTCATTGAATCGGTGGTGGCGTCGGTATGCGGTCGCGGCGTCGAACGTCTCCTCCCTCTCCCGAGCGGGGGCATGAACGAGACGTACCGGGTGGAGCTCTCCGGCGGTCGCGCGGTGATCGCCCGGATAGCGCGGCAAGAGACGCCCTGGTTCACCGACGAGGCGCAGTTGATGGTGCGTGCGCGAGATGCTGGCATCCCGGTCCCAGAGGTGCTCGCCACCGTCGTTGCGAGGTCGCCGATGTGGGGAGCGCTCGTTGGATTCGTCCTCCGGCAGGACGTGCTCCGCCATGGGTGACTGAGTCGAGGAGGTCATCCTCAGCGGGGGCCTCCGCTTGGCAAGCGCTGATCACCGGCAAGCCCAAGAGCGCGCCCCAGCGGGATCTGACACCATTGCGGTGTGGGACTGGCCATGTTTGACGTAGCGCCCGCCGAGCGGGAATTGAACCTGCCCGGCGCTGCCACGACGTCCCTGCGCAAAGACGGGCTGAGGCAAACCCCCGTAACGTATCTGGACTTCACAGCCAATGGTGATCGCCTCTTCGAGACGTTGGCCGCTTACTTCCCGCAGCCCCCCGACTATGTTGGCGTCATCCAGGACGCGTGGCCCGTCGAAACCGTCGCCGCAATCGAGCGGCTGCTCGGCCAGGCTCCGGGCGACCTGCCCGACGGCCGGGTCTCCCTGTACGTCTGTCCCGAGTGCGGCGACCTGGGCTGTGGCGCCATCACGACACGACTCAGCCTGGAACCCGAAACAGTGAGCTGGCGAACTATCGGGATCCAAACGGGCAACGAAGATGAGGTTCATCCGCTCGGAGGCCCTAACGACTTCCCAGAAGTCACCTTCAAGCGGGACGGTCACGAACAGGTGCTTGTGCACGAGCTCGCCCGGGCTCGCCAGTTGTGTGTTGGCTTTGAATACCCCTATGAGCGTGATCGGCGGCTACGTCGAGAGCGCCGCACGCGCCTGCTTCGCCGGCTACTAGGTCGGCGCCAGTAGCCCGGCCACCCGAAGGTGAGGCGTACCGAGTCCGCCTCCGACCCGCCCGAGACCCACGAGCGACAAGTCCGCAAGCGGAACGGTCACCGGCGACGAGACGAACGATCGCGGCGGCGACCGGCGCATGAGGTCCTCCCGTCCCGCAGGGGTGTGCCCTACGGAACAGCCCCGGACGCGTCGCCGATTGACGATCGGCTAATGGGCTGAGCGAGGTCCACTCCGAGCGCCGGAGTGTCCGCGCCGCTGGCGTAGACGCGGCTCTCGAGGCGAAGACCGATGTTGGCGGTGACGCGTTGTGATGGCAGCTTGTCGGGTGAACGATCGCGACCAGGTGGCCCACGCCGGCGTCCCTGGCAGCGTCGTGGTGGGCATGGCTGTCTCGGCGCTGCCATACTCCAGTCGTGAGGCCCGTTTTGGTGGCGGTAATCCCGGCAGCGGTCACTTTCGCCGTCGCGGAAGTCATTTGCCGGCTGCTGCTGCACCTGCCCGACGAATTGGTGCCGCTCGTCGTGCTCCCGGCCACGTTCCCAGTCTGGGGAGTCGCCACGAGGTACCTAGCGGTACGACGGAATCCGTAACCGGACATGAGTAGGGAGCCGATACGCGCCCCTCAGGTCTAGGTCGCTTAGCGTGGCATCGCCCGGCGCGCAATCCAAGGCCTGTGGCGGGTTTCAGGGCCCGATGCCCGGCCAGGAGGGCGTGATTCCCAGCCCCGGGGCCATACTCACCAGATAGGAAACGGCTTCGTTGAGTCGGCGCACCAGCGCGCTGTCCTCGAGGAGGACGCGGGTCGGCTCCACGACAGCCGGGTCGATGAACGCGCTCCGGCTCAGGACGTGTTCCGCCACGTCGGCGCACCACGCTACAGCGAGCACGCCATGGTCCTGCGCCGTGGCCGGCTCGGCCCCGTGGATCACGTTGCGCAGGTGAGCGCGAGCCCGGTGGGTGGCGCCGCGATCCGGACGGTGCCGCGGCGTCAACCAGCGCCGCACCGGCCGACGGACGGCGATCGCCAGGCCGCGGTGTACGAGATCCGTCCCTACCGCCTCCCACATCCCTGATCCGAGGGTGTTGATCGCGTGGATGACGGGGATCGGCTGTGACGGTGCGGCCTGAGTGAGCCGGGCAGCCCATGCCCTGGTGAGCGGGTCCGAGGGGCTGACACCGGTGGCCCGCACCTGCGGCTCGTCGTCGGTGCCAGCCCAACCCGCCGCGCCACTGTCAAGGACGTCGAGGAGTGCTCCTGCGGTGATCGCCACGCGGAGGGTCCCCACCCGTGGCCGCAGCAACTGTTCATCTTGCCCCAACAGCCACAGCACCTGTGCCACCAACAGCTCCGCCATTCACTGACCCTCCCACGTCCAGAGGGGCCCACGCGGACTGAAGCGGCCGACTCCATGACGCCCGCTGGGTGGCTGTGCAGGGAGGACGGCGCCAGACGGGAGAGCACCACGGCCCCCGCTGTCGCAGGTCACTCCGCAAAGGAATCCCGCCACGGCACACGGTTGACGCATCAGCGATCCATGCGCCATAAGCCGAACCACCTACGGGAACGAGCAGGGCGAAACGGGTCAGCGAGCCTGCGTGAGGGACCATCGTCGCCGTATAGGTCGTCCGGATCTCGTACCGGGACGGGGGCCCTCTACGGGGCGGTTCCGGTGATGGTGCTTGGTGCCCTCGTCGGCAGAGCCGGCGTAACCAACCGCGCAAGGCGGCAATAACCCGGACGACCCGCGCTCAGCCTTCCCAAGATTGATGATCGAGCAGGACGACCAGTCCTTGCCGAACTGGATCGGGCGAGGGTCCATCAGAGTGCAGAGCGATGGTGCCCCCGAACCGGAGTAGACAACCCGTGATCCGATGCGGCAGCGGGAGAGTGCGCAGAGCGCGGGCAAGATTCCCGGCGACAACACGTGGCAGAACGCGCCAGTCCGTCCCGAGCTCCTCGTCCACAGAACCGCCCCAACCCGGTGCTGGAAACGCACCGCCGACTCATGCTGGCGTTGACGTCCAATGGTGGACCGCCGCGCCGGTAGTCGAACCAGACCCAACGGCGCCGAAGGAGCCGAGATGACCATTCACAAACTCCCGGTCAACGGCAGGACCACCGCCCGCGACCTCCTCACCGTCGCCGAGGTCTGCGCCGAGCTCGGCGTGGCTAGATCCACCTTCTACGACTGGCGCGCCGCACACAAAGGACCCCATGGCCTCAAACTGCCGAATGGTGAGGTCCGCATCCGCCGGGACGAGCTCGACCGCTGGCTGAAGTGCCTGGAAGAGATGGCATGACGCCCATGTCCCACCGCCGGCTCACGCCGGGTGACCTGACGTGACGCGCTCCGACCCCACCGCGTTCAACGTGCGCATCTGGGACATCCGGGCTCGAAAGGGTCGCAGCCGGAATGGGTACGTCGTGCGACGGCTCGTGGCCGGCCGTTCCCACCAACGCACCTTCGCCACGCGCAAGCTCGCCGATTCCTTCCGTACCAGCATTGTCGTCGCCGCCCGAGAAGGGTCTGCGTTCGACCCACAGATCGGCCTGCCCACCGTCCTGACGGACATCGGCGTGAGAACGACCTGGTACGAGCATGCCTGCGCCTTCGTTGACCTCAAGTGGGACCACGTCTCGGCCCGCCACCGCAAGGGGATCGCCGAGGCCCTCACCACCGTGACCTGTGCCCTGGTGATCGACCCCGACAGCGCTCCGCCCGGTGGCCTGAGGCTTGCCTTGATGGGCTGGTCGTTCAACAAGACCGCCCGGGGTGCAACGGCACTCTCAGAGGCGGGCGTCCCGCCCCAACAGTGGGCATCAAGCCTGCGATGGATGGAACGCCGCTCGGAGCCGCTCGCGCGCTTGGCGCAACCCGAGGTCGTGCGCCGAGGCTTGGACGCCATCTCGACGACGCTCGAAGGCAAACCAGCCTCCTCCGCGACCGTCAGACGGAAGCGATCTGCCTTCTACAGCGCCTTGGCCTACGCGGTCGAGCTCGGCCAGCTGCAAGCGAATCCCCTGGACAAGCTGAGGTGGTCTCCCCCACCGCACACGGACATCGTCGATCGGCGCGTTGTCGTCAACCCGGACCAAGCGCGCAGACTGCTCGGCGAGGTGGCCAGGGCACGCCCGGCCCTGGAAGCGTTCTTCGCGTGCATCTACTTCGCCGCCATGCGCCCCTCAGAGGTGCGCCACCTGCGGGTTCAGGACTGTGTCCTGCCCGAGTCCGGGTGGGGCACCCTCCTCCTCGCGGGGTCCACCCAAGAAGCGGGACGGGGCTGGACCGACTCCGGAGAGGGCAACGAGGATCGCGCACTCAAGCACCGAGCGATGCGCCAAGTCCGGCCGGTGCCTGCCACCCCCGAGCTGGTTGCCATCCTCCGCCGGCACGTGGACGCCTTTCCGCCGGGCACCGGTGGCCGGTTGTTCGTGACGCGCACCGGTCGTGCCGGTGTCCCCTTGGTCGCGCCATACTCCAAGCCGATCTCGATGGGGATTGTCTACCGGACGTGGTCCGCGGCCCGTCGGGAGGCGCTCACGGAGACGGAGGCGGCCTCCCCGCTTGCCCGACGGCCGTACGACCTGCGCCACGCCGCCGTATCGCTGTGGCTGAACGCCGGAGTCCCCGCCACCCAGGTGGCCGAGTGGGCAGGGCACAGCGTGAACGTCCTGCTACGTGTCTACGCGTCCTGCGTCGCCGGCCAGGAGGACCTTGCCATGTCGCGCATCGAGTCCATCCTGCGGCAGTAGCCCTTCGCCCGCCTCAGCTGGTTGCCCGCATTTGCCCGCGTATTGCCCGCGAACACCCGTAGAACGCCGGTTTTGGCCGGTGACGGCCGGATCAAAGGGGGCGGGCCCCCGACCCGCGTTTCCGCAGGTCAGGGGCCCGTTCACGCACGTGGTGGCAGGTGAAGGATTCGAACCTTCGAAGCTTTCGCGACGGATTTACAGTCCGCTCCCATTGGCCGCTCGGGCAACCTGCCGTGGTGCAGGTGGCAGGATAGCAACAGGCCCGCGGGGCGCGTCCAATCGGCGCCCGCGGGAAGATCGCGAAAGGCACCGACCCGAGGAGTTCCATGGCCGACTCATCCTTCGACATCGTCAGCAAGGTGGACCGCCAGGAGGTCAGCAACGCGCTCAACCAGGCCAGCAAGGAGGTGGGGCAGCGCTACGACTTCAAGAACATCGGCGCCGACATCGCCTGGAGCGGCGACACGATCGTCATGAAGGCGAACAGCGAGGAGCGTGTGCGCGCCGTCCTCGACGTGTTCCAGACCAAGCTGGTCAAGCGCGGTGTCTCGCTGAAGACCCTGGATCTGAGCAACGACGGGGACCCGAAGCCCAGCGGCAAGGAGTATCGACTCGAGGCGACCCTCAAGGAGGGCATCAGCCAGGAGGACGCCAAGAAGGTGTCCAAGCTGATCCGGGACGAGTTCGGCAAGAAGGTCAAGGCCACGATCCAGGGAGACGAGCTGCGGGTGTCGGGCAAGTCGCGCGACGACCTGCAGGCGGTCCAGCAGATGCTCAAGGGCGCCGACCTCGACGTGGCCCTGCAGTTCGTGAACTACCGCTAGCCCGCGCACCGCGCTCTCTGTGCCTCAACCCGGTTCGCAGGGACGAAGAGGCGGGTGACAGCGCTCTGACTGACAGAAAGCGGGGTGGGCCGAGCATGGGTGGAGGCGTCCGGGCCGCCACGCAGTCGTCACCGACGCGGTCACGCAAGCTGGCGGTGCTCGTCGTCCTCGGAGGGCTGAGCGCATTCGGTCCGCTGTCGATCGACATGTACCTCCCGGCTCTGCCGCGGATCGCCGGGGATCTGTCGACCACCGACACCCTCGTCCAGATCACCCTTACGGCCTGCCTGGTCGGTCTCGCCCTGGGGCAGGCCCTGGCTGGCCCGCTCAGTGACACGCTCGGGCGCCGCAGGCCGCTGCTCGCCAGCCTTGTCGTGTATGCCGTCGCGTCGGTGCTCTGCGCCGTGGCACCCTCGATCTCCCTGCTCATCGCGATGCGCCTGTTGCAGGGGCTCGCCGGCGCCGCCGGGATCGTCATCGCCAGGGCGGTGATCCGAGACCTGCGCGAGGGACCGGCGTTGGCGCGCCTCTTCGCCATGGTGATGATGATCAACGGACTGGCGCCCATCCTGGCGCCGGTGGTCGGTGGGCAGGTGCTGCGGTTCGGCTCCTGGCGCTGGGTGTTCGTGATCCTTGCCGTCCTCGGCGCGCTTCTGCTGGCAGCGGTGGTCGCGTGGCTGCCCGAGTCGTTGCCGCCGGAGCGGAGGCACGCGGGCAGCATCGCGCGGACGCTGCGCACATTCGCCTCCCTCGCCCGCGACCGGACGTTCGTCGGCCACCTGCTGACCATCGGGCTGAGCTTCGGCGCGATGTTCGCCTACATCTCCGCGTCGCCGTTCGTGCTGCAGCAGCTGCGCGACCTCACCCCGCAGCAGTTCAGCCTGGTGTTCGGCGCCAACGCGGTTGGCCTCGTGGTCTGTTCGCAGCTCACCGGAGTCCTCGTCGGACGCGTCGACCCGTCCCGCCTGCTGCGCCTCGGCATCGTCCTGCAGGTGTGCGGGACGGTGGGCGTGCTGCTGGTTGTCGCGAGCGGTCCGCTGTGGGGGTTGCTGGTCGCACTGTTCGTCTCCGTCGCCACGATCGGCCTGATCATGCCCAACGCCACGGCGCTGGCGTTGGCCGACCACGGTGCCCACGCGGGCACCGCCTCGGCGATGCTCGGCACCGTCCAGTTCCTCGTCGGCGCCCTGGCCCCGGTCCTGATGGGCATCGGCGGCATGGGGCAAGCCACCGGAATGGGAGTGGTCATGACGGCGCTCGCGGCAGCGTCGCTCGTTGCGTGCTTCGGCCTTGCCCGCGCGAGGGTGGCGGCCTGAACCTTGACCATGGACAGCGAAGAGGCGTCGGAGCGCCACGGGTCGGCGCCGGTCGATGCCGTGCTCGTCGCCACGACCTCCACCAACCTCCCGGTGGGCCAGCCGACCGTGCTGCGCCGCGTGGGAGGTGTGACCCTGTTGCACCGCGCGCTCGCCTCGCTGCAGCGGGCAGGAGTCCGGCGGGTCGTCGTGGTGGCAGGGCAGCGCAGCGAGCGCCTCCAGGCAGCGCTGCGCACCGAGCCGCTCGACGTCGAGCTGGTCGTCGACCCGGACCGCCAGCACGGCACCGCGGCGGCCGTGGCGGTCGGGCTGGCTCGAGTCGACAGCGACCGCTGCCTCGTGATCATGGGCGACCACGTCTTCGAGTCCTCGGACGTGCGCAGGCTGCTCGCCGCTCCGGGACGCAACGTGCTTGCGGTCGACCGTGACCCGGGACGGCAGGTCGGAGGTATGGCGGGCCGCCTCCCCCTCCGAGCGGATCTGGCGCCCGACGGATCGGTCCGCGCCCTTGGCACGAGGCCCGCGGCGGACGGTGACGCGGCGGACAACATTCGGGTGGTGGACGCCGGCCTGACCGTCGCCTACCGCGAGGACCTGCTGGCAGTGGCCCCCACGGCCCCGGACGCGAGCTGGGCCCACTGGCGCCGTCGGCTTGTGGACGAGGGTGCGGGTCTGACCAGCTCGGAGGTCACCGGGCTCTGGGCCAGCCTCGACTCGGCCGACGACGTGCGCGGACTCGAACGAGCCATGTGGCGGCGCTACGGGCCGAAGCCGACCGATGGCATCGTCGCCCGGCTGGTCAACCGTCGCATCTCCGGGCCGCTGACGCGCCAGCTGCTGCGCACCGGCATGCACCCCGACGTCGCCACGGTGCTCGCCTTCACGGTCACGCTGCTCGCGGCCGGGCTGCTCGGATGGGGCAACCGGTGGTCGATGCTCGCGGGCGGGCTGGGGGTGGTCCTCGGTTCGGCGCTGGACGGGGTCGACGGCGAGATCGCCCGGGTCAGCGGCCGGGCCTCCCGCCGCGGCGCCACACTCGACACCTTGCTGGACCGGTATGCCGACCTGGCCGTCGTGCTCGGACTGGTCGTCGGAGCGGGAGCGACGCCGACCACCTGGGCCTGGGGTTTCGCCGCCGCCTGCGGCTGCCTGCTCGTGTCGTACGTGCATGCCGTCGGCCGGGACACCGACGTGCGCCTGCTCTTCCGGCGAGAGTTCCGGTTGCTCATCTTCGCCGTGGCTGCCGTCGCCGGGACCCCGCTCTGGGGACTCGTGGTGGTGGCCGTCGCGGCCAACGCTGACGTCGTGCGCGGAGTCGTCCTCCTGCTGCGTGCCCTGCACCGCTGACCGGCGCGACGAAAGCCTGCCACCGACGCACGGCGGCCAGGATCAAGCAGACGCCTGCTCCGCCGGAGGGAACAGCTCCCTCGACCGCACGGCCTCCAGCAGCAGAGCCTGTTGGTCGACCATCGCGCGACGCACGGCGCCGCTGAGGTCGTCGCGGTCGAGTGCGTGGGCGGTGGCCGCCGTCACCGACCGCTCGACGACGGCGTGGGGGTAGGACAGACTCGCCACCCGGGCCAGCGCATCCTCGCCGACCCGGTGGCCGAGAGCGGGCACGTCGCGGAAGTAGCGCGACACGTAGGGCCGCACCATGTCGAGCTCGCGCGTCTGCCAGAACCCGAGGGCGAGCGCGTTCATCTCGTGGTTGGAGCGTTCACCGGCCGCGGTCAGCTCCTGCCACGCCCACGCCTTCGCGTCGGCGTCCGGCCGCGATGCGCGTGCCTGCAACGCGTTGAGCCGTCCCTGGATGGTCTGGTCGAGGGCGAGGGCCCGATCGATGGCCCCGTCATCCCACAGACCCCGCCGAGCCAGGTTGCCCACGGCGATCCAGCGGAAGTCGGAATCACCCTCGAGACCCGCCGGCAGCGCTTCGCCCACCGCCCACCGTTCGAGCAGGCCCTCGTCGCCGGTGTGCGCCGCCACGACCCGGGCCGCGGTCAGCGCCCGCGACGAACCGGGCCGGCTCCCGGTGACCACGCCCTGTGCCACCCTGGCGAGCACGGCTCGGGCCGCCTCGTGCTCGCTCTCGTGCAGGAACGCCGGGATGACGCGGTCGCCCACCAGCTCGGCGACGCTCCCGAGGATGGAGTCGTTGGTCTCCAGCGCCCACGCCGCCTCGAAGACGCTCAGCATCGCCCTCGGGTCGACCTCGGCGAGTGAGACCCCGTCGAGCAGCGCCGTCCAGACCACCGCCCTGGTCGCGGCGTCGTCGATCCGGGCCAGCTCGGCGGGTAGGGCGCCCACGGACGAGGCGTCCAGCTTGACGTTGGCCCAGGTCAGGTCGGACGCGTTGGGCACCACCACGGCCGCGACCGGGCGGCCCACGATCTGCGGCAACGGCGTGCGGTCGGCCGTGATCGTGGTGTGCAGCCGGAAGACCTCGCCGCCGTCGGCGAACCCGGCCACGTCGATGGTGTGCGGCCGATCCGCGTGGTGTGCCGGAGGCGGCGTCCGCACCAGCTCCGCCTCGCTGATCCGCCCCTGCTCGACCTCGGTGCGCAACGACAGCGCGTCCAGCCCCGCCGCGCGCAACCAGCCCTCCGCCCATCCGTCCAGGTCCTGGCCGGAGGCCTCTTCCATCGCCTCCAGGAAGTCGGCCAGGTCGGCGTTGCCGAACCGGTGCGCCTGCAGGTATGCCGTGAGCCCGGCGATGAACGCCCCGTCACCGATGTACGCGATCAACTGCCTCAGCACGGACGAGCCCTTGGCGTAGGAGATCCCGTCGAAGTTCTGCAACGCGGTCTCCACGTTCGGGGCCGCAGCTCCCGCGACCGGGTGCGTGGACGGCATACGCTCCGCCGCGTAACCCCAGGTCTTGCGCGACATGGCGGCGTCGACCCAGGCCTCGTCGAACTCGGTGGCCGCGACCAGGGTGCGGTGCGCCATGTACTCCGCGAAGGACTCGTTGAGCCACAGGTCGTCCCACCACCTCATCGTGACCAGGTCGCCGAACCACATGTGCGCCATCTCGTGGGCGATCGTGTTGGACCGACGCAGCACCTGCTGACGGGTGGTGGCGCCCCGGAAGATCATCTGGTCGCGGAAGGTCACACAGCCGGGGTTCTCCATCGCGCCGGCGTTGAACTCCGGCACGAACACCTGGTGGTACTCCCCGAACGGGTAGCGCAGGCCGAACAACGAGTGGTAGTAGTCGAAGCAGGCCTTGGTCACCTCGAGCATCTGCCCAGCCTGGAGCGCGAGCGGCTCCCGGAGCGATGCACGCGCGTGGATGGCGAGCGGGATGCCGTCGTGCTCGTCCGCGACCGTGGCGTAGGGGCCCGCGCAGACCGTCACGAAGTAGGTCGCAAGGGGACGCGTCGTCGCGAGGCGCCAAGGGCCGTCGGCCTCGCGCCGGGCCGCGCCGTTGCCGACCACGGTCCAGCCGTCGGGGGCGGTGACCTGCACGTCGAACGGCGCCTTCAGGTCGGGCTGGTCGAAGCATCCGAAGACGCGCGGAGCTGCATCGAGGAAGAGGTGGCCGTAGACGTAGTGCAGCCCGTCTGCCGGGTCGACCGCGCGGTGCAGGCCCTGGCCGTCGCGGCTGTAGCGCATCGTCGCCGACACGACGACCTCGTTGTCCGGCGCGAGGTCGGGCAGGGTCAGCCGGTCGCCGTCCAGCGCCTCCGCCCCGAGCGGCTTGCCGTTCAGGGTGACCTCGTGCACCGACTCGGCGCGCAGGTCGAGGAACGTCGAGGCGCCCGGCTCGCGGCACGTGAAGGTGATGGTGGCGGTCGACTCGAAGGTGCGGTCACCGCGGTCGAGGTCGAGCTCGATCCGGTATGCCGTCACGTCCAGCAGCGCTGCCCGCGCCGCCGCCTCCACCCGCGTCAGGTTCGCCATGGGTCCAACCCTGCCATGTTGCCCCGGCGCTCCGGGCCTCGCTCGTGTCCTCGCCGCCGTCGTCGCCGCTCAGTACGGCTGGTGGCCGCTGGCCATCGCCTCCAGGCGAGCGATCCGCTCGTCCATCGGTGGGTGGGTGGAGAAGAGGCGGGAGACGTCCTTGGCACGGAACGGGTTGGCGATCATCATGTGGCTCGCGTTGACCACGGCGGGCTGTGGGGCGAGCGGCGCCCGTGCCGTGCCGGACTCGAGCTTGCGCAGGGCCGAGGCGAGAGCCAGCGGGTCGCCGGTGAGCTTGGCACCGTCCTCGTCGGCGTCGTACTCCCGGGTGCGGCTGATCGCCATCTGGATCACGGTCGCGGCGACCGGGGCGAGCAGGGCCATCGCCAGCATGGCGAGCGGGTTGGGCCGGTTGTCGTCGCCACCGCCTCCGCCGAAGCCGCCGAACATGCCGAACCACATCAGCATCTGGGCCACGCTGGTGATCACACCGGCGACGGCGGCCGCGACCGACGAGGTGAGGATGTCGCGGTTGTAGACGTGCATCAGCTCGTGCCCGAGCACCCCGCGCAGCTCGCGCTCGTTGAGCAGGGACAGGATGCCCTCGGTGCAGCAGACCGCGGAGTGGCTCGGGTTGCGGCCGGTGGCGAAGGCGTTGGGGGCCTCGGTCGGGGAGACGAACAGCCGCGGCATCGGTTCGCCGGCCTTGGTCGACAGCTCCCGCACGATGCGGTACATCTCGGGCGCCTGGGCCTCGCTGACCGGGTAGGCGTGCATCGCCTTGATCGCGATCTTGTCGCTGTTCCAGTAGCCGTAGACGGTCATCCCGACGCCGAACAGGGCGAACAGCCAGATGAACCGGCCGCTCCCGATGACCGCGCCGAGCCCGAGCAGGATCGCCCAGATGGCTCCGAAGAGCGCGGCCGTCTTGAGACCGTTGAAGTGGCGGTGCATGCCGGTTGAACGCCCGCGGCACGCCCGGTGTTCCGGCACTCGACGGCGCCGGGTCCGGTCCCTCTCCGGTTGCGTCGGGAGGGCGCAGGAAGCCGCCCCTTCTCGGGGCAACGAGGAGGTGGTCAGGGCCCGAGCAGGCCGAGGACCAGCTGTGGGGCGAGCGAGGTGGCGACCAGCGCGATGAAGCCGACCGCGACGGCGACCAGCTGGGCGGGGTGCCAGCTGCGCCAGTGCACCCTGGTGGTCTCCGTCTCACCCTCGCGGCTGCCGTCGCCCGCGGCGTCGGAGGCTCCGCCCGCCTCGGACACCGGGATCGCCTGCGGCCTCTCCAGCGCGGCCCGCAGCCACCGCAGGTAGACCGCGACCCCGATGACCGCGTTGACCGCGGCGACCACGGCGAGCGCCCACAGCTGCCCGTGCATGACCGGCCGCAGCGCCACGATCTTGGCCACCAGTCCCAGCACCCCGGGCGGCAGCCCGGCCAGGGAGAGCAGCGCCAGCCCCAGCGAGACGCCCAGCAGCGGGTGCCCGCGCAGCAGGCCGCGGTATGCCGTGAGCTGACGTGCGCGCGCCAGTCCCCACACGTGCGCGAGCGCGGCCACCACGGCGAAGGCGAGCACCGTCGCGAGGACATAGGCCAGCAGGTAGCCCGATGACGCGGTCACCGCCAGCGGCGACACCACGGCGAGCGGCATGACCACCCAACCGGCCTGGGCGACCGTCGACCAGGCGAGCAGCCGGACCACGTCGTCCTGACGCAGCGCCATGACGTTGCCGAGTGTCATCGACAGGGCCGCGACGATGGCGATGGCGGTCAGCGCCGGAGCGCCCAGCACGGTGACCGCCCGGACGACCACGAGCAGCGCCGCGAGTGCGGCAACCTTGGAGGTGGCCGCCAGGAACGCCGCGATCGGCACCGGCGCACCGACATACGCCTCGGGGGTCCAGGCGTGGAAGGGCACGAGGGACAGCTTGAACCCCACGCCCGCGACGAAGAGCACGACCGCCAGCACGAGGATCGCGTGGGTCGCGGGCGTTCCTGCTGCCGCGAGGGCGGCGTCGGTGTCGAGGAAGGCGCTGCCGGTGGCGGTGAACCACAGCGCTGCGGCCAGGGCGAGGAAGGCGAACGACACGAGCGAGGTGATCAGCAGCGAGACCGCACCGTCGACCGCCCGGGCCAGACCGCGCAGGGCGACGAGCGCCACGACCGGCAGCGTGGCCAGCTCGAGCGCAACCAGCCAGGAGCCGAGGTCGCGCGCCCCGGCGATGGCGGTGGCGCCTGCCGTCGCGGCCAGCAGCAGGGTGCAGGCCACTGCGGTGCGGCCCTGCGGAGCGGTGCGCTGCTCGGGCCAGGACAGCAGCACCACCACGAACGCGGCGGCGAGAGCGGCCAGCTGCAGGCCGGAGGTCACCGCATCCGCGGAGTAGAGGCACTGGCTGGGAGAGCCGGGGAGGCACAAGGTGGTGCGGGCGTCGCCCGGTGCGGCGGACAGGCCGGGCACCGTGCCCAGGCCGCCGAGCGCGATGATCGCCAGCGCGAGGCCGTAGTGGACCCGCCGCAGCCGGGGCGCGGCCAGGTCCACCAGCAGCAGGAGCACCGCGCCGAGCGCCGGGGCGAGGACGGGCAGCAGGACCGCCGCGTCGATGCTCGACACGGCCGATGCCGCGGGCACCACGCCGGGTGCGGCGGCGACGGGACTCACGGCGCCACCCTCGTCACGATCTGGCTGACCGCTGGCAGGGTGGTGTCCAGCAGCGGTCCGGGCACGACACCCAGCACGATGGTGGCCGCGACCAGCAGCCCGACCACGACGCCCTCGGCGCCACGGGCGTCCACGATGTGCGGCTCCCGACGGTCCCCCGCCCAGACGATGCGCAGCACCCGCAGCGCGTAGCCGGCGGCCAGCGCGGTGCCGATGACGGCCACGACGGCGAAGCCGTGGAAGACACCGGCAGGACGGTCGGGCGCGGGCGACCACGCGGCATACATCGACCAGAACTCCCCCCAGAAGCCGACCAGGCCGGGCAGGCCGAGCGCGGCGGCGAATCCCACGACGAGCGCGAACCCGAGCCGCGGCGAGACCTCGCGCAGCGCAGCCCTGGCCGTGGCGAGGTCGGCGTCGCCCCACCGCTCCTTGAGACCGCCGACGACGAAGAACAGCAGTGCCGAGATGACGCCGTGGGCCACGTTGGCGAACAGGGCCGCCTGCAGGCCGGCCCGGGTGCCGCTCGCGAGCCCCAGCATCACGAAGCCCATGTGCGCGACGGACGAGTAGGCGACGAGCCGTTTCAGGTCGCGCTCGACCAAGCAGGCGAGGCCTCCCCAGAGGATCCCCACCACGGCGGCGGCACCGACGTAGGGCGCGATCACGCCGAAACCGTGCGGCAGCGGCGCGACGACGAGCCGGACGATGCCGTAGGTGCCCATCTTGAGCAGGATCGCCGCGAGCAGCACTGATCCCGCGGTGGGCGCGACCGTGTGGGCCGGGGGCAGCCACGTGTGCAGCGGCCACAGCGGCACCTTGATGCCGAGGCCGACCATGAGGACCGTCGCGACCACGACCTGGGTGGTGCCACTCATGCCGGCGCCGTGCCCCGCCGCGATCGCGCCGAGGTCGGCGGTGCCCGTCGAGTAGACCATCGCGAGGATCCCGATGAGCATCAGCGTCGACCCGAGCACCGTGTAGAAGAGGAACCGTCCGGCGGCGTCCGCGCGGTCCTGGTGCTCGTCGCCGAACCTGTTGATCAGCACCCACATCGGGATCAGGACGATCTCGAAGGCGACGAAGAACAACACCGCGTCACGGGTGAGGAAGGTGCCGAGCGCGCCGAGCTCGACCAGCAGCAGGCAACCGTAGAAGGTGCCTGGTGTGCCCCCGGACGGCAGCCTGGTGCGAGCGTGTGCGACCACGGCGATGCCGAGCGCTGCGGTCAGCAGGAGCAGGGGCGCGCTGATGCCGTCGACCGCGAAGTGCAGCCGCAGCCCGATCGCGGGCACCCACTCATGGTCGACGACCGGGCGCTCGAGCACGGTCAGGAGCACCAGGACACCCGTGGCGAGGCTGGAGAGGAGAGCTACCAGGTGCGCGGTCAGTGGCCGGGCGGGCACGGCGACCCGGTCGCCCAGCAGCAGGGCGGTGCCGGCGACGAAGGGCACGACGAGCGCGCCGACGAGGTAGGCCGAGGCGGTCACCACAGGCGCACCCCCGCGACCGCGACACCGACCATGCCGAGCAGCACCCACACCAGGTTGGGCGAGGGGCGGCGGGTGTGCGTGCGCTCCAGCAGCCGCCCGGCCAGCCGGGTCGTCGCCGCAGAGCCTCTCACGTAGGCGTCGATGACGTCCCGGTCCAGCCACACGACTGCGTGGGCGAGCCATGTCACGGGGCGTGCCACGAGCAGCTGGTATGCCGCGTCGAAACCCACTCCCTGCGCGCTCCCCCGGATCACGGCGCGACCCAGTCGCTCCGCGGCGTCGCTGCGGACGGTGCGCAGCGACATGACGCGCACCACCAGGGCTGCGACGGCCATCAGGACGAGCGAGCCCGCGACGAAGTAGCCGTTGACGCCGTCGATGTCGACCGACAGCAGCGGGGTGAAGATCAGGGCGCCGCCCACGACGGACAACAGCGCGAGCACTCGGATGCCCGTGAGTGCCGAGTCGCTGATCACCCCGATGCCCGAGTCGTGGCCGTGCTCCTCCTCGGTCACCACCTGCTCGGCGAACATGTCGAGGATGTGGACCTCGTGCACCCGCCGAGACTCACGGACCACCTGGCGATGGACCTGTCGCTCCTCCCGGGTGCGGTGCATCAGGATCAGCCAGGCTCGCATGCAGTAGGCGGCCGTCAACGGAACGCTCGCTCCGACCCCGACCAGCACCAGCCAGCCGGTGAGCCCGGCGGCCGAACCGAGGGCTGCGTGCTCGGCCGTGGACAGCACCATCTCCTTGGACACGAAGCCCACGAAGGGCGGGACCCCTGCCAGCGCGAGGAAGCCGATGCCGAGCGAGCGCGAGATGGCCGGGTAGTGCCGCAGCCCCCCCTTCATCTGCGTGACCGCAGTGCCACCGACAAGGACGCTGAGCCAGCCGAGGGCCAGGAAGAGCAACGCCTTGAACATCGCGTGCGAGGCGAAGTGCAGCACCCCGACGCCCGGGTTGCCGTCCGCGGGGACGACGGCGAGGACGCCCAGCATGATGCCGACCTGGCTGATGGTGGACCAGGCCAGCAACCGCTTGAGATCGGGCTGGGCGAAGGCGAGCAGGGCCGCACCCACGGTGCTCACCGCCGCGACCAGGCCGAGCACCAGGCGTGCGACGTCCGACTCCGCGAAGAGCGGAAAGAGCCGCGAGACCACGATGGTGCCTGCGGCGACCATGGTGGCGGCGTGGATCAGCGCGGAGGCCGGTGTGGGCCCCTCCATCGCGTCGGGCAGCCAGTCGTGGAAGGGGAACTGGGCGGACTTGCCGGCGATGCCCGAGACCAGGCAGAGCAGCGCGGCGGTCAGCGTCGCGCCGTCGGCGTCGCTGCTGGTCCAGTGGGTGATGACCTCGGGGATCGAGCTGGTGCCTGCCCCGACGATCAGGATGATCAGACCGATGATCCACGCCAGGTCGGCGATCCGGGTCACCATGAAGGCCTTGAACGCCGCACGATTGGCGCTGGCCCGGGTGGACTCGTGCCCGATGAGCAGGTAGGAGCACCACCCCATCACCTCCCAGCCGACCAGGGTCAGGACCAGGTCGCCGGACTGCACCACGAGCAGCATCGCTGCGGTGAACAGCGACACGCTGGCCGAGAAGGCGCGGTAGTGCGGGTCACGGTGCAGGTACCAACGGGTGAAGACCTGGACGACCAGCGCCACCAGCGCCACCACGACCGCGGCCAGGGCGGACAGGTCGTCGGCCAGCAGCCGCAGCGGGACGTGGACGTCACCGAGGGGCAGCGCCCCCACCGTGCCCGGGTGGGCGCCGACCGGCTCGGCGAAGCCGCGCAGCACCTGCACCAGCTGCCAGCCCGAGGCCGCCAGGGTGAGCGACCCGAGGCCGATGGCTGCCCACGCCGCCAACTGGTTGGAGCGGCGGACCACGATGACTCCGAGCAGGGCCGCGAGCAGCGGCAGGGCCACGACCAGCTGGGTCGCCGGGATGTCGGCCGGCCACCCGGTGGGCAGGGTCCAGGGGCCGACCACCGTCGCTGCGAGCCCGGTCACGACCGAGACTCCCGGGTCACCGCGTCCCTGACCGGCGCGTGCGTCTCGTCCAGGTCCCCCGGGTGCTGCGGATCGTGGGGGCTGTGCGGCCCATCCCCTGCCTGCCCTCGCGGGGGCGGCGGGGCGTCCAGGGGATGGGCCTCGTCGCTGGCGGGCTGGGTCAGGTCGATGTGGCCGCGCATCCGGAACATCGCGAGGACGACCGCGAGCGCGACCCCGACCTCCGCGGCGGCGATGGTGATGACGAACAGGGCGAGCACCTGCCCCGCGCGCATCGGGTCCGGCAGCACCGAGCCCATCGTCACCAGGAGCAGGTTGGCGGCGCTCAGGATCAGCTCGACGCCGATGAGGACGAGCACGGCGTTGCGCCGGGCGACGACGCCGTAGACCCCGGCGCCGGCAAGGACGGCGACCAGCACGATCGGCAGGCCGAGGTGCATCATGACCGCACCTCGCTGTCGGGGTCGGCACGCAGTCGCGAGATCGCGAGAGCCGCCACGAGCGAGACGAGCAGCAGCACCGAGAGCAGCTCGAACGGCCAGACCCAGCGCCCGAACAGCTGGGTCGCGAGCTCGGTCGTGCTGCCACCGTGGATCTGCACCGTCCGGCCACCCAGCGCCGCGAGCAGCACACCGGCCAGCAGCGCGGTCGTCCCGGCGGCGACGACCGCGGCCGCGACTCGCTGCACCGGGCCGGTGTCGTGCTCGGCGCTCGGCCCGACCGGTGCCCTCGTCAGCATGAGCGCGAACAGGACGAGGACGACCACGGCGCCGACATAGATGAGCACCTGCACCAGGGCGATCAGCTCCGCGCCGAGCACGAGGTAGCAGCCGGCGAGCGTACCGAGCGTGACCACGAGCCACAGTGCCGCGTGGACCACGTGCCGTGTGGTCACTGACAGGACAGCACTGGCAGCTGCGATCACGCCGACGGCGGTGAACAGCACATCGAGCGTCGTCACGTCGGGGCCCCCGGGAAGTACCTTGCGAGGCCGGGATCCCCGCAAGGTGTGGGAGCGAGCTCGAGAGCGGTCAACCTCGTGGAGTGGTTTTGGCGGGTGATCACGGGCGCCCCGCGGGAGGCGTGGCCCGTCCAGGGCGGACGGGCTTGGACAGGGCAGTCACCTCGGCGGCGTCGGCAGCCCCGGGATCGAGCGCGGGTGGCGGCGGCACCGTGGCCATCCACTCTCCGAGCCGGTCCTTCTCGTGCAGCATGTCGCGGATGTCGGTCTCGGCGTACTCGAACTCCGGCGACCAGAACAACGCGTCGAAGGGACACACCTCGATGCAGATGCCGCAGTACATGCACAGCGAGAAGTCGATGCCGAACCGGTCGAGCACGTTGCGCTGGCGCTCCCGCCCCCCCTCGGTGGTGGCCGGGAGAGTCTCCTTGTGCGAGTCGATGTAGATGCACCAGTCGGGGCACTCCCGGGCGCACAGCATGCAGCTGGTGCAGTTCTCCTCCAGCAGGGCGATTGTGCCTCGGGAACGGGGCGGCAGGTCGGGCAGCACGTCGGGGTACTCCGCCGTGTGGCTCGGCGTGACCATGGCCCGGGCTGTCGTCGCGAGGCCCTTGAAGATGCCCGGGACCAGTCCCCCGCGCTCGCCACGCTCCGGCTCCCGCTCCGGCTGCTCGGCATCCATCGTTCTGTCGCTCATGTTGTCGGTCGCGGCTCCTCGGCGCTCCGGGCCTCGCTCCGCTCGTGTCCTCACGCTGTCGTCGTCGCTCATGTCGTCAACACCACCCAGACTCCCGTGATGGCCAGCTGGGCCAGGCCCAGCGGGACGAGGACGAGCCACGCCAGCCGCTGCAGCTGGTCCTCACGCAGACGCGGCCACGCCACCCGGAACCAGATGACGACGAACGCGACCGCCGAAGCCTTGATCAGGGTCCACAGCCAGCCCAGGGCGGCCGCGAACGGCCCCTGCCACCCGCCGAGGAACAGCACGGTGAACAGCAGCGACATGACCACGATGCCGGCGTACTCGGCGAGCAGGAAGAACGCGAAGCGCAGGCCGGTGTATTCGGTCAGCGGCCCGAAGACGATCTCGGAGTCGGCCATCGGCATGTCGAAGGGCACCCGCTGCAGCTCGGCGACGGCGGCGACGAGGAAGACGACGGCACCCGGCAGCTGCCAGACGAGCCAGAGCGGGTGCCACTGCTCCACGATGCCGGACAGCGACAGCGTGCCCGCGGCGAGCGCGACCGAGGCGGCGGCCAGCACCATCGGCAGCTCGTAGCTGAGCAGCTGTGCGGCCGCCCGCATCCCGCCGAGCAGGGAGTACTTGTTGGCGCTGGCCCACCCGGCCATCAGCGGGCCCAGGATCCCGACCGCCATGGCGGCCAGGACGAAGAGCACGCCGGCCCCGACATCGGCGCCCACGACTCCCGAGGTCAGCGGCAGCACCGAGAGCGCGACGAGGTAGGCGACCAGCGACACCGCGGGAGCCAGCCGGAAGACCCAGCGGTCGGCCTCGCGAGGGGTGACGTCCTCCTTCTGCGCGAACTTGACCCCGTCGGCGACCAGCTGGGCCCACCCGTGGAAGCCCCCGGCATACATCGGACCGAGTCGGCCCTGCATGTGCGCCATGACCTTGTGCTCGGTCTGCCCCACGAGCAGGGGCAGCACGAGGAAGGCCGCCAGGACCACGACGGACCGCACCACGACCTCGAGCAGGCTCATCGGCTCACCTCGGTCCCCACGACTCGTCGGGCACGCCGGGCGGCTGCAGCTTGCGCCGCTTGCCCCTGGCGGTGCCGCCGCCCGGCTCCTTCTCCCCCGGCCAGGCCTTGCTGGCCCGGGCGGCGAGCACGAACGACTTGCGCAGCGGGGTGCCCTCGAACCCGTCCGGCAGCAGCAGCGGCCGCAGGGTGTCGCCGAGCCCGTCGGCGAAACCGGTGAACTCGATGCCGAACATCTCGTGCGTCTCGCGCTCGTGCCAGGCCGCTCCCCGCCACAGGTCGGTCAGACTCGCGAGGCTGGTGCCCTCAGGCACACGCGTGCGCACCAGGACACGGCGCAGCGTCGCGGGGGGCCGGCCGGTGCCGGCCGCGGTGGCCATCAGGTGGCACACCACGTCGAAGCCGGCGTCCTCCTCGGCGTCGGTCTGGTCGACGGCCGTGAGCCAGTCGAAGTAGTCGAAGCCACCGTCGCGCAAGCCGGCGAGCGTCTCGTGCCACTCACCGACCACGACGTCCTGGTGGACCTGCTCCGCCGCGGTCACGGCTGCCGACCGGGTGGGGCCAGGGACGGGCGGGTGACCTCCGCCGCGGAAGCGGCGCGACCGGCATACTTGGTCCGGATTCCCTTGCTGCTCAAGGTTTCGGCCGCAATCTTCTCCTGCAGCTTGAGGATGCCCTGCAGCAGCGCCTCCGGACGCGGCGGGCAACCGGGGACGTAGACGTCGACGGGGATGATCTGGTCGACGCCCTTGGTCACGCAGTAGGAGTCCCAGTAGGGCCCGCCGCTGTTGGAGCAGGCGCCGAAGGAGATGACGTACTTCGGCTCCGGCATCTGGTCGTAGAGGCGCCGCACGGCCGGCGCCATCTTGTCGGTGACCGTGCCCGACACCACCATCAGGTCGGCCTGGCGCGGGCCGGGCGCAAACGGGATGACGCCCAACCGGATGAAGTCGTGCCGGGCCATCGAGGCCGAGATGAATTCGATGGCGCAGCAGGCGAGCCCGAAGTTGAACACCCACAGGCTGTAGCGCCGGCCCCAGTTGAGCACGACGCGCACCACCTTGGGTGCGTGCTCGGCCGCGAGGCCGACCCGGGGCATGGGCAGGTCGGTGGTCACGTCAGGTCCTCGCGAGGTGTCGGTGGCCGGGGCCCCGTGCAGTATCGGAGGCCGGGTGGCGGGGCAGCGGAGAACTTCGCGGGGTCATCAGAGCCACCTCAGCAGACCATGGCGCCAGGCGTGCGCGAGCCCGATCAGCAGGACGCCCACGAAGATGCCGACCTCGGCCAACGAGGCGAGCGCGAGGTCGCTCGAGCGGATCACCGTGGCCCAAGGGAAGAGGTAGACCGCGTCGACCGCGAAGATGACGTAGAGGAACGCGTAGAGGAAGTAGCGCACGTTGGTCTGGGCCCAGCCCTCGCCGACCGGGTCGACGCCGCACTCGTAGGTGGACTCCTTCGCCGGTGTGGGCGCGCTCGGGGCGATCAGCCGGCGGGCGCCCATGGCCGCGACGAAGAGGAGCACGCCCACGAGGACGACTCCACCGACGACGAGATAGGGCGACAGCACAGTGCGAGCCTAGTAGGCGGGCTGGGGTGCGGGGGGAAGCACCACCCGCGTGCCCCGGGCCGGTGAGGAGTGCCTTTCCTCACTCCGTTCGGCGAGGAACGACCCACCGGCCTACCATGGAAGGAGTGCCGTGCCGCACCTCGCACGGTCCCGCCCTCGACAGTTTGGTGACAGCAACGATGAGCAGCAAGCCCGTCCGGCGGGTGGACCGCGTGGTGATCCGGTTCGCCGGTGACTCCGGTGACGGTATGCAGCTGACGGGCGACCGGTTCACCTCGGAGACCGCCGCGTTGGGCAACGACCTGTCCACCCTGCCGAACTTCCCCGCCGAGATCCGTGCGCCGCAGGGCACGCTGCCCGGGGTGTCGAGCTTCCAGCTGCACTTCGCCGACCACGACGTACTGACGCCCGGCGACGCCCCGGACGTGCTGGTCGCGATGAATCCGGCGGCGCTCAAGGCCAACCTCGCCGACCTGCCGCGCGGCGCGATGATCATCGTCAACACCGACGAGTTCACCAAGCGCAACGTGGCCAAGGTCGGGTATGACGTGAGTCCCCTCGAGGACGACACGCTCGCCTCGTGGCACGTCCACGCGGTGGGCCTGACCTCGATCACGGTGAGCGCGCTCGCCGACTTCGACCTGTCCCGCAAGGACAAGGAGCGCGCCAAGAACATGTTCGCGCTGGGGCTGCTGCTGTGGCTCTACACCCGTCCGACGGACGGCACCGAACACTTCCTCAAGCGCAAGTTCGCCGACCAACCGGAGATCCTCGAGGCCAACCTCGCGGCGCTGCGGGCGGGCTTCAACTACGGCGAGACGACCGAGGACTTCGCCGTCACCTACGAGGTGGCGCCGGCGCCGATGGCTCCGGGCACCTACCGCAACATCACCGGCAACACCGCCCTCGTCTACGGCCTGGTCAGCGCCAGTCACCGCACCGGCCTGCCGATCGTGCTGGGCAGCTACCCGATCACGCCCGCCTCCGACATCCTGCACCTGCTCTCGAGCCTGAAGCGGCACGGCGTCACGACGCTGCAGGCCGAGGACGAGATCGCCGGCGTCGGCGCCGCGCTGGGCGCGGCCTTCGGCGGCGCGATCGGGGTGACCACCACCTCGGGGCCGGGCCTGGCCCTGAAGTCCGAGACGATCGGGCTCGGCGTCGCGCTCGAGCTGCCGCTGGTGGTCATCGACGTGCAGCGCGGCGGCCCCTCCACCGGGCTGCCCACCAAGACCGAGCAGTCCGACCTGCTGCAGGCGATGTTCGGCCGCAATGGCGAGTCGCCGGTGGCGGTCGTCGCGCCGCGGGCGCCGGGCGACTGCTTCGACACGGCCATGGAGGCGGTGCGGATCGCGACGACCCACCGCACGCCGGTGCTGCTGCTGTCGGACGGTTACCTCGCCAACGGCTCCGAGCCGTGGCGGATCCCGGAGGTCGCCGACCTGCCTGACCTGCAGGTCGACTTCGCCACCGAGACCAACGGGGTCAACGACGCCGGGGAGCCGGTGTTCCACCCCTTCCTGCGCGACCCGGAGACGCTGGCGCGCCCCTGGGCCGTCCCGGGCACCGCCGGCCTCGAGCACCGCATCGGCGGCCTGGAGAAGGCCGACGTGACCGGCAACATCTCCTACGACCCCGACAACCACGACACGATGGTGCGGTTGCGCGCCGAGAAGATCGCGCGGATCGCCGACCGGATCCCGCCGCTCGAGGTGGACGACCCCGATGGCGACGCCGAGGTGCTCGTGCTCGGCTGGGGCTCGACCTACGGGCCGATCGCGGCGGCCACCCGACTGGTGCGCAACACCGGGGCCAAGGTCGCTCGGGCCCACCTGCGCCACCTCAACCCGATGCCCGCCAACACCGGCGAGGTGCTGCGGTCCTACCGGCGCGTCATCGTGCCGGAGATGAACCTCGGCCAGCTCGCGCTGCTGTTGCGTGCCAAGTTCCTCGTGGACGTGCGCGGCTACAACACGGTGCGCGGGTTGCCGTTCAAGTCGGTCGAGCTCGCCGACGCGATCCGGGAGACCATTGCCGAGCCCCACGACCCCACCCACCCCGACACGGAGGTGTCCCGATGATTACACCCCACGAAGTTCTCCGCTTCGCTCCGATACTTCGCGGGGACCCCGCATGACCGCCCAGGACCTGGGTATGCCGCGTACCGGCACCGATGGTGTGCCTCGCCTGCCCGAGGACGCGCCGGCGCAGAAGAAGAAGGACTTCACCTCCGACCAGGAGGTGCGCTGGTGCCCGGGTTGCGGCGACTACGTCATCCTCGCGGCCGTGCAGGGATTCCTGCCCGAGCTCGGGCTCAAGCGCGAGAACATCGTCTTCGTCTCCGGTATCGGCTGCTCATCGCGCTTCCCCTACTACCTCAACACCTACGGGATGCACTCGATCCACGGTCGCGCGCCGGCGATCGCGACCGGGCTGGCCACCTCCCGACCGGACCTGTCGGTCTGGGTCATCACCGGTGACGGCGACGCGCTCTCGATCGGCGGCAACCACCTCATCCACGCGCTGCGCCGCAACGTCAACCTCAAGATCCTGCTGTTCAACAACAAGATCTACGGCCTGACCAAGGGGCAGTACTCCCCCACGTCCGAGGTCGGCAGCGTCACCAAGTCCACCCCGGTCGGCTCGGTGGACACACCGTTCAACCCGGTCTCGCTCGCCCTCGGCGCCGAGGCGAGCTTCGTCGCACGCACCATGGACTCCGACCGCAAGCACCTGACCGCCACGCTGCGGGCAGCCGCGGAGCACCGCGGCTCGGCCTTGGTCGAGATCTACCAGAACTGCCCGATCTTCAACGACGGCGCGTTCCAGTTGCTGAAGGACCGCGACGAGGCGCAGGCCCGGATCATCCACCTGGTCGACGGTGAGCCGGTCCGGGCCGGCGAGGACCACGTCGTGGTCCGCGACGCGACCGGCTCGTTGTCCGTGGTCGCCGAGGCGGACGCCGACCCCGCTGACATCGTCGTCCACGATGCGGGGGCGGCGGACCCGACCCGCGCGTTCGCCCTCTCCCGGTTGGACGACCCGAGCCAGCGGCACGTCCCGATGGGCATCTTCCGCGATGTGTCGCGTCCGACCTATGACGACCTGGTCCGCGCCCAGGTCGACGGTGCGATCGCGTCGGGCGGCGGCCCCGCCGGCGACGCCGACCTGACCTCGCTGCTGCACGGCAAGGACACCTGGACCGTCTCCGCCTGATCCGCGAGAACGCCGGGTCAGGCCCCCACGGTCCTGACCCGGCGCCACCCGTCGCAGCGATGCTGCGGTCGCAGGCTCAGGCGATCTCGACGCTCGGGTGGAAGCGCTTGACCCGGTGCAGCGTGTTGCGATCGGTGTGGTGCATCTCCGCACCGGTGGCGGCGAGCCGGAGGATGAGGTCGGAGGTGTAGGAGAACGTGCCGTCGTCGCCGAAGCTGAAGACACTCTCGAAGCCCTTGAGCTCCGCACGCTCGAGCAGGTACTTGTTCTGCAGGATGCCATAGCTGGGCTCACCCGGCGTCGCGTCGAAGCGCAGTTCCCTGTCGCCCAGGCTCGCGTCGCTGCCGGCGAGGATGGCGATCCCGCGCCCGAACACGACCGAGCGCATGATTTGGCCGTTGGCCTTGTCCCACAGCAGGTAGCCGACCTCGTCGTGGAAGGGGTCCATGGCCTCCTCGCCATGGCGCCAGGCCGTCATCTTGTAGTTCAGACCCTCCATGCTCTGCTGGCCGTTCTCCTGAGTGGGGATCGGGCTGAACACGGCGCGCTCGAAATAGCCGGTCTCGGTCGTGTCGTCGTCCTTGTTGTGGTACGAGAGGTCGATACCGACATCGCCTTCCCACTCGCCGACCAGTGGAGTCAAGGGTCCCAACTTCTGCGGGCCCAGCACTGCTGACATAGCTGCATCTCCTTCTCGCCGAGTCTTCTGCCCGGCCACCAAGATTGGAACGGTCCCAAACTACCGTGTCGCCACATCGACGATCACGGCGGTCAGACGCCGAGACGGAAACCATTTCGATTTGGAAGGCCTGCGAGGTCGGAGGAGAGTGGACCCGTGAGCCCCACCCCCACCGCGGCCGCCCAGCTCGCCCGCGACCAGGCGGACGCGCAACGCACGCGTACCGGCACGGCATACGGGCTGTCGGCCTACCTGCTGTGGGGGCTGTTCCCGCTCTACTTCCGCGCGCTCGAGCCCGGTGGGGCCTTCGAGATCCTCACCCACCGCATCCTGTGGACCCTCGTGCTCTGCACGGTCGTGCTCGGCATCAGGCGCGAGTTCGCTTGGGCCAGACCGTTGCTCACCTCTCCTCGTGCGCTCGGCGCGCTCGGCCTCGCCAGTGTGTTCATCGCCGCGAACTGGACGATCTACCTCGTCGCGGTGATGAGTGGCCACGTGACCGAGGCGGCCCTGGGCTACTTCCTCAACCCGCTGGTCACCGTCGGGCTGGGCGTGGTGGTCCTCGGGGAGAAGCTGCGCCCGCTGCAGTGGGTGGCCGTCGCGATCGGCGTGGTGGCCGCGGTCTACCTCAGCATCGACTACGGCCGGCCGCCCTGGATCTCCTTCTGCCTCGCCTTCAGCTTCGCGATGTACGGCTTGATGAAGAAGCGGATCGGCACCTCGCTCGGCGCGCTGCAGGGACTCACCGCCGAGGCCGCCATCCTCGCTCCCGTGGCCGCCGTGGTCCTCGGCGTGCTGACGTGGCAGGGGTCGACGACCTTCACCGTGCAGGCTCCCTGGCACGCGCTGCTGCTGGTCTCGACCGGTGTCGCGACAGCGGTGCCGCTGATCATGTTCGCCGCCGCCGCCCGCAGGGTGCCGCTGGTGAGCATCGGGCTGATGCAGTTCATCACCCCGGTGCTGCAGCTGCTCTGTGCCGTGCTGCTGCTCGGCGAGACGATGAGCAGCGGGCGCTGGATCGGCTTCGGGATCGTCTGGGTCGCGCTGGTCGCGCTCACCCTGGACTCGCTCACGTCGGCCCGGTCGCGCTCGCGCCGGCTGGCCCGGGCGGCCGAGTCCGCCGCCTGCTGAGCGTCGAGCGGACCTCAGGGCCCGAGGACCCGCTCGAGGTAGGCGTTGGCGAACATCCGCCCCGGGTCGACCCGGTCGTGGACCGCCCGGAAGTCGTCGAGGCGAGGGTAGAGCCCGCGCAGCCGCTCGACCCCGAGCGTGTGCAGCTTGCCCCAGTGCGGCCGGCCGTCGTGCTCGGCCACGATCGCCTCGAACGCCTCGAAGTAGCGGCGGTGCTCGAGCCGGTGGTACTGGTGCACCGCGAGGTAGCCGCCCGCCCGTTCGTAGCCGGTCGACAGCCACACGTCGTCCGCCGCGGCGAAGCGCACCTCGACCGGGAAGGGCAGCCGCTCGTCGTGGCCGTCGATCCAGGTGCGCAGCGCGGTGAGGACGTCGGGCACGGCGGCCCGCGGCACGGCATACTCACTCTCGCGGAAGACCACCCGGCGCGGTGAGGCGAAGACCCGGTACGAGTCGTCGGTGTAGCCGCGGGCGGTCAGTGCACGGCTGGCCACGGTGTTGATGCGCGGGACCAGGGAGGGGCGTCGCGCCGCCAACCGGTTGGTCCACTCGAAGACCGTGTTGGAGAGGAACTCGTCGTCGAGCGCCCGGCGCCAGCGCGGCAACGGGGCGCGGGTCGTGCCGACCGGCACCCGGTTGTTGCGCTTGGTGAGCGTGCGGTCCGTGTGGGGGAACCAGTAGAACTCGAAGTGGTCGTTGCCGTCGACGAGCTCATCGAGCCGGCCGAGCACCTCGCCCAGCGGTTCGGGCGCCTCGACCGCCTGCAACAGGAACGCCGGCGTGCACTGCAGCGTCACGTCGGTGACGATGCCCAGGGCTCCGAGTCCCACGCGCGCGGCCGCGAACAACTCGGGTTCCGCCGTCGGCGAGCACCGCACGATCCTGCCGTCGGCGAGCACCATCGTCAGTGCACGCACCTGACCGGCCAGCCCGGTCAGGGCGGCTCCGGTGCCGTGGGTGCCCGTGGCGATCGCGCCGGCGATGGTCTGCTCGTCGATGTCGCCGAGGTTGGCCATCGCCAGGCCGCGCTCGGCCAGCATCGGGTTGAGGTCGGCGAGACGGGTGCCGCCGCGCACGGTGACGAGTTCTCCGTCGACAGAGACGATCCCGGACATCCGGTCCAAGCGCATCAGCATGCTGTCGGCGACCGCGATCCCCGTGAAGGAGTGCCCGGAGCCGACCGCCTTGAGCCGGGCACCACGCTCTGCCGCCCGTCCGACGACCTCGACGACGGCATTGGCGCTCACCGGCGCGAAGGTCTCGCTGGGCCGCGCCGACTCGAGTCCGGACCAGTTCGTCCAGACCGCCGGTTTGCTTGCCCCTGCAGGTGGTCGGCTCAACCGAAGTTCATCCCCTCACCGCGATAGGTCGGCACCGTCGCCACGACCTCGCCGTCGTGGACGAGGTGCACCTCGTCGAGCCGCTCACACAGCTCGCCCGCCTTGGCGTGCCGGAACCACACCGGGTCGCCGATGAATAGGTGCCGTGCAGCCTCCCCCGACAACGGGGTCTGCACCTCTCCAGCCCCCTCGTTCCGCAACAACCGCAGGCCCTCCGGGTGACAGGGCTGCGGCACCCGCGACCAACCGGGCGGGCCGGAGGCGATGTAGCCACCGCTGAAGCAGGTGGCCACGTCGGGGGCGGGGCGTCGCACCACGGGCAGGACGAGGTATGCCGCGTGCTCCGGTGAGAAGTCGCGGTAGCCGTCGAACAGGGTCGGGCCGTAGAGACCGGAGCCGGCGGCGAGCTCGGTGAGGTGCGGGTCGCGACCGGTGACGTGGAGGCTGCCGGTGCCACCGCCGTTGACGATCTCGAGGTCGGCGTAGGGACGGACGGCGCGCACGACGGCTCCACGCCTCGCGAGCAGCTCCCGCGCCGACAGGCGCTTGACGAGCCGGACGGCCGGCGACGAGTCCGGCAACCCCGCGATCTGCGCGTCGTAGAACATCAGCCCGACGAGCCGCACCCCCGGTACCTCGGCGATCCGGCGGGCGGCTCGGGCGGCCTGGTCGGGCGTGTGCACCGGCGAGCGCCGCACCCCGAGGTGGGCGGGTCCGATTCGGAGCGAGGCATCGACCTCGAGGCACACCCGGACCGGGCGCGCGCGGTCCGCGGCCGAGGCGAGCACGGCGACGTGGCCCGGGTGATCGACCATGACGGTGATCGCCGAGGTCAGCACCGGCTCGGCGGCCAGCTCGGCCATCGCGGCCCGGTCCACGCTGGGATAGGCCAGCAGGACCTCGGTCTGGCCGTGCCGGACCAGCCAGATCGCCTCGCGCAGTGAGTAGGCCATGACCCCGGCGAAACCGGGCCGCTCCAGCACCTGCTCGAGCAGCGGGCGGCAGCGCACCGACTTCGAGGCGACCCGGATCGGCAGGCCACCGGCTCGGCGCACGAGGTCCTGGGCGTTGGCCCGGAATGCCGCCAGGTCGACGACCCCGCAGGGCGCCGCCAGGTGTGCGACGGCCCGGACCACGCTCTCGGGAACACTCACGTGTCGAGCGTAGCCACCCGGCGTGTCCGGCCCGTGCTCACCTCGGGCCGCATTGCTCGCCTCAGGCCGGTCGCCGGGGCCTGCGGATCGGCCTGGGTGGAGCAAACCGGCCGGGAGGGAGCACAGTCCGGGTCAGCCGGCGCGGCGGGCGACACCGACGGCGAGGGCCCGCAGGGCGTCGAGGGCCGGGCTCTCCCCCAGCGGGTCCAGGATGTGCTGAGCCTGTCGGGCCACTGCGTCGGTGTGCATGCGGGCGTGCTCGACGGCCTCGTGCTTGCGCAGCAGGCCCAGCGTCTCCGCGTGCAGCGCGTCGTCGCGCAGGTCGGAGGCGAGCAGCTCCTTGAGCCGGTCGTCCGCCGGGTCGGTGGAGGCCAGCGCATACAGCACGGGCAGGGTGGCGACACCCTCGCGCAGGTCGGTGCCGGGGGTCTTGCCCGACTCGGCCGAGTCGGACGTGATGTCGAGCAGGTCGTCGGCCAGCTGGAAGGCCATGCCCAGCAGCTCGCCGTAGTGCCGGCAGATCTCGACCGTCTCTGGCGGACAGCCGGAGAACATCGCGCCGTAGCGGGCGGCGGTGGCGACCAGTGCGCCGGTCTTGTCCTCCAGCACCCCGAGGTAGTAGTCGACCGGGTCGGCTCCCTCCGGAGCGGGCCGGTCGTCGCGGATCTGTCCGACGCACAGCCGCACGAACGTCTGCGACTGGATGAGCACGGCCTCCGCGCCCAGTCCCGCCACCAGCTCGGACGCCTTCGCGAAGAGCAGGTCTCCGACGAGGATGGCGGTCGAGTTGTCGTAGGCGGCGTTGACGCTCGCGACGGCACGGCGCACGGTGGCGGCGTCCATGACGTCGTCGTGGTAGAGCGACGCGAGGTGGGTCAGCTCGACGGCCGTCGCGGCGTCGATGACCTCGTCGGTGCAGTCCTTGCCGAGCTCGGCGGTCAGCAGGGTCAGCAGCGGGCGGAACCGCTTGCCGCCCGCAGCCGTCAGGTGCGCGGAGGCCGCCGCGATGAAGGTGTCCTCGTGGTCCACGACGCTGCGGACCCGCTGGTCCACCCGGACCAGACCCTGCTGCAGGCGCTCGGTCAGCTCGGGCGAAGCGCTCGGCAGGGCCAGGGTCGGCGACGCGGCTCCGCTCACGCGGAGCCGCCGTGAGTATCGGAGGCCGGGGCCCCCGCGAAGTACCGGAGCGCAACGGAGGACTTCGTGGGGTGGCCCTCGTGGGGTGTGGTCATCGCAGGAACAAGGTGGACTGGGACGCGAGGTCCAGCAGCGGGGACGGGATGATGCCGAGCCACAGGGTCACGAGGGTGCCGAGGCTGATGCACAGCGTCGACATCACGGTAGGTGTCATCACCATCGTGTCGCCCGCCGGCTCGGAGAAGTACATGAGCACGATGATGCGGATGTAGACGAAGGCGGTGATGCCGCTGCAGATGATGCCGACGATGACCAGCCAGGTTCCGCCGCCTGCGACCGCCGCCGCGAACACGGCGAACTTGGCGGTGAAGCCGGAGGTCAGCGGGATGCCGGTGAAGGCCAGCAGCAGGAACGCGAACACGCCGGCGACGATCGGACTGCGCTTGCCCAGCCCGGCCCACTGCGACAGGTGGGTGGCCTCGTTGCCCGACGAACGGACCAGCGCCACGATCGCGAAGGCCGCGATCGTCATGAAGCCGTAGGCGACCAGGTAGAACAGCGTGCTCGAGACGCCCTTCTGGTTGAGCGCCAGCACCCCGACCAGGATGAATCCGGCGTGGGCGATGGAGGAGTAGGCCAGCAGCCGCTTCATGTCGGTCTGGGTCACCGACAACACCGCGCCGACCACCATGGTCAGGATCGCCACGCCCCACAGGATAGGCATCCAGTCCCAGCGCACGCCCTCGAAGGCGACGTAGAGCACCCGCAGCAGCGCGCCGAAGGCCGCCACCTTGGTGCCCGCGGCCATGAAGCCGGTGACCGGGCTGGGCGCGCCCTGGTAGACGTCGGGAGTCCACGCGTGGAACGGCGCGGCACCGACCTTGAAGAGCAGCCCGACCACGACGAGCAGGACGCCCGGGATGAGCAACCCGTCCATGCCCGACTGGTTCTGGACCGCCGTGGCGATGTCGGACAGCTCGAGCGAGCCGGCGTAGCCGTAGATCAGGGCCGCGCCGAACAGGAAGAAGGCCGAGGAGAACGCCCCGAGCAGGAAGTACTTCAGCGAGGCTTCCTGCGACAGGAGGCGTCGGCGCCGCGCCAGGCCGGACAGGATGTAGAGCGGCAGCGAGAGCACCTCGAGCGCCACGAACATCACCAGCAGGTCGGCGGAGGCCGGGAAGAGCATCATCCCCGCGACCGCGAAGAGGGTGAGCGGGAAGACCTCGGTGGAGGTGGCTCCGAGCCGCACTGCCGCTGCCTCGCGTGGCGAGCCGGGGACGGCCGCGCCGGACTGCGTGAAGGCGTCGGCCTCGTCGGCGGTGAACCGTTCGGCCATCGCGAGCACGCCGACCGCCGCCAGCGCGACGATGACGCCCTGGAAGATCAGCGCCGGACCGTCGATGACCACGGCACCGGCCGCGGTGATGCCCTGGTGGTCGCGCGCGCTGGTCGCGATCGCGACCAGCGCCGCCACCAGCGTGAGCAGCGTGAGCGTCACCTGCGCCTCGTGCCGGAAACGGCGCGGTGCGAAGGCCTCGATGAGCACGCCGATCATCGCCCCACCGAACACGAGGAGCATGGGCAGGACAGCCGCGTAGCTGATCTGCGTCATGACGAATTCCGTCGGCAGGGCTCCTGCCATGGAGGCGATCACTTGGTGCTCCCCTCAGCAGTCGTGCCGATGGACGGCGGCGGGTCGGTGACGCCGACGTGTTGCAGCGTCGTGTTCACGGCGGGCCGGATGACGTCGAGCACCGGCTTGGGGTAGACCCCGAGGCCGAGCATCACGATCACCAAGGGGGCCACCACCCAGCGTTCGCGGTGCGACATGTCCTTCGTGCCGGCATACTGCTCGGGCTTCGGACCGGTCATGGTGCGCATGTACCACAGCAGGATGTAGAGGGCGGCCAGGACGATGCCCAGCGTGGCGATGATCGCGGCGGCCTTGTAACGCTCGAACGTGCCCACCAGCACGAGGAACTCGGAGACGAACGAGTTCAGCCCGGGCAGCGCCAGCGTGGACATGCCGGCCAGCAGGAAGACTCCGGCGATGACCGGTGTGATCCGCTGCCAGCCGGTGTAGTCGGGGATGAACTTCGACCCGCGCCGCTGCACGAGCATGCCGGCGATGATGAACAGGGCTGCGGTGGTGAAGCCGTGGTTGACCATGTAGAGCGTCGAACCGTAGCCACCGACGGTCGTCATCGCGAAGATGCCCAGCACCATGAACCCGAAGTGGCTGACCGAGGTGTAGGCGATCAGGCGCATCATGTCGGTCTGGCCGATCGCCAGCAGTGCACCGTAGATGACCGAGATCACGGCCAGCACGATGATCACCGGTGTGGCCCAGCGACTGGCGTCGGGGAACAGCTGCAGGCAGAACCGGATCATCCCGAAGGTGCCGACCTTGTCCAGGATGCCCACCAGCAGCACGGCCGTCGCAGGCTTGGCCTCCGTCGCGGCGTCCGGCAGCCAGGTGTGCACCGGCCACATCGGGGCCTTGACCGCGAACGCGAAGAAGAACCCGAGGAACATCAGCCGTTCGGCGGTCGGGTCGATCTGCAGGCCGGTGAGCCGCTCGATGAGGAAGCCCTCGGAGCCGCCGGGTCCGTAGAGGTAGAGCGCGATGACGGCCACGAGCATGACCAGGCCACCGACCAGCGAGTAGAGCAGGAACTTCACCGCTGCGTAGTGGCGCTGTTCACCGCCGAACGACCCGATCAGGAAGTAGACGGGGACGAGCATGGCCTCGAAGAACACGTAGAAGAGGAAGACGTCGGTCGAGGAGAACACCCCGATGATGAACATCTCCAACACCAGCATCAGCGCGAAGTAGCCCTGCTGCCGCCGACCCGTCTCGGGCACGTCGTTCCAGGCGGCCAGCAGGCACACGGGGACGAGGACCACGCTCATCAGGATCAGCACGAGCGCGATCCCGTCGACGCCGAGCGCATAGCTGACGCCGAACTCCGGGATCCAGGAGTGCTTCTCGACGAGCTGGAACTGTCCCGAGCCCCCCGAGGTCTGGAACTGGGTCGCCGCCGCGATCGCCACCCCGAGGGTGACCAGCGCGAAGCCCAACGCGATCTCGCGCGCCCTGCCTGCGAGGCCCTTGGGCAGCAGCGCCACGACGGCGGAGCCGACGAGCGGCACCGCGCCGAGGACGGTCAACCAGGGAAAGCTTGACATCACTGCACCACCCACAGGGCACCGAGGATCACGACGACGCCACCCAGCATCGTCAGGGCATAGGAGCGGACAAAGCCGTTCTGGACCCGCCGCGCGCGGGCGGACAGCCCGCCGACGAAGGCGGCCAGACCACCGACCCCGCCGTCGATGCCCTTGTTGTCGGCGAACACCAGGGACCGGGTCAGGTGGATCCCGGGGCGCATGAAGAGGCCCTCGTTGATGTCGTCCTGGAAGAGGTCACGGCGCGCGGCGCGCGTTGCGAGCGACCCGACGGGCGCGACCACGGGGACGCTCTCACGCAGGTAGCGCCACCAGGCCAAGGCGATGCCGGCTGCGACGAGCAGCAGGGTGAGCACCGTCAGGACCGGCACGGAGAGCACCGGCTCGTGCCCGCCCTCCGCCGACCCGACGACCGGCTCGAGCCAGCTGGTGATGATGCCGGTCGGTCCGAGGATCAGGCCCAGACCGGCGGAGCCGACGGCGAGGATGATCATCGGCACCGTCATGGACAGCGGCGCCTCGTGTGGGTGCTGGTCGTCGGTCCAACGACGCTTCCCGTGGAAGGTCATGAAGAACAGCCGGGACATGTAGAACGCGGTGATGCCGGCGCCGATGAGCGCGGCCAGGCCGAAGACCCAGGGCCGCCAGCCCTCCCCGACGAAGGCCGCCTCGATGATCTTGTCCTTGGACCAGAACCCGGCGAAGGGCGGCACGCCCATGATCGCCAGCCAGCCCAGCCCGAACGTCACCCAGGTGATCTTCATCAGCGTCGCGAGCCCGCCGAACCGACGCATGTTGACCTGGTCGTCCATGGCGTGCATGACCGAGCCGGCGCCGAGGAACATCCCGGCCTTGAAGAAGCCGTGCGTGAGCAGGTGGAAGATCGCGAAGGCGTAGCCGATCGGGCCGAGGCCCGCGGCCAGCATCATGTAGCCGATCTGGCTCATGGTCGAGGCGGCGAGGGCCTTCTTGAGGTCGTCCTTGGCGCAGCCGACGACCGCTCCGTAGAGCAGGGTGACCGCACCGACGATGACCACGATGAGCTGCGCCGTGGGCGCGAGGTCGAACAGCACGTGGCTGCGCACCACGAGGTAGACGCCGGCGGTCACCATCGTCGCCGCGTGGATCAGCGCGGAGACGGGGGTAGGGCCCGCCATGGCGTCACCGAGCCAGCTCTGCAGGGGGAACTGGGCCGACTTGGCGCACGCACCGAGCAGCAGCATCAGCCCGATCGCGGTCAGGATGCCCTCGCTCGCCTGCGAGGCCGCGGCGTTGACGCCCGCGAAGTCGGTGCGGCCGAACTCGACGAACATCAGCATGATCGCGATGGACATGCCGACGTCACCGACCCGGTTGGCGAAGAACGCCTTGTTGCCCGCGCTGGCGTAGGCCGGGTTGTGGTACCAGAACCCGATCAGCAGGTAGGACGCGAGACCCACGCCTTCCCACCCGGCATACAGCATCAGGTAGTTGTCGGAGAGGACCACGGTGAGCATCGCCGCGACGAAGAGGTTGAGGTAGGCGAAGAACCGGCGCTTGTCGGAGTCGCCCTCCATGTAGCCCAGCGAGTAGACGTGGATGAGGGACCCGACGAAGGTGACCAGCAGCACGAAGGTGATCGACAGCGGGTCGAGCAGCAGGCTGGCGTTGACGTCGAAGGTGCCGGCCGGAACCCACGAGAACAGGTGGAGCGTGTGGGACCGGTCGGAGGGGTCCGCGCCCATCATCGAGATCGCGATGAGGACGCCGACGACACAGGCTGCCCACGACAGCAGCACGGCGATCATCGGGCCGGCCTTGTCCAGCACCCGGCCGCCGAACAGGAGCAGGGCGGCGCCGAACAGCGGGAAGGCCAGCAGCAGCCATGCGTATGACGTCACGCCAGTGGCCGCGGACGTCGCCGCGGGCTCGCTGGACGCGAGTGTGATGAGGGTATGCACGCCGCTCGCTCCTTACAGCTTCAGCAGGTTGGCATCGTCGACCGAGGCCGAGCGACGGGCACGGTAGATGGACATGATGATGGCGAGGCCGACCACGACCTCCGCCGCGGCCACGACCATCACGAACAAGGCGATCGCCTGGCCGTCGAGCTGGCCGTTCATCCGGGCGAACGTCACGAACGCGAGGTTGGTCGCGTTGAGCATGAGCTCGACCCCCATGAACACCACGATCGCGTTGCGGCGCACCAGCACCACCGCCGAACCGATCGCGAACAGGATCGCGGACAGGTAGATGTAGTTGACGAGGCTCATTCCCGGGAACCCTCCTCGATGTCGCGCTCGATAGCTCGCTCGGCGGAGTCGTAGTCGTCCGGCCGGGTGATCTGGTCACGCGCGACGAGCACCCGCGAGACGGACAGCTCGCTGGGCGTGCCGTCCGGCAGCAGCGCCGGGGTGTCCACCGCGTTGTGCCGGGCGTAGACACCGGGCGCGGGCAGGCCGGCCACGTGCTGTCCACGGCGGAAGCGGCGCTCGGCCCACTCGCGCTGGGTGCGCTTCGGGGTGAGCCGCTCCCGGTGGGCGAGCACCATCGCCCCGAGCGCGGCGGTGATCAGCAGCGCGCTGGTGACCTCGAAGACCCAGACGTACTTGCCGAAGATCAGGTCGGCCATGCCCGACACGTTGCCGCCGGAGTTGGCCTGGGCCAGACCGACCGGCTTGCCGAAGGTGACGGATCCGACGGTGCTGGTCAGCAGCACCGCCAGTCCGACGGCGAGGACGAACGCGGCCCACTTCTGTCCCTTGATCGTCTCGACCAGGGAGTCGGACGAGTCGACGCCGACCAGCATGACGACGAACAGGAACAGCATCATGACCGCGCCGGTGTAGACGAAGATCTGGATGATGCCGAGGAAGTCGGCCTGTTGGGCGATGTAGAAGATGCCCAGGCAGACCATGACCAGGGCGGTGCCCATGGCCGCGTGCACGGCCTTCTTGGCGAAGATCAACCCGAGGGCGCCGAACACGGTGATCGGGGCCAGGATCCAGAAGAGGACCGCCTCCGACGTGCCGGTTCCGTTCACTTGGTGACACCACCTTCCAGGTGGCCCGCGACAGGCTGCGCCGTGGTGTCGTCGTTCGCCGCGTCCGCCGCTTCGTCCTGGTCCCGGACCCACGCCTCCTGCTCCGGGGTGGCCTTCTCGACCTTGCCGCGGTAGTAGTCGCGCTCGGTCGTCCCGGCCACCATCGGGTGCGGCGGCTGCAGCATGCCCTGCCGCAACGGGGCGAGCAGCTGGTCCTTCTCGAAGATCAGGTCACCACGGTTGTCGTCCGCGAGCTCGTACTCGTTGGTCATCGTCAGGGCCCGCGTCGGGCAGGCCTCGATGCAGTAGCCGCAGAAGATGCAGCGCAGGTAGTTGATCTGGTAGACGCGGCCATAGCGCTCCCCCGGGGAGAACCGGCCCGCGCCTCCCTCGGTGTCGTCGTTGTCGGCGCCCTCCACGAAGATGGCATCCGCCGGGCAGGCCCACGCGCACAGCTCGCAGCCGACGCACTTCTCGAGCCCGTCGGGGTGGCGGTTGAGCTGGTGCCGCCCGTGGTAGCGCGGCTGGGTGGGTCGCTTCTCCTCGGGGTACTCCTCCGTCGCGACCTTGCGGAACATCGTCGCGAAGGTGACGCCGAACCCACCGACCGGCGCGAACAGGTCGGAGAGGAAGTAGTCACGCTGCTTGTCGTCAGCCACTGGTGTCCTCCGAAGTGGTCGGGCTGGGCGAGCTGGCTGCCACCGGCTCGGGGAGCGCGGGAGCCGCGTCCACACGCTCCGGCTCGCGCAGGGTCTGGCCGGGCATGGGCGGGATGGGGTGGCCGCCCGCGAACGGGTCGATCTCCTCCGGCAGCGGCCGGTCCGCCGCTTCCTCGGCCGCGGCCCGTTTGCCGTCCCAGACCCATGAGGCCGCCAGGGCGATCGCCCCGATGACACCCACCACGATGATCGTCGCCCGCCAGGTGTTGTCACCCAGGAAGGACAGCTGCGCGCCGCGGATGAAGGCCACCGCCACCACCCACAACAGGGTGCCCGGGATCAGGAACTTCCACCCGAACCGCATGAACTGGTCATACCGCACCCGCGGCAGCGACCCACGCAGCCACACGAAGAAGAACATGAACAGCCACAGCTTGATGAGGAACCACAGCAGGCCCCACCAGCCCTCGTTGAACATCCCGTCGTTGATCGCCGCGATCCCCGGAGGCGCCTGCCACCCGCCGAGGAACAGCGTGGTGGCCAGGGCCGAGACGGTGAACATGTTGACGTACTCGCCCAGGAAGAACATGGCGAACTTCAGTGAGCTGTATTCCGTGTGGAACCCACCGGTCAGCTCGCCCTCGCCCTCGGCGAGGTCGAACGGCAGCCGGTTGGTCTCCCCCACCATGGTGATCACGTAGACGATGAACGAGAAGAACGCCGGGATGATGTACCAGAGACCGCTCTGGCTCGCGACGATCTGGCTGGTCGACATCGAGCCCGCGTAGATGAACACCGCCACCAGGGCCAGACCCATCGCGATCTCATAGGAGATCACCTGTGCGGTCGAGCGGAGCCCGCCGATCAGCGGATAGGTCGAGCCGGAGGACCAGCCCGCCAGGATGGTCCCGTAGACCCCCACCCCCGCGACCGCCAGCACCAGCAGCACCGCCACCGGGGTGTCGGTCAGCTGCAGCGGGGTGCGGTGCCCGAACATCGACACCTCACCGCCGAGCGGGATGATCGCGAAGGACACGAACGCCATCGACCCGGCGATGATCGGCGCGAGCACGAACATGATCTTGTCCGCGTTCTTCGGCGTCAGGTCCTCCTTGAGCGCCAGCTTCACGCCGTCGGCCAACGTCTGCAGCAGCCCGAACGGGCCCGTCCGGTTGGGGCCCGGCCGCTGCTGCATCCGGCCGATCACGCGCCGCTCGAACCAGATCACGATCAGCGTCTGCACCAGCAGGATGACGAAGAGGAACAGGGCCTTGATCAGCGACAGCCACCACGGGGTGTCGCTGAAGTCGGCCACGGGGTTGTCCGTGGTCGGCACCAGGGCCTGGACCGCGCTGAGGTCGAGTGCTCCGACCATGCTCATTCCGGGGCCCCCTCACCCTTGTTGAGCGTGACCACGGCACCGGCGTCGACACCGAGCATCGAGCGCACCGCGGACCCGGGAGAGTTGGTGGGCAGCCAGACCACGTGGTCGGGCATGTCCGTGATCGCGACGGGCAGGCTGATCCGGCCCGTGTCGGTGGAGACCGTCAGGACCCAGCCCTCGGCGAGGCCGACTGCCGCTGCCGTCGCTGCCGAGACCCGCGCCACCGGACGCGGCGCCGTGCCGGCCAGGAACGGCTCACCGTCCTGCATGCGCCCGGCGTCGAGCAGGGTGTGCCAGGTGGCGAGGACGGCTTCCCCCTCCCTGAGCGCCGGCGGGTCGACGGGCTCGCGCGAGGGCAACGGTGCCCGCGCGCCGGTCCACGGTCCGACCGCGCGCATCTCGGCGCGGGTGGAGTCGACCGTGCGCGTGCCGAGGAACTCACCGAGCTCTGCTGCGAGCAGGTCGAGCACGCGGTAGTCGCTCATGTTGTTGCTCGACAGGGCGCGCTCGAAGGGACGCACGCGTCCCTCCCAGTCGACGAAGGCGCCGGGCTTCTCCTGGTGGGCCGCCACCGGCAGCACCACGTCCGCGTAGGGCGTGACGGGGCTCTCACGCAGGTCGAGCGACACCACGAAGGTGCGCTCCAGCGCGGCGCGGGCCGCCCGGGGGTCGGGCAGGTCGTCAGGATCCACGCCACCGACCAGCAGGGCCCCGATCTCGCCGGACCCGGCAGCCGCAACCATCGCGGCGGTGTCGCGACCGGGTCGTGCGGGCAGTTCGGGGACGCCCCAGGTGGCAGCGAGCTCGGTGCGGGCCGAGGGGTCGGCGACCGGACGGCCACCTGGCAGCAGGCCCGGCAGGGCTCCGGCCTCCAGCGCGCCGCGCTCACCGGCACGGCGCGGCACCCACGCCAGCTTGGCGCCGGTGATGGCGGCGAGGGCCGAGGCGGCCGAGAGGGCACCCGGCACCGTGGCGAGCCGCTCCCCGACCAGGATGACGGCGTCGCTGCGCAGCGCGTTGCTCGCCTCGACGATCTCGGCGACGTCCTCGTGGCCACCGGCCAGGGCGCGGAGCACCTCGGTCTCGGTGCCCGGTGCGGCCGAGATCAGCGTGCCGCCTGTCTTGTCCAGCGCGGGCGTGACGAACGGCGCGACCGAGAAGACCCGGGTCTTGTGGGCGCGGTGTGCCTTGCGCAGCCGCAGGAAGACGATCGGCGACTCCTCCTCGGGCTCGAACCCGACCAGCAGGACCGCCTTGGCGGACTCGAGGTCGGCATAGGTGACCGCGAGGCTGGTGGCCGCGACGTGACCCGCGAGGAACTCCGCCTCCTCCTGCGAGTGTGGACGGGCCCGGAAGTCGATGTCGTTGCTCTGCAACACCGTGCGGGTGAACTTGCTGTAGGCGTAGGCGTCCTCGTTGCTGACCCGCCCGCCGACGAGCACGCCGGTGCCACCCGAGGCGCGCGCGGCGTCGAGCCCGCGAGCCGCGACCTCGAGGGCCTCCGGCCAGCCGGCGACGCGCAGCTGCCCGTCGTCACCCCGCACGAGCGGCTCCGTGATCCGGTCGCTCTGCTGGGCATACGTGAACGCCCAGCGCCCCTTGTCGCAGTTCCACTCCTCGTTGACGGCGTGGTCCTCGAGGGCCATCCGGCGCAGGACCGTGCCGCGGCGGTGATCGGTGCGCTGGGCGCAGCCGCTGGCGCAGTGCTCGCACACGCTCGGGGTGGAGACCAGGTCGAACGGACGGGAGCGGAACCGGTAGGCCGAACCCGTGAGCGCACCGACCGGGCAGATCTGCACGGTGTTGCCGGAGAAGTAGGACTCGAACGGCTTCTCCTCGTAGATGCCGACCTGCTGCAGCGCGCCTCGCTCTATCAGAGCGATGAACGGGTCACCGGCGATCTGGTCGGAGAAGCGGGTGCAGCGAGCGCACAGGATGCAGCGCTCGCGGTCGAGGAGCACCTGGCTGGAGATGTTGATCGGCTTGGGGTAGGTGCGCTTGATGTCCTCGAAGCGCGACACCGCCCGGCCGTTGGACATCGCCTGGTTCTGCAGGGGGCACTCGCCACCCTTGTCGCACACCGGGCAGTCGAGCGGGTGGTTGATGAGCAGGAACTCCATCTGCCCGTGCTGTGCCTTGTCGGCCACCGCGGAGGTGTGCTGCGACTTGACCTGCATGCCCTCGCTGACGGCGATGGTGCAGGACGCCTGCGGCTTCGGCATCGCCCGCATCGACCCGTCCGGGCCGGGGGTGGCGACTTCCACCAGACACTGGCGGCAGGCGCCGACCGGGTCGAGCAGCGGGTGGTCGCAGAACCGCGGGATCTGGATCCCGACCTGCTCGGCCGCCCGGATGATCAACGTGCCCTTGGGCACGCTCACACCCACACCGTCGATGGTCAGGTTGACCAGCTCCGGCTTGGGCGGAATCTGGGCGTTGCCTCCCTCGTCCACGGCGTTGCCACCGGCAGGGGGTGAGGTGGACACGGTCATGGGGCCACGGTCTCCTTCGCGAACAGCGTCGAGCGCGACGGCGGGAACAGCTCGGCGGCCGGGGTGTGCATACCGGCCTCGAACTCCTCGCGGAAGTACTGCACCGCGGAGGTGATGGGGCTGGTCGCGCCGTCCCCGAGGGCGCAGAACGCCCGACCGAGGATGTTGTCACAGATGTCGACCAGCTTGTCGATGTCGTCCTGGCTGCCGCGGCCGTGTTCCAGTCGCTCCATGATCTGCGACAACCAGAAGGTGCCCTCGCGACAGGGCGTGCACTTGCCACAGGACTCGTGGGCGTAGAAGTCGGTCCAGCGCGCCACGGCACGCACCACGGACGTGGTCTCGTCGAAGATCTGCAGGGCGCGGGTGCCGAGCATCGACCCCGCGGCCGCCACCGACTCGAAGTCGAGGGGCACGTCGAGGTGCTCTGCCGTGAAGATCGGCGTGGAGGAGCCCCCGGGGGTCCAGAACTTCAGCTCGTGGCCCTCGCGGACGCCCCCAGCGAGCTCGAGCAGCTCGCGCAGGGTGATGCCGAGCGGCGCTTCGTACTGTCCGGGCCGGGTCACGTGCCCGGACAGGCTGAAGATGCCGAAACCGGTGGACTTCTCGGTGCCCATGCCGCTGAACCAGTCGGCCCCGTGCAGCAGGATCGAGGGCACCGAGGCGATGCTCTCGACGTTGTTGACGACGGTGGGGCGGGCATACAGGCCGGCGACCGCGGGGAACGGCGGCTTGAGCCGGGGCTGGCCGCGTCGACCCTCCAGGGAGTCGAGCAGCGCCGTCTCCTCGCCGCAGATGTAGGCTCCGGCGCCCGCGTGCACGGTCACCTCGAGGCTGAAGTCGGTGCCGAGGATGTTCTTGCCGAGGTACCCGGCGGCATACGCCTCCTCGACCGCGCGCAGGAGGCGACGGTAGACGTGCACCGTCTCCCCGCGCAGGTAGATGAACGCGTGCTCGCAGCCGATCGCGAACGAGGTGATCACCACACCCTCGAGCAGGATGTGTGGCGCCGCCAGCATCAGCGGGATGTCCTTGCAGGTGCCGGGCTCGGACTCGTCGGCGTTGACCACCAGGTAGCGCGGGCCACCGTCCGGCGGGGGCAGGAAGCCCCACTTCATGCCCGTCGGGAAGCCGGCGCCGCCACGTCCGCGCAGACCGGAGTCCTTGGTCATCGCGACCAGCTCGTTCGGCTGCATCGTCACGGCCTTGCGCAGCGCCTTGTATCCGTCGTTGCGCAGGTAGGTGTCGAGGGTCCAGGACTGCGGGTCGTCCCAGAACTTCGTGAGGATGGGCGTCAGCTGGGTGCTCACCGCTCCGCCTCTCCGGCGCCGTCCGCGCCTTCTGGACCATGGTCGTCGTCGGCGCCCGGGTCGGGCGCGGTCCAACCGCGCTGGTGGGCCACCTTGAGGCCCTCCAGCGACGCCGGGCCGGCGCCGACGCCCTCGTCGGCCAAACCGTCGGGGAAGCCGGCCAGCACCCGCTCGGTGTGCTTGAACGCGCACGCGCGCGAGGCGCCACGGGTCGGTGTGACCTCGTTGCCGGCGCGCAGGTCGTCGACCAGCGCGGTCGCGCTCTGCGGGGTCTGGTTGTCGAAGAACTCCCAGTTGACCATCACGACGGGGGCATAGTCGCAGGCCGCGTTGCACTCGACCCGCTCGAGGGTGACCTTGCCGTCCTCGGTGGTCTCGTCGTGGCCGATGCCGAGGTGGTCACTCACCCGCTCGAAGATCTCGTCTCCGCCCATGATCGCGCACAGCGTGTTGGTGCACACGCCGACGGTGTAGTCACCGTTGGGGTGGCGCTTGTACTGCGTGTAGAAGGTGGCGACGCCGCTCACCTCCGCCGCGGTCAGCTCCAGCTTCTCGGCGCACCAGTTGACCCCGCGGCCGGTCACGAAGCCGTCCACGCTCTGCACGAGGTGCAGCAGCGGCAACAGCGCCGAGCGCCGCTCGGGGTAGCGCGCGATGATCAACGCGGCGTCCGCGTCCAGCTGGGCCAGCACGTGCGCGTCATACGGCTGGTCGGAGGCGTGCAACGGTGTCTGCCGGTGCACCGGGTCCGGCGCGGCTCCGGCCTCGCTCATCGCGGTCCGGTCGTCCGAGTGCCCGGTGTTCGCCGTGTGCTCGATCTCTGTCATCGGTCCACTCCTCCCATGACGTCACCCCACGAAATCCCCGCTCGTACCTCACTCGGTACTGCGCGGGGACCCCGACATTCCTTGTGCACGGCGTTTGTCATCGGTCCACACCACCCATGACTGGGTCGATCGAGGCCACCGCGACGATGACGTCGGCGATCATGCCGCCCTCGCACATCGCGGCCACGGCCTGCAGGTTGTTGAAGGAGGGATCGCGGAAGTGCGCCCGGTAGGGCCGCGTCCCTCCGTCGGACACCACGTGCGCGCCGAGCTCGCCCTTGGGCGACTCGATCGGCACGTAGGCCTGACCGGGCGGCACCCGGAAACCCTCCGTCACCAGCTTGAAGTGGTGGATCAGCGACTCCATCGAATCGCCCATGATCTCGCGGATGTGGTCGAGGCTGTTGCCCATGCCGTCGCCGCCCAGGGACAGCTGCGCGGGCCACGCGATCTTCTTGTCCTCGATCATCACGGGGCCGGGCGTGCTCTGCAGGCGGTCGATGGTCTGCTCGACGATCTTGAGCGACTCGTACATCTCCGCGAAGCGCACCAGCAGGCGGCCGTAGGCATCAGACGTGTTGGCCGTCTGCACCTCGAAGTCGTAGGTCTCGTAACCGCAGTAGGGCTCGGACTTGCGCACGTCGAGCGGGAACCCGGTGGAGCGCAGGATCGGTCCGGTGAGGCCGAGCGCGATGCACCCGGTCAGGTCGACGTAGCCGACATCGACGGTGCGGCCCTTGAGGATCGGGTTCTCGACGAGCAGCAGCTCGAGCTCGTGGATGCCGCGGCGGATCTGCGGGATGGCGTCCCGCACCTTGTCGATCGCACCGGGTGGCAGGTCCTGCACCACACCGCCCGGGCGGACGTAGGCGTGGTTCATCCGCAGGCCCGTGATCATCTCGAAGATCGACAGGATGCGCTCGCGCTCGCGGAACCCGATGGTCATGACCGTCGTGGCGCCCATCTCCATGCCGCCCGTGGCAAGCGCGACCAGGTGGGATCCCACGCGGTTGAGCTCCATCATCATCACGCGGATGATCGAGGCGCGCTCGGGGATCCGGTCGGTGATGCCCAGCAGCTTCTCCGTCGAGAGGCAAAAGGCCGTCTCGTTGAAGATCGGCATCAGGTAGTCCATGCGCGTGCAGAAGGTCACGCCCTGGGTCCAGGTGCGGAACTCCATGTTCTTCTCGATGCCGGTGTGCAGGTAGCCGATGCCCGCCCGGGCCTCGGTGACCGTCTCGCCGTCCAGCTCGAGGATCAGCCGGAGCACGCCGTGGGTCGAGGGGTGCTGCGGACCCATGTTGACGACGATGCGGTCCTCGCCGATGGAGGCTGCCTCCTCGGCGAGGCTCTCCCAGTCACCGCCGCTCGCGGTGAAGACACGACCCTCCGCGGCGTCGTCCCGGTCGGACTCGGACGTCGCGAAGATGTCCTCGGTCTCGTGTGTGGTCTGCTCGGTCATCAGCTGTACGACCTCCGCTGGTCCGGCGGCGGCACGGTGGCGCCCTTGTACTCCACCGGGATGCCACCGAGGGGGTAGTCCTTGCGCTGGGGGTGGCCCGGCCAGTCGTCCGGCATCAGGATCCGCGTGAGCGAGGGGTGCCCGTCGAACTCGATGCCGAACATGTCCCAGGTCTCGCGCTCGTGCCAGTCGGCCGAGGGGTAGGTCGCGACGATGGAGGGGATGTGCCGGTCGTCGTCGGGACAGGACACCTCCAGCCGGATCCGCCTGCTGCCGTGGGTGATCGACAGCAGGTGGTAGACCGCGTGCAGCTCACGACCGGTCTCTTGGGGATAGTGGACCCCGGAAACGCCCGTGCACACCTCGAACCGCAGCGCCGGGTCGTCACGCAGGGCGCGCGCGACCGCGGGCAGCGCTTCGCGTGCGACGTGGAGGGTCAGTTCGCCCCGGTCCACCACGACGCGCTGGACCGCGTCGCCGTAGGTCGTGTCGTCACCGTCGCCGAGGCCGCGCTCCAGGGCGTCGGCAACCTCGTCGAAGTAGGAACCGTAGGGCCGAACCGCCGCGGCCGGGAACAGGATCGGTGACTCCAACCCGCCATACCCGCTGGTGTCGTTGCCCAGTGAGGAACCGAACATGCCCTGGCGCTCGCCGATGACGACCGGCTCGGGAGCCGTGCCGGGCTCGGCGGGCAGGTTGGGCGGCTCGGCGGCGGTGGGGGCACCACCGGTTTCCTGCGCGGCCGTCGTCGACACCTTCTGCTCCGGCTTGTCGGCCGCCGGCGTCACCTCGGCCTTTTCGCCGTTGTCACTGCGGGCTGCCTCCGGCTCGCCTGACGCCGAACCGCTCGCTCCGCTCGTGCCCTCGCTCGGCGGCGTCATGCCAACAGCCCCTTCATCGCGTGCGTCGGCGTCGCCTCGAGAGCGGCCTGCTCGGCCGCGCGCGCCGCCTCGACCCGGTTGACCCCCAGCTTGGAGTTCTGGATCTGCTGGTGCAGCACCAGGATCGCGTTGATCAGCATCTCCGGGCGGGGCGGGCAGCCCGGGAGGTAGACGTCGACGGGGACGACGTGGTCGACCCCCTGCACGATCGCGTAGTTGTTGAACATGCCGCCGCTGCTCGCGCAGACGCCCATCGAGATGACCCACTTGGGCTCGGGCATCTGGTCGTAGACCTGGCGCAGCACGGGCGCCATCTTGTTGCTGACGCGCCCCGCCACGATCATCAGGTCGGCCTGCCGCGGCGTGGCGGAGAACCGCTCCATGCCGAAGCGCGCGATGTCGTAGTCGGGGGTGCCGACCGCCATCATCTCGATGGCGCAGCAGGCGAGCCCGAACGTCGCCGGCCACACCGAGCTCTTGCGCATGTAGCCCGCGACCTGCTCGACGGTGGTCAGCAGGAAGCCCGCTGGCAGCTTCTCTTCAATACCCATGATCTATCGGTGTCCCATCTAGTCCCACTCCAGGCCGCCGCGGCGCCAGACGTAGGCGTAGGCGACGAACACTGTGAGGATGAACAGCACCATCTCCACCAGCGCAAAAAGGCCCATCTTGTCGAAGGCCACGGCGAACGGGTAGAGGAAGACGCTCTCGATGTCGAAGACGATGAACAGCATCGCGGTGATGTAGTACTTGATCGGCACCTTGCCGCCGCCCTCGGCCTGCGGCGTCGGGTTGATACCGCACTCGTAGGCGTCGAGCTTGGCCCGGTTGTAGTGGCGGGGGCCGGCGATCGGGGCGATCATCACCGAGAACACCGCGAAAGCCGCGCCGATGCCGGCGAAGAACAGGAGTGGGACGTACGAGTGGCTCATGACCTCGCGCTCCCCTTTCGGATGCTCGGTGTGGTCAGGGCTCGTCGGCGCACAATCCTAGGCCCGGTGCGATTCGTCATGCCGCTGGGGCCATCTTGGAGAGCGCGTTGATCAACCGGTCGCTCGCCGCACCGCCGTGCGGCTCGGTGAGGTTGGCCATGATCTTGAGCATGAGCTTCATCAGCGTGGTGCGCGGCAGGCCGTAGCGGGTGGCGAGTCGCATGACCTCGGGATGACCGATCATCTTCGCGAATCCCCTCCCCAGCGTGTAGTAGCCGCCGAGCGCATCCTTCATCACCGCGGGGTAGGACCGCAGCACCCGCTCCCGCGCGTCGTCGGTCTGCCGGGCGAAGGCCTGGGCCACGACGTCGGCGGCCAACCGCCCGGACTCCATCGCGTAGGCGATGCCCTCACCGTTGAACGGGTTGACCATCCCCCCGGCGTCACCCACCAGCAGCAGGCCCCGGTCGTAGTGCGGCTGCCGGTTGAAGCCCATCGGGAGGGCGGCGCCGCGGATCGGCCCCGTCATCGTGGAGTCGTTGTAGGTCCACTCGGCCGGCATCGTCGCCACCCAGCGCTTGAGCACGTCCTTGTAGTCGACCCGGCCGAACGCCTTGGACGTGTTGAGGATGCCCAGGCCGACGTTGCTGGTGCCGTCGCCGACGCCGAAGATCCAGCCGTAGCCGGGCAGGAGGATCTGGGTGTCCGGATCGTCGGCCTTGGGCGCCCACAGCTCGAGCCAGGACTCCAGGTAGTCGTCGTCGTGACGGGGGCTCTCGAAGTACGTGCGCACCGCGACGCCCATCGGGCGGTCGTCGCGCTTGGGTCGGTCCATCGACAACGACAGGCGGCTCGAGTTGCCGTCGGCCGCGACAACCAGGGGCGCGCCGTAGACGACCTCGTCGCCGGTGCCGCGACCCTTCTCGTCGACCGGCCTGGCCCGGACGCCGACGATGTGCCCGGTGCGGTCGTCCAGGACCGGACCGACCACGTTGGTGCGCTCGTGCAGCCGGGCGCCGTGCTTGACCGCGTGCCTGGCCAGGATCTCGTCGAAGTCCTGCCGGGTCCGGACCAGCCCGTATGGCGGGAAGCTGGCCAGGTCGGGCCAGTCCAGCTGGAGCCGCATGCCGGAGCCGAGGATGCGCAGTCCGTGGTTCTTGATCCAGCCGTCCTCCTCCGGCGTCGGGATGCCGAGGGTGATCAGCTCCTTGACCGCGCGCGGGGTGAGTCCGTCGCCGCAGACCTTCTCCCGCGGGAACTGCGTCTTCTCCAGCAGCAGCACGTCCAGACCCGCCATCGCGAGGTAGGCGGCAGTTGCCGAACCACCCGGACCGGCGCCCACCACGATGACGTCAGCGGTCTCGGCAGCGGTGGGGGCCGTCGAGGCGGTCGCGGAAGAGATCTTCGATGAGGGTGCGGCGGAAGGCGGGAAGGTGCTCGACCCCACCCGGGACACGCTGCTGCTGCTCTCGCTCACGACTGCCTCTGCACGCTTGTGAAGATCTTCACGAACTCGACTTGGCAGTCTATGACGGAAGGCTGGATCTGTCGTACCAAGGCGCACCTAACCTCCTCTGGCATCTCCCTCGTGAGGAATCTTCGTGAGGTCCGGTGCCCTCCTGAGGGCCGGAACCTCACGATGATTCCTCACGGCGGTCGGGGTGGGGGAGGTCTCAGCGGCGCGCCCGGTGGAGGGCGACGATGCCACCGGAGAGGTTGCGCCAGGCGACGTCCTGCCACCCGGCCGACGCCAGCATGGTGGCCATGCCCCGCTGGTCGGGCCAGGCCTGGATCGACTCGGCCAGGTAGACGTAGGAGTCCGGGTTGGAGCTGACCCGCCGCGCCACCGGCGGCAGCGAGCGCATGAGGTACTCGGTGTAGATGGTGCGGAAGGCCCGGTTGGTGGGCTGGCTGAACTCGCAGATGACCACGCGGCCGCCGGGTGCCGTGACCCGGTGGAACTCCTCGAGGGCCGCCTGTGGGTCGGCGACGTTGCGCAGCCCGAAGGACATGGTGACCGCGTCGAACGCGCCGTCCCTGAAGGGCAGGTGCAGCGCGTCGGCGGCGGTGAACCCCAGGTCCGGGCGGCGGCGGAGACCGGCTCGCAGCATGCCGAGCGAGAAGTCCGCCGGGACGACGTCCACCCCCCGGTCGGCGAACGGCTCGCTGCTCGTGCCGGTGCCGGCCGCGATGTCGAGGACCCGTTCCCCGGGCCGGGCGTCCACCGCCGCGAGGACCGCCTTGCGCCAGCGCCGGTCCTGCCCGAGGGAGAGGATGTCGTTGGTCAGGTCGTAGCGCCCGGCCACGTCGTCGAACATCGAGGCGACCTCGTCCGGGCGTTTGTCGAGGCTGGCGCGGGTCATGGCCCCATCCTCACCCATACCCGCCCTCGACGGGCAGACGGCCGTCCCCGTGCTCGTTTCGCCCTGTCTTCTGTCGCCCAGACCGGTGTGCCAGCTCGAAACCGTCCGTCGAAACGGCTTGGGCGACGCACAGGCCGGCGGCGGACAGACGTAGGCTGTGCCGCCGTGAGCACCCTGCACGAGGCCCCCGAGTCGGCCGCATCCGCGCCGCTGGTGGCGCGCACCGTCGATCTCGCCGACCCGGGCCCGTTGCTGGCCCTGCTGCCGGATCGGCCCCCGGACGAGCTGGCGTCCTGGCTGCGCGGCGACGACGGTCTGGTCGGCTGGGGCAGAGCGCTCACCTTCGAGACCTCCGGCCCTGAGCGGTTCGCTGCCGCAGAGCACTGGTGGCGGGAGGTCGTCGGACACGCCGTGGTGCGTGACGAGGTCGGTCTGCCGGGCACCGGCCCGGTCGCGTTCGGGTCCTTCTGCTTCGCCGACGACTCCCCGAGTGGGGCGGCACTCGTCATACCCGAGGTGTTGGTCGGTCGACGCGGCGAGCGGTGCTGGCTGACCACCGTGGGGCTCGGCTCACAGCTGCCCGGGGCACCCGCCGTGCGTCCTGCCGAGGCGCCGCGCGCCCCGGAGTCGGTCGCCTTTGCCGACGGCGCCCTGACCGGGGCGCAGTGGTCCGGCGCGGTGGCCGAGGCGGTCGGGCGGATCACCCTGGGCGGGATGGACAAGGTCGTCCTCGCGCGTGACCTCGAGGTGAGCACCGACGGGCCGGTGGACGTCCGCTGGCTGCTGGGCCGGCTGTCGGCGTCCTACACCAACACGTGGGTCTTCGCGGCCGACGGCCTGGTCGGGGCGACCCCGGAGCTGCTGGTGCGGCTGGAGAAGGGCCTGGTCACCTCCCGCGTCCTCGCCGGCACCATCCGCCGCACCGGCGACGACAGCCACGACCTCGCTCTCGCGGCGTCGCTGGCCCGGTCGTCCAAGGACCTCGAGGAGCACGAGTATGCCGTGCGCTCCGTCGCCGACGCGCTGCGGCCGCACTGCTCGTCGATGAACGTGCCGGAGTCGCCGTTCGTGCTGCACCTGCCCAACGTCATGCACCTGGCCACGGACGTCGCCGGGGTGCTGTCGGGCGCCGCGACCTCGCTGGGGCTGGCCGCCTCGCTGCACCCGTCGGCCGCGGTGTGCGGCACGCCGCGGGAGGTCGCCGCGCAGGCGATCGCCGAGCTGGAGCAGATGGACCGTGGTCGGTATGCCGGACCGGTCGGCTGGATGGACGCGAGCGGTGACGGTGAGTGGGGCATCGCGCTGCGCTGCGGGTCGGTCGGGCCGGGCGATCCCGACCGGATGCGGCTGTTCGCCGGTTGCGGCATCGTCGCGGGGTCCGACCCCGAGTCGGAGCTGGCCGAGTCCGACGCCAAGCTGGTGCCGATGCGCGACGCGTTCACCGGCACGCCCTGAGGCCGCAGACGCTGGGCAGCGGATCCTGCTCGTCCTACCGAGCCTCGTCGTCGAGCTGGGCGGGGTAGCCGGCGCGCAGCGCGGCCACCGATGACGGCGGCGTGAGCACCTCCGCCTCGCCTCGGCGTGGACGCCTTCGCCGGGCGCCGTAGCCGGCCGGCGTCCAGGTGGTCAGGTGGTCGTCGACGACCACCGCCGGACCGGTAGCGGTGCGGACGAACACGCCGTCTGGGAGCTCTCGCCACGGCATGGCGTGCACCCGCCGGGTGTGGGTGCCACGCACAATCCGTTCGCCGTGCAGCTGACGATTCATCTGCTTCGCCGACGGGGGCGGCACCGACAGTGCGTCCGCCCAGGCGTCCCGGTAGGTGAGGTAGGCGCCCCGGCGGCACTCGCCGCAGGGCCGGTGCCCCGCCGCCAGCGACACCGCCTCGTCGTGGAAGTACAGCCAGGTGAAGTGGTGCGGCAGCCACTGCTCGCTCCACCGCCCCCGGAAGTCGAGCGCGCAGGTGATCCACAGATCGCCGGCGTGGAACCGGCGGATCCGGTGCCCGTCGTGCAGGATGCCGCGGTTGCCCGTCCAGGCGCAGCGCAGCGGGATCGCGACGATCTCGCCGTCCGGCGTGACCCGGTTCTGCTCAGGCACACTGCCCTCCTCCACCCGGCATACGACCCGTGGCTACCTGTGGCTCCCTGTGGCTCCCTGTGGCTACACGGCATACCACGTGTGGGACCCCGGGCACGCGGCGCTGCCGGGGAAGCCGCGCCGCGCGGGCGGCGTGGCTTCCCCGGCAGGTCTCGGGTCAGACGGGGTCGAGCTCGCCCTCGTCGGCCCGCACGTCGGACCTCTCGTAGGTGCCGGGCTCGGTCGGCTCGGTGAAGGCACGGCCCTGCTTGGTCACCATCAGGTAGGTGCCTCGCACCAGCAGCGGCACCGCGAACACGACGATCATCGCGTAACCCATGGCCGTGTAGCCCTTGGCCACCAGGTCGATGATCCCGACCTGGGCGAGCAGCACCGACAGCCCGAGGGTGACCACTGCGACTCCGCCGGCCCAGGAGCGGCTCATCTTGGGCCGCTCGACGTCGACGAGGTTCTGGTCGACCCGCGCCACGAGGGCGTAGATCATGCCGGTCGCCGTCTCGATCAGCGTCCAGCCGACGACGATGCCGAAGACCACGACCACCCAGGCGCCCTCGGACCCGAGCATCTCCAGCCACGGGACCGTGGCGCCGAAGATGTCGTCACGGGGGTAGAAGCCCATCAGCGCCACGTAGGTGAGGAACCATGGGATGGTCATCAGCAGACCGGAGACCAGACCGGCCACGGCGGTGTCGCGCATGCGGGTCTGCCGGTGCACGGTGAACAGCGCCGCGGGGTAGACCGCGAGGTTGTAGCCGACGTAGAGCACGCCGGACCACAGGATGGCCCAGATGCTGACGGTCGGGTGCAGGGAGTGGTTGCCGCTGCTGAAGGTCTCCGCGATCGCGTCCCAGTTGCGCATGATCACCAGCGTGGCGAAGATGATGTATCCGACGTAGAGCAGCACCGTGCCGACCGACTTGAACCGCTCGATCACGCTCTCGCCGAAGAAGTTGAGCAGTCCGACGACGACGGTGATCAGCAGGACGCCGACCCAGTAGTTCAGGCCCAGCGTGCTGTTGAGGATCTCCCCCGTCGCCGCCGCCATGATCGCGATGATCAGGATCGCGAGCAGGATGTAGACGATGTCGAAGGTCCAGTAGAGCGGCCCGATGAGCTTTTTCAGCAGGGTACGGTAGTCGAACGCCTGGAAACGCCGGGCCGTCTCGAACATCAGGAAGGCCATCAGGCCGAAACCGACGAAGATGCCGAGCCCCGCGAGCCAGCCGAGGGCGCCGTACTTCGCTCCGAACTCGACGATCTCACGGCCGGTGGCGTAACCGCCGCCGATGAGCACCGACTGCAGGATGACACCGGGCAGAAGCATCCGGCCGTATCGGCCCTCGAAGAAGCCCTGTCTCTCCGGAGGCGGGCGGGATGCGGTGTGGGAGGCCATGACGCGGTCCTTTCGTCGAGTGCTCGGGCCTTGGTCCGGGACACCATAGCCGTCGGGACGTGTGGTTTTGCTTTGCTGACGTCAACGAAATAGTCACGTTTGCAGGGGATTTCGGTTCCAGCAGTCGTGCAGCCGGCGATTGAGGCGGCGGCGGTCAGCTGCCCCGAAGCGCTTGCAGGGCCGCGGCCCGCACCCGGGAGTGCATGCGGCGGTGGCTCTCGCGCGGGACGGGCACCTCGACCACCCGCAGGCCGTCCGACCGCTCGCTGACCGCGTCGGACAGCTCGTCGCGTGTCTCGGCCAGGATGTGGCCGACGCCGTGCGCGCGGCACAGGTCTGCGAGCGACGTGCCGGTCGGCGTGCCGAAGATCCGCTCGAAATCGGCTGCGCGAGAGGGATCCCCGGGCTCGAGCGTGGTGAAGATCCCGCCGCCGTCGTCGTTGGTCACCACGATGGTGAGGTCGGGACGCGGTTCGTCCGGGCCGATGAGCAGGCCGTTGGTGTCGTGCAGGAAGGTCAGGTCACCCATCAGCGCGTATGCCGACCGCCCGCCGGGGGCGGCCGCCGCCCCTGCGTCCGCCGGGTCACCCTCTGGTGTCGCGCCCTCGGTCGGCGCGGCCCCCCGCGCCAGCGCGATCCCGACCGCCGTGGAGACGCAGCCGTCGATGCCTGCCAGGCCGCGGTTCGCCAGCACCTCGAGGTCGTGGTTGCCGTGGCCCGGCGACACGGCCAGGTCGAGGTCACGCACCGGGTTGGACGACCCCAGGAACAACAGGGCCCGATCAGGGAGAGAGGCGAGCAGCGTTTCGGCCAGCGCGAGTCCGGACGGCCAGGCCGCATCATCGGCCAGGACGGCGCGGCCGGCCTCGTCGACGCACTTGCCGGCCTGGGTCCACTCGGTGAGCCACTGGGGGTCGTGCTCCTGCAGCGCCGGATCCAGCTGGTGGAAATCGCGCCAGCTCCAGACGTGCGCCGCCTGCGCGCTCGGGTCGGACCACTGGTCCCGCGTCGTGACGACGTGCAGCTCGACCCCGGCACGCCGGACCAGGGCCGCGACGGCACGCGAGAGCGTGACCCGTCCGACGACCACGACGTGGTCGGGGGCGTGGGCATCCACCCACTCCGTCGCGGTCAGCAGCAACGGTCCGCGCGGGAGCACGCTGCCCTCGTCACCGTCGCAGGAGGACCCGAACGGCTCGGCCACCGCCGGCCAGCCGACACGTGCGGCCACGGCCGCCGCCTCCGCAGCCATATAGGGCTGAGGGAGGTCTCCGATGACGACCAGGGTGCGGGCCCCTGCCGCGAAGTGGCTGTTGTGACCCGACGGGACGCGGTAGGAGACCCACGCCCGTCCGTCGGGACGCCCGGCCAGGGACTCCGGCCAGCCGGAATCCGCTTCCACCACGGCCGGATCGGGCACGAGCGGCTCTCGCAGCGGCACGTTGAGGTGGACCGGCCCGGCTCCGAGCTCGTTCAGCCCGCCGACGGCGGCGGCACGCGCACGCGCGACGACCGATCGCCATACGGCGTTCTGCCCGGCCCGACGCTCCGGCGCGCCGAGGTCGTGCGACCAGCGCACCGCCCCACCGAAGATCCCGACCTGGTCGGTCGTCTGGTTGGCTCCCGTGCCGCGCAGCTCCGGCGGACGGTCCGCCGTGATGAGCAGCAGCGCGACGCCGGCGTGGTGCGCCTCGAGGACGGCCGGGTGCAGGTTCGCCACGGCTGTGCCCGACGTCGTGACGACCGGCACGACACCGCCGCCGCCCTTGACCAGGCCGAGGGCGAGGAAACCGGCGGAGCGCTCGTCGACGCGCACGTGCAGGCGCAACCTGCCGGCGCGTTCGGCCTCCTGCAGCGCGTAGGCCAGCGGCGCGGAACGGGAGCCCGGGCAGAGCACCGCCTCCCGGACCCCACCACGCACCAGCTCGTCGACGAGCACGGTCGCCAGGGCGGTGGACGGGTTCACGACGCAGCGGCCGGGGTGATGCCCCACGAGGCCGAGAACTCGGCGCCGGGCTTGAGCGTGAGCAGCCCGGTGCCGGAGTTGAGCGCGTCCGCGGGGCAGGTCATCGGCTCCACCGCGACCCCGCTGGTGCGGCGCAGCGGCTCGGAGAGCGTGTCACCGGTGAAGACCTGTGCCCAGGGGTAGGCCGCCGCGTCCGCCCACAGCGTCGTCTTCACGCCGGTGCCGTCGCCGCCGGCGGGTCGCTCGATCGAGACCCGCCAGCGACCGTCCGAATCTGCCTCGAGATCGGTGAAGGCGTTGTCCAGGACGGCGTTGCCGATCGGTCGCCCACCGCGGTAGTCCAGCTCGGTGCCCTCCAGCGGAGACGTCCCGCAGGGGATCAGCCGCTCGTCCACGTCGACCGAGGTGACCGCCGGCACCGTCAGGGTGAGCTCATCGACGCGCGCCTCCGTCGCCGTGAGATAGGGGTGGGCCCCGAAGCCGAAGGGAGCGGGCGTCATACCGACGTTGCGGGCGTGCGGTGTCACGGTGAGCCCCTCGTCATCGAGGAGATAGCCGACCGTGAGGTCGAGGCTCCAGGACCAGCCCTGCTGGGGGCGCAGCCGACACGCCACCGTGAGCGACGCGTCCGAGCGGTCCGCGACCGACCAGAGCGACCAGCGCACGAGGCCGTGGATCGCGTGGTGCCGCGGCGGTTCCGTGAGCGCGAGCTGGAGCTCCTTGCCCTCCTCGAAGGAGTAGCGTCCGTCGCGCACCCGGTTGGGCCAGGGCATCAACAGCTGTCCGCGACCGCCCGAGCACTGCTCGTCCACGGCGTAGCCGTGCACCACGTCCCGCCCGGCATGCGTGTAGCTGCGCAGTCCCCCGCCGACCTCCACCACGACGGCCTCGTGCTCGCCGTGCCGGATCGTCCACTGCTCACCACTCGGACTGGCTGCGGTCTCCATGCCGCCGACCCTATGACTCCGCCGCGCCGCTCGCGAGTGACGTACGGCGGGCGCCTCTCAGGACCCGCCCAACAGCTCCGTCGCGCGCTCGCGCATCTCGACCTTGCGGATCTTGCCGGTCACCGTCATCGGGAACTCCTCGACGACGTGGACGTAGCGCGGGATCTTGTAGTGCGCCAGCCTGCCGGTGCAGAACTCCCTGACGTCGTCGGCGGTGAGCGGATCCTGTCCGGGCTTGAGGATCACCCAGGCCATCAGCTCCTCGCCGTACTTCTCGTCGGGCACGCCGATCACCTGCACGTCCGCGATCGCGGGGTGGGTGTAGAGGAACTCCTCGATCTCACGCGGGTAGACGTTCTCCCCACCACGGATCACCATGTCCTTGATCCGCCCCACGATCGACACGTAGCCCTCGTCGTCCATCGTCGCGAGGTCGCCCGTGTGCATCCACCGGGCGGCGTCGATCACCTCGGCCGTCTTGTCCGGTTGGCCCCAGTAGCCGAGCATGACGCTCGTGCCACGGGTGCACAGCTCCCCCGGCTCGCCACGCGGCAGGGTGCGGCCGTTCACCGGGTCCACGACCTTCACCTCGATGTGCGGCATCACCCGCCCGACCGTCTCGGTGCGGCGGGCGAGGTCGTCGTCGACCCGGGTCATCGTCGAGACCGGCGAGGTCTCGGTCATCCCGTAGCAGATCGCCACCTCGTCCATGTTCATCTCGGCCACCACCCGCTTCATCACCTCGACGGGACAGGGCGATCCGGCCATGATGCCGGTGCGCAGGGCGGACACGTCATACGAGCTGAAGTCTGCCAGCCCCATCTCGGCGATGAACATCGTCGGCACGCCGTAGAGGCTGGTGCAGCGCTCGTCCTGGACCGCCTTCAGCGTCGCCGCCGGCTCGAAGGACGGCGCGGGGATCACCATGCACGACCCGTGCGACGTGGCCGCCAGGTTGCCCATGACCATGCCGAAGCAGTGGTAGAAGGGCACCGGCAGGCAGATCCGGTCCTGCTCGCTGTAGCCCACCAGCTCGCCCACGAAGTAGCCGTTGTTGAGGATGTTGTGGTGCGACAGGGTCGCGCCCTTGGGGAACCCCGTGGTGCCCGAGGTGTATTGGATGTTGATCGGGTCATCGGCGGTGAGCGTCACCATCCGGTCCGTGAGCTGTTGCCGGTCCACCGTGGAACCCGCCGCCACCAGCTCGTCCCAGCTCGGTTCGCCGATGTAGACCACGTCGGTCAGGTCGGGGCAGTCGCCGCGGACCTGGTCGACCATCGACCGGTAGTCGGAGGTCTTGTGCCGGACCGCGCTGACCAGCATCCGCATGCCCGACTGCTTGACGACGTAGGCCAGCTCGTGTGACCGGTAGGCCGGGTTGACGTTGACCAGGATCGCGCCGATCTTGGCCGTGGCGTACTGCAGCAGGGTCCACTCGGCACCGTTGGGCGACCAGATGCCGATCCGGTCCCCTGCCGCGACCCCCCGGGCGAGCAGCCCGAGCGCCAACGCGTCCACGTCCCGGTCGAACTCGGCGTAGGTCCACCGCCGACCGCTCGGCACGTCGACGAGGGCCTCACGGTCGGGGAAGCTGGCGGCCGTGCGGACCAGGTTGTCGCCGATCGTGTCGCCCAGCAGGGGCGAGTCCGACGTGCCGGACGCGTAGGACGGTTGGGCAGGAGCGGACACGGGGCCTCCAGGGTCGAAGCGGTGCTGGCCCCTCCATCTTTGGCACCGGGCGCCCTCTGGGCAAGCACCCGTCCCGGATCCGGATAGCGTATGACGAGTGCCTGCCTCACGTGCGTCCCGTCGCTCCCCCTCCCGGAGCCTGGCCGAGGACGTCCGGTCGCGCAGTGACGAGGAGCTGCGCGACCTGGTCCGATCGCGTCCGGACCTGGCCCGGCCCGCGCCGGCCGACCTCACCAGCCTGGCCGCCCGCTCCAGCACCCGCGCCAGTCTGCAGCGCGCCCTCGACACCCTCGACCGGGGCCACCTGCAGGTGATCGAGGCGCTGCTGGTCACCGGCGAGCCGGACGAGCGACAGACCGCGGCGCTGATGGGCATCTCGGTGTCGGCACTACGTCCCTTCCTCGACCGGCTGTGGCGGATCGCGTTGCTGTGGCGCAGCCCCGAGGGCCTGCGCGTGGTGCGCACGGTGGCCGAGCTGATCGGCCCCCATCCGGCAGGTATCGGGCCACCTGCAGCCGATCTGCGTGCCGGCGACAGCGCTGCGGGACAGGCCGTCACCACACCGGCGGGCGCTGACCTCGAGAAGTCGGTCGCGATGTCCTCCCCCGAGGCCCGGGCGATCCTGGACCGCCTCACCTGGGGTCCACCGGTGGGTGTGCTCACGCCCGAGGGACCCCTGGCTCGAGCCGGCCGCGAGCTGGTGACGGCCGGACTGCTCGTCCCGACCGCCGACGACCAGGTGATGCTCCCGCGCGAGGTCGCCCTGCACCTGCGGCACGGGCGCCTGCACCGCGAGCCCCGCCTCGAGCCGCCGCCTGCCCCCTCGCACGTTCGCGCGCCGGAGTCGGTCGACTCGGCCGCGGGCGCACCGGCCGCCGAGCTCCTCGGCCACCTCGACGAGCTGGCCGAGGAGTGGGGGGCGCGGCCACCACGAGTGCTGCGGGCCGGAGGTCTCGCGGTGCGCGACCTCAAACGGCTCGGAGCGGTCCTCGACCTACCCGTCGAGCATGCGGCCTTCGTCGCCGAAATGGGCTACGCCGCAGGGCTGCTCGCGGACGACGGCGCCCTCGAACCCAGCTGGGCACCCACCCCCGCCTACGACGAGTGGCAGCAGCAGCCCGGCGAACGACGCTGGTGCCGGGTCGCGGCCGCCTGGCTCGCGAGCAGCAGGGCCCCTTCACTGGTCGGGTCCAACGCCGTCGGCTCGGGCACGGTCAACGCGTTGAGCGCGGCGGCGGTCTGGCCGGCCGGCAGGCAGCGCCGGGCGGATGTGCTGCGCGAGCTCGCCACGCTGGCGCCCGGCGCCGCCCCCGGCATCGGGGTCCTGGAGGACCGCATCCGGTGGCGTCGCCCGCTGCGACTCCCCGAGGGGGTCGAGACCAGGATCGACGTCGTGCTCCGCGAGGCCGACTGGGTCGGGGTCACCGGCGGCGGCGCGTTGAGCGCGGCGGGTCGGCTGCTGCTCGAGGACGACCTCGACGCGGCGACTGCTGCGATGGCCGAGCACCTGCCGGCACCCGTCGAGGAGATCCTCCTGCAGGCCGACCTCACGGCGATCGCGCCCGGACGCCTCGACGGCAGCCTCGCGCGCTTCATGCGGCTCGCGTCGGACGTCGAGTCCCGCGGCGGCGCCACCGTCTTCCGCTTCTCCCCCGACAGCCTGCGCCGGGTCTTCGACGCGGGCTGGTCGGCGGCGCAGGTGCTCCAGACCCTCTCCGACGCCAGCCGCACTCCCGTCCCGCAACCACTGGACTACCTCGTCCACGACGTCGCACGCCGGCACGGGCAGACCCGGGTCGGCTCGGTGAGCTCCTACGTGCGCAGTGACGACGGCGCGGTGCTCGACGCCATGGCGGCCGACCGGGGCCTCCGCCCCCTGCGGCTGCGCCGGATCGCCCCGACCGTGCTCGTGTCGCCAGCACCAGCCACCACCACCCTGGAGATGCTGCGGGACAACGGGTTCACCCCGGCGGCCGAGTCGCCGGAGGGCGGCATCGTCGTCCCGGCAGCGAGCCGACACCGCACGCCTCCTCGCCGGGCCGCGACCTCACCCGTGCAGGTCACCCGGGTGGACGACGACTACTCGACGACCCTCGTGGCGGCGCTGCGCGCGGGTGAGGAGGCCACGGCATACCGACGTCAGCAGGACGAGTCGCGAGTCGGCCCGCGGCTGCCGGCCAGTGATCCGACGGTGACCCTCGCGCTGCTGCGGGAGGCAGTGGCCGACCACCTCGGCGTGTGGATCGGCTACGTCGACGCGACCGGCAGCAGTAGACGGATCCTGTTGCGGCCCAGCCGGGTCGAGGGCGGCCGGGTCCTCGGCTCTGAGGCCGACTCCGACGTGCAGCGGTCGTTCTCCATCCACCGCATCACCGGAGCCGCCCTGGCCTGACCGCCCCGCCTGACCACATCGCCGTGCTCACCAGATGCGGACGCGCTCCTCCTCGGGCAGCCAGAGGTCGTCGCCCTCGACCACGTCGAAGGCGTCGTAGAACTCGGTCAGGTTGCGGGCGATGTTGGCCCGGAACTCGGCCGGCGAGTGCGGGTCGATCTGCAGCAGCTGCAGGGCCGACTCCTCGCGGGCCTTGCCCTTCCACACCTGCGCCCAGCCGGCGAACACCCGCTGTGCACCGGTGAACCCGTCGATCTCGGGCGACGGTGCGCCCTCGGTCGCGATCCGCCACGCCTCGTAGCCGATCGTCAGCCCACCGAGGTCGCCGATGTTCTCACCCACGGTCAGCGCGCCGTTGACGGTGTTGCCGGGGTAGTCGCGCAGCTCGAAGGCGTCGTACTGCTTGATCAGCGCGCCGGTGAGCGCCTCGAAGCGCTCGCGGTCCTCCTGCGTCCACCAGTCCACGAGGTTGCCCGCGCCGTCGTATCGCGAACCCTGGTCGTCGAACCCGTGGCCGACCTCGTGCCCGATGACCGACCCGATGGCGCCGTAGTTGACCGCGTCGTCGGCCTCGACGTCGAAGAACGGCGGCTGCAGGATCGCCGCGGGGAAGACGATCTCGTTCATCCCCGGGTTGTAGTAGGCGTTGACCGTCTGCGGCGACATGAACCACTCGTCGCGGTCGATCGGCTTGCCCAGCTTGCCGAAGTCGCGGTCCAGCTCGAAGGCGTTGGCCCGTCGCACGTTGCCCAGCAGGTCGCTGCGGTCGACCTCCAGCGCCGAGTAGTCCCGCCACCGGTCGGGGTAGCCGATCTTCGGCGTGAACGCCTCGAGCTTCTCCAGGGCCTTGGCTCGCGTCTCCTCACCCATCCAGGTCAACGACGAGATGTTGCGGCGGTAGGCCGCCACCAGGTTCTCCACCAGGTTCAGCATCCGGGCCTTGGCCTCCGGCGGGAAGTACTTCTCGACATACAGCTGGCCGGCCGCCTCGCCTGCCGCCTCCTCAACCAGGGACACCCCACGCTTCCACCGCTTGCGCAGTTCGGTGGCTCCGGTGAGCTTGCGCCCGAAGAACTCGAAGTCCTCGGTCACCAGGTCCCCGGAGAGGTAGGCGGCATAGGCGTGCACGAGCTGCCAGCGCAGCCAGAGCTTCCAGTCGTCCAGGGGCACCTGCTCGAGCGCCTCGGCGAGTCCGGCCAGGTAGCTCGGCTGTCGCACCACGACCTCGTCGAGCGCGTCGGCCGCGACCCCGAGCCCCTCGCGCCAGGCGTCCCAGTCGACCCCCGGAGCCAGATCGCGCAGCCCCGCAGCGTCGACCTTGGTGTAGGTCTTCACCGCGTCACGCGTGGCCACGTTGTCCCAGTGCGACTTCGCCAGCCGCGTCTCGAGCGCCATCACGCGGTCGGCCGCGTCCTGGGCTGCGTCCACCCCGAGGTGACCGAGCATCCGCGCGACGTGCGGCACGTATGCCGTCCGCACACCTTCGTGCCGCTCCTCGCGGTAGTACGACTCGTCCGGCAGGCCCAGACCCGCCTGTTCGAAATAGGCGATGTAGCGGTCGGAGGCGCGGGCATCGGTGTTGATGAAGGGAATCACCGCACCGGCGACCCCGTGGCGCTGCAGCTGTCCCATCACCCGCAGAAGTCCCGGCACGTTCATGACCGAGTCGATCGCCTCGAGGTCCGGCCGCAGCGGGGTCACGCCGAGCTCTTCGACGCGCGCCTCGTCCATGAACGACGCGAACAGGTCACCCGCCTTGCGCCCGGCGGTCGGTGCCGCGTCCTCGGCGCCGGCCTCGGTGAGCAGCTCGTGCAGGTGCCCCTCCGCCTCCTCCCGCAGCATGTCGAAGGTGCCGTAACGCCCACGGTCGGACGGGATCTCGGTGTTCGCGATCCAACTTCCGTTGACGAACCCGAAGAGGTCGTCCTGGGGCCGCACCGAGCGGTCCATCGCCTCGAGGTTGATGCCTGACTTCATCTGGGAACTGCTCCTTCGGAGGGGGAGGGGGCTGGTGAGGTATGACGATCGCATGCGTGAGGTGCGGCTCTAACGTCCGTCCGTGGCCGGGGACAGGTCACAGCTCGCGTTTGAAGCCGACGTGGCTCGCCGTGAAGCCGAGCCGCTCGTAGAACCGGTGTGCGCCGGCGCGCGAGCTGTCGGAGGTCAGCTGGATCAGCGCGCACCCCTGACGGCGCGCTTCCTCGACGGCCCACTCGATCAGCTGCGTTCCGAGACCGGTCCCGCGCTCGTCCGCCCGCACGCGCACACCCTCGACCTGGGCGCGGGTCGTGCCCCGACGGGAGAGCCCCGGGATCGTGGTCAGCTGCAGCGTGCCGACGACGACGCCATCGCGTTCGGCGACCGCGAGCACCTGGTGCGGGTCGGTGGCGATCTGCGCGAACGCCCGCGCATACGGCGCGAGGTCGTCGGGGTCCTCGCGGCCGGCGCCGAGGGGGTCGTCCATCAGCAGCGCGACAATCGTCGACACGTCGTCGAGAGTCGCCTTCCGGTAGGTGACCTCGCTCGCGCTCACCCCTGTCCTCCCGCTGTCGTCGCCGCTCCGGCGAGCGCCTTGACAACTCGCGACGGCGACGGCCGGCCCAGCTGCTGCGCCATCCACACACTGGTCGAGACGAGCTGGTCGAGGTCCACCCCGGTCTCGATCCCGAGCCCGTTGAGCGCCCAGACGAGGTCCTCGGTGGCCAGGTTGCCGGTCGCGCTCTTGGCGTAGGGGCACCCACCGAGACCGCCCGTCGACGCGTCGACGACGGTGACGCCACGGGCCAGCGCGGTCATGGTGTTGGACAGCGCCTGACCGTAGGTGTCGTGGAAGTGCACAGCGACACGTTCCATGCCGATTCCCTTGCCGTCCAAGGAGTCCAGCAGTGACAGGACGTGGCCGGGTGTGCCGACGCCGATGGTGTCGCCCAGGCTCAGCTGGTCGCAGCCGAGGTCCATCAGGCGGCCGCAGACGTCGACGACCTGGGCCACCGGCACCTCCCCCTCCCACGGGTCGCCGAAGCACATCGAGACGTAGCCGCGCACCCAGGCACCAGCCTCCTTGGCACGCGAGACCACCGGAGCGAACATCTCCAGCGACTCGGCGACCGTGCGGTTGAGGTTCTTGCGGGCAAACGTCTCGGTGGCGCTGCCGAAGACCGCGACCGAGGTCAGGCCGAGCTCGAGGGCCCGGTCCAGTCCCTTCTCGTTGGGCACCAGCACAGGTCGACGCGGGCCGAGCGCGTCCTCTCCGAGCAGGCCGACCAGCTCCGTCGAGTCGGCCAGCTGGGGGATCCACTTCGGCGGCACGAACGAGGTGGTCTCCACCGTCCCGAGTCCGGCGGCGACCAGCCGCCGGATGAACTCGGCCTTGGTCTCGACCGGCACGACCGCCTTCTCGTTCTGCAGCCCGTCGCGCGGGCCCACCTCGTAGATGGTGACGCGATCCGGCAGCCCGGACAGGGGCACGGTGCTCGGCAGACTCATGTCACTCATCCTGCCATCCGACCTGCCGCCGCCATGGGGCGACGGTGGACCGGTCCCCCGTCGGCACGACGTCCTGCGCCGCGGTCGTCGCGGCAACCGGCACGCAGGACCTTCCTTCGAACTCGGGCACCGCCGACCACCGTCCTCGTCCTTTCCGGGGCGATGGTCCCGCCACACCACCGCTGACCTGCAGCGCCGCCTATGCTCGAACCACGCGGCACAGAGGAGCACGCGATGAGCGATGACCCACGCGCCAGTGGCGCCGGCGATCCCGAGGAGGATGCGTTCTCCCGGGCCTTCCGCGAGCGCCGGGCCACGCTCACCGGGAGCACCACGGCACCGGTGCGGCCGGACCCGACCTCTCCGCTGCCGATGACCGACGCGGCACGGATGCCGGTCCACCCGCCGCCAGCAGAGTCGGCCGAGCGCCAGACGCGACCGCCCTCGGGTGCCGCGCCCCCGGATCCTTATGCCGCGCGCCCGGAGGTGGGGACCCCACCCGGCCAGCCCTACCCGGCATACGGCTCCGACGCTCCCCGGCTCTCGCCGCCGCCGGGCCAGCCCTATCCGGCCTACGGACACCACGTCGAGGACCAGTCACGGCCGTCGGCCGCGCCGCTGGTCACCGTGTCGCTGCTGACGATGGTCTTCACCATGCTGTTCGTCGGCCTGCCGAGCGTCGCCATCGGCCTCCTCGCGGTCGGCAAGGACGACGCTGCCGCCAAACGACGACTGCTGCGGGTGGGCTGGATCGTCTACGTGGTCAACTGGGCGTTCGTGGTCATCGGCGCGGTGCTGCTCGGCGTGGGGCTGGCCGTCTGGATGCACCAGCTCACGACGCCGGTGAGGTGAGCGCTACGGGAACACCCCACCGGCCGAACGCGTTGATGCCACAGTTATGACCGACGGCCCCCTCATCGTCCAGAGCGACAAGACCCTCCTGCTCGAGGTCGAGCATCCCCGTGCCGACGAGGCGCGGCGTGCGATCGCGCCGTTCGCCGAGCTGGAGCGCGCCCCCGAGCACGTCCACACCTATCGGCTCACTCCGCTCGGCCTGTGGAACGCCCGCGCCGCCGGGCACGACGCGGAGCAAGTGGTGGACGCGCTGGTGACCTACAGCCGGTATGCCGTGCCGCCGGCCCTGCTGGTCGACCTCGCCGACACGATGGCCCGGTATGGCCGGCTCAGCCTCGAGAAGCACCCCTCGCACGGTCTCGTGCTGCGCAGCACCGATCGGCCGGTGCTGGAAGAGGTGTTGCGGCACAAGAAGATCAAGCCCCTGGTCGGCGCGCGCGTCGACGACGGGACGATCGCCGTGCATCCCTCCGAGCGCGGCCACCTCAAGCAGGAGCTGCTCAAGGTCGGCTGGCCCGCGGAGGACCTGGCCGGTTACGTCGACGGCGAGGCGCACCCGATCGACCTCGACGAGTCGGAGTGGTCGCTGCGGCCCTACCAGCAGCACGCGGTCGACGGCTTCTGGCACGGTGGCTCCGGCGTGGTCGTCCTGCCCTGCGGGGCGGGCAAGACGCTGGTCGGCGCGGGTGCGATGGCCCGTGCCCGCACCACCACCCTCGTGCTCGTGACCAACACGGTCGCCGCCCGGCAGTGGCGCGACGAGCTGTTGCGGCGCACCTCCCTGACCGAGGACGAGATCGGCGAGTACTCCGGCGCCCGCAAGGAGATCCGGCCGGTGACCATCGCGACCTACCAGGTGCTCACGACGCGCCGCAAGGGCACCTACACCCATCTCGACCTGCTCGACGCCCGCGACTGGGGACTGGTCATCTACGACGAGGTGCACCTGCTGCCTGCTCCGATCTTCCGGATGACCGCCGACCTGCAGGCCCGCCGACGCCTCGGCCTGACCGCGACGCTCGTGCGCGAGGACGGCCGCGAGTCCGATGTGTTCAGCCTGATCGGACCGAAACGGTTCGATGCGCCCTGGAAGGACATCGAGTCCCAGGGCTACATCGCCCCCGCCGACTGCGTCGAGATCCGGGTGACGCCTCCCAACGCCGAGCGGATGGCCTACGCGACCGCGGAGCCGGAGGACCGCTACCGGCTGGCCTCGTGCAGCCCGACCAAGGACCACGTCGTGGAGGCGCTCGTGGCCCGGCACCGCGGTGAGCCGACCCTGGTCATCGGCCAGTACCTCGACCAGCTCGAGACGCTCGCCGGCCGGTTGGACGTCCCGCTCATCACGGGCGCGACGACGGTCACCGAGCGGCAGAAGCTCTTCGCCGCCTTCCGCTCCGGCGAGGTCGGCCTGCTCGTCGTGAGCAAGGTCGCCAACTTCTCCATCGACCTGCCGGAGGCCAGTGTCGCCATCCAGGTGTCGGGCACCTTCGGGTCCAGGCAGGAGGAGGCGCAGCGACTCGGCCGGGTGCTGCGGCCCAAGGGCGACGGCCGCACCGCGCACTTCTACACGGTGGTCGCCCGCGACACCGTCGACGCCGAGTTCGCGGCTCACCGGCAGCGGTTCCTCGCCGAGCAGGGCTACGCCTACCGCATCGTGGACGCCGACGACCTCCAGGCCGGCCTGCCCGACTGACACGGAGTTGCTCTCGCTGCCCCGCTGGCTCACCCCGCGTTCCCGCTGCCTCCCGCTGCCCGGCAGGTGGCGGCGTGAGCAGCCTCGCGGCGCCCAGACGGCATACAGGAAACTCCCAGACTCCGGCGGGACACTGGACGGCGTGACTACGCAGACACCAGAAGCACGGCTGCTCGTCGTCGAGGACGAACCCAACATCCGCGAGCTGCTCGCCACGAGCCTGCGGTTCGCCGGTTTCGAGGTCGAGGTGGCGGCCGACGGCAACAGCGCGCTGACGCGCGCCGCCGAGCTGCAGCCAGACCTGGTCGTGCTGGACGTGATGCTGCCCGACATGGACGGTTTCACCGTGACCCGCCGGCTGCGCGAGCGTGGACGCGCGCTCCCCATCGTGTTCGTCACCGCCCGGGACAGCATCGACGACAAGATCAAGGGACTCACGGTCGGCGGCGACGACTACGTCACCAAGCCGTTCAGTCTCGAAGAGGTCGTCGCCCGGATCCGGGCGGTGCTGCGCCGCACCCGCCAGGAGGAGCCGGAAGGCGGCGACGCGACCCTCCGATTCGCCGACCTCGAGCTCGACGAGGACTCCCACGAGGTGCGGCGCGGCGGCCGGGTCGTCGAGATGTCGCCGACCGAGTTCAAGTTGTTGCGCTACCTGATGCTCAACCCCAACCGGGTCCTGTCCAAGACCCAGATCCTGGACCACGTCTGGGACTACGACTTCCGCGGCGAGTCGGGCATCGTCGAGTCCTACATCTCCTACCTGCGGCGCAAGCTCGACGTCGACGGACCGTCGCTGATCCAGACCCGGCGCGGGGTCGGCTACGTGCTGCGGCTGCCGCCGGAAGCGCCCTGAGCGGCCGATGAACCTTCCCCCGGCGCCCCAGGCGCACGAGCGCCTGCGGGCGATGCCCCTGCGCTGGCGGCTCATCGCGGTGGTCGTCGTGCTCATGCTCGCCGCCATCGTCCTCACCAGCGGCGCCACGACCGCCCTGCTGCGTGGCTACCTGATGGACCGCACCGACAAGGAGCTGCGGCAGGCCGCGGTCCCCGTCGCCTCGGCCGCCTTCGCGCAGGTCCTCAACCAGCGCTCCGACCTGGACCCGTTCGCCCCTCCCAATACCTACGCCGTGCGGATCATGCCGACCGGGTCGGGCAAGCCGATCGACCTGACCACGCCCACCAGCGACCAGGATCACCCCAAGATCCCGGACCTGTCCCTCGCGGACTCGCGGGTGCGCAGCGGTCAGCCGTTCACCGTCGGCTCCGTCGACGGCGACGGACGCTGGCGGGTGGTCGCCGGCGCCACCCGTGACGGGACCGCAACGTTCGCGGTGGCGGTCTCCCTCGCCACGGTGGACAGCACGGTGCACCGACTGCGCGTCCTCACCACCATCATCGGGTTGGTCGTCACGGCGGCCTGCGCCGTGATCGGCTGGTTCGCGGTGCGCCGCGCCTTCCGGCCGCTGCGCGAGATCGAGGACACGGCAGCGGCCATCGCCGGTGGTGACCTCACCCGCCGCATCCCCCAGCGCACCGCGCCCGACGAGGTCACCAGCCTGGCCGACTCGCTCAACGCGATGCTCGCGCAGATCGAGCAGTCCTTCGCCGTGCGGGAGGCATCCGAGGACCGGATGCGCCGGTTCGTCGGTGATGCGTCACACGAGCTGCGCACTCCACTCGCCACGGTGAGGGGGTATGCCGAGCTGTTCCGTCAGGGGGCAGTGCGCGAGCCGGAGGAGGTCGCCGGGGCGATGCGCCGGATCGAGGACGAGGCGAGCCGGATGGGTGGGCTCGTCGAGGACCTGCTGCTCCTCACCCGGCTGGACACGCCCAGGTCGGTCGAGCTCGGCACGGTGGACCTCACCGTGCTCGCGGCGGATGCCGCGCAGGACGCCAAGGCGCTCGACCCCGGTCGCTCGATCCGGTTGCTCCCGATCGGCGCCCTGGTCGAGCCGACGCTGGTCGCCGGCGACGAGGAACGGCTGCGGCAGGTGGTGGCCAACCTCGTGGCCAACGCCATCAACCACACCCCGGCCGGCTCTCCCATCGAGCTGGCTGTGGGGCGCCGCGACTCGCGGGCGGTGCTCGAGGTCCGCGACCACGGCAGCGGGGTCGCCCCCGAGGACGCGGCACGGGTCTTCGAGCGCTTCTACCGTGCCGACCCGGCACGCACCCGCGGGCACGGCGGCGGCAACGGCCTCGGCCTGGCCATCGTCGCGGCGATCGTGGGCAGCCACCACGGCCGCGTCGGTCTGGCCCCCACGCCAGGCGCCGGAGCGACCTTCGTGGTCGAGCTGCCCACAGCCAGTTCACAGGATGCGCCCAGCCCGTCTGGAGATTGACCGGGTTCACTGGGTACAGAACGCATCGAGCGGACAGAGCGGATCCGGGCACCAGGGCGGATCCCGGAGAAGGAGAGCACCATGGGCACCACCAACCAGCCCCAGCAGCCGGGTGAGGGCACCGGCGGCGGTCACCGGCCGACCGAGCCGATCCCCGGGCCGCAGTGGTATGGCGCTCCCCGGCCCGGAGAGCCGCAAGACCCGCGTCGTGGCGCCTTCGGCGCACCGAACGCCGGAGCTGGGAGGCCTCGCCCCTATGACGGGGGGCCGCAAGGACCCTACGGCTTCCCGGGCCAGGGCCAGCCCGGCCCGCAGATCGGGCAGGGCGGGCAGGGCGGGCACGGAGCAGCTCCGGGCGGCACGGCCGGCACGACCACCGGGAAGAAGCCCCGCAGGCGCTACGAGCTCCCGGCAGTGGCGCTGCTCGCGGCCCTGCTGGCGAGCGGAGCGACCTACGGCGTCGGGCAGCTCGGCGACGACGGCGCCACGGCCGCGGGCGCCGGCACGACCAGCAGCGCGGTGAGCGCGCCGGTGATCCAGGCGACCGGGTCGTCCCCCGACTGGACCGCCACGGCCAAGGCGGTCTCGCCCAGTGTCGTGGCCATCAAGGTCACCAACGGTCAGTCCGGGGGTCAAGGCTCCGGTGTCATCATCGACACGAACGGCCACGTGGTGACGAACAACCACGTGGCCACCGCCGGCGGCTCGGACGCCAGGATCACGGTGACCCTCAACGACAACCGCACCTACCGGGCGACCGTGGTCGGCACCGATCCCTCGACCGACCTCGCGGTCCTGCGGATCACGGACCCCCCCAGTGGTCTCTCGCCCATCAGCCTGGGCAACTCGAGCAAGCTGTCGGTCGGTGAGCCCGTCATGGCGGTGGGCAACCCGCTGGGCCTGGCCGGCACCGTCACGACGGGTATCGTCAGCGCTCTCGACCGTCCCGTGACCACCCAGGGTGACTCCTCGCCCCTCGGCCAGAGCAGCCAGCCCGTGGTCACCAACGCCATCCAGACCAGCGCCGCCATCAACCCGGGCAACAGCGGTGGCGCGCTCGTCGACGAGTCAGGTCAGCTGATCGGGATCAACTCCTCGATCGCCACGCTCGGCTCCGGCATCGGCGGCGGCCAGAGCGGCAACATCGGCATCGGCTTCGCCATCCCGGTCAACGAGGTCCGTTCGATCGCCGACCAGCTGATCACCAACGGCAAGGCCGAGCACGCCTACCTCGGCGTGGCTGGTCAGGACACGACGGTGCAACTCGGCTCGGCCAGGCGGAGCGCTTCGGAGATCAGGGTCCTGGCCGACACCCCTGCCGCAAAGGCCGGACTGAAGACCGGCGACGCAGTGATCTCCATCGACGGTGACTCCGTCGACTCCTGGCTCTCCCTCGTCGCCCAGGTCCACGAGCGTGCCCCCGGCGACAAGGCAACGGTCACGGTCGTGCGGGACGGCGAACGCAAGGACGTCTCGGTCACCTTCGGCACCAGCAACAAGTAGGCCCACGAACTCCCCGGGCAACCGCGATCAGGACGCGGTCGCCCGGGGACACGCCTGTCCCCGCCCGTGTAGCATGACGCTCCCCCCACCCGACTCGTCGCCCGCCCGGTTCCCCGGGTGGGCTCGGCCTGCGTGGCGTGGGGCGACCCGCCACGACTCGAGGAAGGCTGGTGCCCGTGTCCGACGAGCCCACCGAGCTTGCCGACGAACGCGTCTACCTGGCAGGCGCCCGTGCCGCGCTGGCAAGGATGCGCCAGCAGACCCTGGCGACCGAGGCGCGGGGCGGTGACGCCATCGCCGCGGAGTACCTGGCCGCGACCCTCCATCGACGCGCCGAGTCGCTGCGCGACGACCCGACCGGGACGCTCTTCTTCGGCCGGATCGACCAGAGCGACCCGCAGGCCGGGGCCGAGCGTTGGTACATCGGCCGTCGCCACGTCGCCGACCAGCACGGTGACCCCCTGGTCGTCGACTGGCGGGCTGACGTGTCGACCGCCTTCTACCGGGCCTCGCGTGCCGAGCCGATGGGGGTCACGCTGCGCCGCCGGTTCGGCGTCGACCGGGGCGAGCTCACGGCATACGAGGACGAGCACCTGAGTGACCCCGCAGAGGTGACCGGCGACAGCCGGATCGTGGCCAGCGAGATCGAGCGTCCCCGGGTCGGGCCGATGCGAGACATCGTCGCGACGATCCAACCGGAGCAGGACGAGATCGTCCGGGCCGACGTCGCGACCACCGTCTGCGTCCAGGGCGCACCCGGCACCGGCAAGACCGCCGTGGGCCTGCACCGCGCCGCGTGGCTGCTCTACGCCTTCCGTGACCGGCTCTCGCGCACCGGCGTGCTGGTCATCGGTCCCAACCGGGCCTTCCTCGACCACATCGGCGCGGTGCTCCCCGCTCTGGGCGAGGTCCGCGTCACCCACACCACGATCGAGGAGCTGCTCGAGTCGGTGCGGGTGCGAGCCGTCGACGACTCCGATGTCGCTGTGCTCAAAGGAGACCCGCGCCTCGCCGAAGTGCTGCGCCGAGCCGTCTGGTCCCGCGTGCGCGAGCCCACCGAGGCACTGGTCGTCCCCCGGGGGTCGCGCAAGTGGCGGGTGCCCGCCCACGAGGTCCGCGACATCGTCGCCGAGCTGCGGACGCGCGGCATCCGGTATGACGCGGCGCGCCAGATGCTCGCCCGCAGGCTCGCGCACGCCGTGCTGCTGCAGATGGAGCGGTCCGGCGACTCACCGGACGACCGGGTGCAGGACGCCGTGGCACGGTCCACTCCCGTCACGAGGTATGCCAAATCCCTGTGGCCCCAGCTCGATCCACGCCACGTGCTCTTCGACCTGCTGAGCGACCCGGTCGAGCTCGCCCGTCACGCCGACGGGCTGCTGGACCCGCGGGAGCGGGAGCTGCTGCTGTGGACCCAGCCGCCGCGGACGCGCGGCGCCGCCCGCTGGACGAGCGCCGACACGGTGCTGCTCGACGAGATCGCCGCGCTGCTCAACCGTCCGACCAGCCTCGGCCACGTGGTCCTGGACGAAGCCCAGGACCTCTCCCCCATGCAGCTGCGGGCCGTCGGCCGCCGGTGCGCGACGGGCTCCGCCACCGTCCTCGGAGACATCGGGCAGGGGACCACTCCGTGGGCCACCGACTCGTGGGCCGAGTCCATGACCCACCTGGGCAAGCCGGAAGGTCACCTGGAGGTGCTCGACCGCGGGTTCCGAGTGCCCGCAGCGGTGATCGAGTACGCCGCGCGCCTGCTGCCGCGGATGGCGCCCGGTCTCGGCGCCCCCGTCTCGGTGCGGGAGAACCCCGGCAGGCTCGAGGTGCGCGCCGTGGGCGAGGAGCGCCTCCTCGAGAGCCTCGTCGAGGTCGTCCGGAAGGCGTGTGGGGAACCCGGATCGGTCGGTGTCATCCTGGCCGACGACCAGGTGCCGAAGGCCTCGACCGCCTTGACCGCGGCCGGCCTGGCTCACCTGGTGCTCGGGCTCGACCACGGCGACACGTCAGAGCATCCCCACCAGGTGCTGGTCGTCCCCGCGCGCGTGGCCAAGGGTCTCGAGTTCGACCGGGTGGTGGTCCTGGAGCCGGCCGCGATCGCCGAGGCGGAGCCGGACGAGCGCACCGGCCTGCGCCGCCTCTACGTCATCCTCACCCGCGCCGTGACCGAGCTGACCGTCCTGCACACCCGCGAGCTGCCCGCCGAGCTCGCGGACTCTCCCGACGCCAGCACCGCCCCGACCCACGCGACTGCGTGAATCGGGGCGGTGGGCTGGTGCAACTGGTCAGCTCAGCTGCTCACCGGTCATGGCGCGTCGGGAGCGACGAACTCGGGAAGCATCTTCTCGAACTTCGCCGCCAGCGTGAGGGACGGCATGATCTGTCCCTGCTTCTGCTGTGACGCCGCCACGTCGGCGCCCCAGGTCGACGCCTTGAGGCGCTGGTTGGGCGTGCCGTGGTGCCCGGGGCTGGTGAAGGAGCAGTCGCCGACGGTGTAGAAGCTCCGCTCGGCATCGAGCAGTCGCTTGGCGTTGATCGCCTCCCCGCGCTTGTGGACCAGCGAGAAGGTGCCGAACGCGTCGGCCATGAGCTCGGTGCGGCGCGTCGCCTCGGGACCGGACAGCGGGCTGTCGAAGAGGTCGTCCTCGAACTGGACGTGGTGGCCGAACTCGTGGGCGAGGATCGCCTTGGGCGCCGTGCCGCCGATGCCCGCGTAGGCCATCGCCTCCAGGATGCCGTCGCCCATGACGATCTTGTCCGGCACCGCCGCGACCACCGGGTCCGGGTCTCCCTCTGCGGTGAACGCGAACGCGTTGGCGGTGAGCAGGGGGTTGCCGTCGAACCCGGCGTTGTAGACGAGAGCGGTGATCAACTGCGCCAGCTCAGCCGCTTGCTCGTCCGTGACGCCGTACAGCAGCTTGGTGATGCGGGTGACCTTGTCGGGGTGGGAGAAGAAGTCGTCGTGCATCGCGACGAGCTGGATGTCGTCGGTCTTGACGTCCCAGAAACCCTTGAGGACGCGCATCTCGTGCGTGAGCGGGATGGTCTGGCTGCCGTCCGCCCCGAAATACTGTGGCGTGGCGTCGGTCTCGAAGAACAGCGCATCAAGGGTCGGCATATCCAGGGCGCCCACCCGGCTCAGGACGGCAAGGGCGAGCGGGTCAACGCCCTCCAGCTGCTGATCCACCCAGGTGTCGAGGACCGTGGGGCCGCACTGGTAGTCGCCGGGGTTGATCGCCCGATCGCGCAACGCCCACTGGTCGGCGGGCAGCTGAGCGCGAGCCGCGGCGACCCCATCCTCCCAGCCCGCAGGCAGCGCGGCCAGGACCGCATCGATGTCGGTCTGGACCCGCGGATCCGACGACCGTTGTGCGACAGGGCTGCTCGCGGCGGTCTGGGTCTGCGATCCGAACGTCGTCGGCGCAGCAGCAAGCGCCGGAGCGCTCATCGCCACCGAGCACGCGAGTGCCGTGGCCATCCCGGCCGTCCAGACAAGTGACCTCTTCATCCGATCCAAACCTCTCAGCGAACAGGGTCGACCCAGGAATTCCGGCGCAGGAATGCCCGGAGAAGATCGACGATGTGTGCCTGAGTATGTCGCGCGACGCCGCGGCGCGGCCAGTGCACCGATGTCTCGTTATCATCACGAGTCGAGCGCATCCGCCAGCGCCTCGCGCTGCTCGACACCCGTCTTGGTGAAGGCGTTGTAGAGGTGGGAGCGGGCCGAGGCGGTCCGCTTCCCCGCTTCTGCGCGCAGCCGTGCCGCCCCTGCCGCGGACTCCGCTGCGTTGAGCCACAGCCCGAGCTCGTCGAACCGCCCGGTGACGTCCTCGAGACGAGCGCTGTCGGTCTCGGCCAGGGCGCGGACGTGGTCGGCCATGAGGCCCAGCAGGCCACTCTCCGCGCCACCGGCCATTGCCGTGAGGTCGTCAAGCACGCACCTGGGGGATGCCCCGAGGCGCACGGCCAGATGAAGCAACCGGGCGCGTGCGGTCACGATGCCGTCGAGACGCGTCGCGCCCTCGAGCGCCGTGCGGGTCGCACCGGTCACCTTGCCCGCGGCCATCTGCAGCATGTTGCCGACCGGGTCGCGATGGCCATGACGGTCGGCACCCCGAGCTGCTCCGCCGACCGGCGGACCTCCCGCAACAGACGGGTCTTGCCGACGCCGGCCGGGGCGACGACCACTGCTCCTGCGGGTGCTTCGGGGGCGGCCATGCCTGCCTCGACGATCCGGACCAGCTCCGCCAGCTCCTCGGCGCGTCCCACCAGCGGCCAGTCCCCTTGCAGGTTGAACGACCCCATGCGCGTGGCACCCGAGTCAGCGGCGATACCCCTGAACTGCAGTATGTCAGCCGCGCAGCGAACCACTCGGTTGCTCGCGTCGCCCTGAGACACTGGCGGCATGCCCGCCCTCATCACCTGGTGGACGCTCGACGTGCGAGCGCTGCACCGGGAGGCCCACGACGACACGGTCGCTGCCGTGGGCGCGGGTCTGCTGCGACGGTGGTCTGAGTCGCACCGCCACTACCACACCACCACCCACCTGGTGGAGATGTTCTGGGCGCTCGATGAACTGCTGGAGGCCGGCGAGCTCACCGAGCGCGAGGGTGCGGTGGCCCGAGTTGCCGCATGGTTCCACGACGCTCGCTACGAGCCTCGCGCCAGGAGCGGGAGCAACGAGGCCGAGAGCGCCGACCTGGCCGTGCGAGGGCTCACCTCGCTCGGCGTCCCGGCCGAGGTCCGGGATGACGTGGAGCGGTTGGTTCGCCTCACCGACGGGCACGACCGGCCGTCGGACGACGGGCTCGCCGCGTGCTTCCACGACGCCGACCTGTGGATCCTGTCGGCGCCGTCGGACCGGTTCGACAGGTACTGCGAGCAGGTCCGGCAGGAGTACGACTTCGTCGACGACACGGCATACGCGAAGGGGCGCAGTGAGGTCCTGCTGCCCTTCGAGCGGCGCGATCGGCTCTACCGCACCGCCCACGCCCGGCAGCAATGGGAGGACGCCGCCCGCCTGAACCTCGGGCGCGAGCTGACCCGGCTGCGCGGCGACGGCAACCACACGGGGGGATGAGCCCGCTTCTCCTTCGACCAGACCGATATCAACTCGTCACCTGCAAAACTCCTACCAATGGGTAACACTGGTGGGTAGGCGAGTGGAAGGTGATCGGCATGGCGATCGACACGACCGGAACCCAGACCCCGACCGGCGCTCCGGCACCGGGCGGCGCGCACGTCGACGAGCGCGAGGCGCGGCAGGTCGCCGAGGCGGCGCGTGAGTCACGGTGGACGCGACCCAGCTTTGCCAAGGAGCTCTACCTCGGGCGGTTCGACTTCGACCAGATCCACCCCTACCCGCGACCGGCGCCCGACGTCGCCGCCACGGGCGAGGAGTTCCTGGCGCGCCTCGGGGAGGCGTGCGAGCAGATGGACGGCAGCCGCATCGAGCGGGACGCCGAGATCCCGGCCGACTACGTCCGCACCCTGATCGCCCTGGGCGCCCTCGGCATGAAGATCCCGGTCGAGTATGGCGGGCTGGGCCTCTCCATGGCCGACTACGCCCGGGCGCTGATGCTCGCCGGGTCGATCCACCCCAGCATCGGCGCGCTGCTGTCGGCGCACCAGTCGATCGGTGTGCCCGAGCCGGTGAAGATGTTCGGCACCGAGGCGCAGAAGCACGAATACCTGCCGCGCTGCGCCGCGGGTGCGGTCAGCGCCTTCCTGCTCACCGAGCCCGACGTGGGCTCCGACCCGGCCCGGCTGGCCTCCAGCGCGGTGCCGACCGATGACGGCGACGCCTACCTGCTGGACGGCGTGAAGCTCTGGACCACCAACGGCGTGGTTGCCGAGCTGCTCGTGGTGATGGCTCGGGTGCCCGCGCGCGCCGACAGCAAGGGTGGCATCACCGCGTTCGTGGTCGAGGCCGACTCCGAGGGCATCACGGTCGAGCACCGCAACGCCTTCATGGGGCTGCGCGGCATCGAGAACGGCGTGACCCGGTTCCACCAGGTTCGGGTGCCGGCAGCCAACCGGCTCGGCCGGGAGGGCGAGGGCCTGAAGATCGCACTGACCACACTCAACACCGGTCGGTTGTCGATCCCGGCGATGAGTGCCGGCGCCGGGAAGTACGCGCTCAAGATCTCCCGCGAGTGGTCCAACGAACGGGTGCAGTGGGGCCGCCCGGTCGGCAAGCACGGGGCCGTCGCCGAGAAGATCTCCTTCATCGCGGCGACCACTTTTGCGCTCGAGGCCGTCGTCGACCTCTCCTCGCAGATGGCCGACGCCGGCGAGCACGACATCCGGCTCGAGGCGGCGCTTGCCAAGCTGTGGGCCAGCGAGATGGGGTGTCGGATCACCGACGAGCTGGTGCAGATTCGGGGCGGCCGTGGCTACGAGACCGCCGAATCACTGCGGGCCAGGGGTGAGCGTGCGGTCCCCGCCGAGCAGCTCCAGCGTGACCTGCGGATCAACCGGATCTTCGAGGGATCCACCGAGATCATGCGCTTGTTCATCGCCCGTGAGGCCGTCGACGCCCACCTCGCGGCAGCCGGCGACCTCGCCTCCCCCGACGCCGACCTGCAGGCCAAGGCCAAGGCGGCCGTCGGGGCCAGCGGCTTCTACGCCAAGTGGCTGCCCCAGCTCGTGGCCGGCAAGGGGCTCAACCCCCGCTCCTACCAGGAGCTCGGCGAGCTGGCGCACCACCTGCGGTTCGTCGAGCGGGCGTCACGCAAGCTGGCGCGGCAGACGTTCTACGGCATGGGCCGGTGGCAGGCCAAGCTGGAGCACCGGCAAGGGTTCCTCGGCCGGATCGTCGACATCGGGGCGGAGTTGTTTGCGATGGCCGCGACCTGCTCCCGGGCCGAGATGATCCGGCAGGAGCAACCGGACCGGGCCGACGCGGCGTACGCCCTGGCCAATGCCTTCTGCGAGCAGTCGAGGCTGCGCGTCGACACCCTCTTCGAGCGGCTGTGGCACAACACCGACGATGTCGACTACCGGCTGGCGCGCAGCGTGCTCGACGGCAACCTCACCTGGCTGGAGGAGGGTGTCATCGACCAGTCCGAGGGCACCGGGCCGTGGATCGCGCACTGGTCACCCGGGCCCTCCCAGCTGGAGAACCAGGCCCGCCGCTTCCGCTGAGAGGCGGCGTGCACGTGGAGCGCATGATCAGCGCACGCCGTCTCCCGAAGCGACTACCGAGGTCAGGCTGATCTGGGGAGACCTCAAGGCTCGTGGCCCTCAGAGCGAACGGCAGCGCGGCCGAGCAGTTCGGCGAGAGGGGTGCTTGGGAGGCCGGGCACCCGGGTGCGCGTGTCGTCGTGGACTGGCGACGGCTGGTCCATGGCCAACGCGGCCTCGGCCTGGCGGCCGGAACGACCCGGCAGGCGGGCGGTGACGTGGAGGGCCGCGACCGGCAGGTGGCGTGGGGAGCCGGGCCAGCCGCGAGATGCCATGAGACGCCGGGCGAGTTCGGTGACACTGATCCGCTCTGGCCCGGACAGGGTGTAGGTGGTCCCGCGTAGCGATGCCTGCTCGACGACCCGAGTCACCAGGGCCGCGACGTCGCCCACCGCGACCCAGCCCGTCGGGGTGTCTCCGCGCCCGAACACCAGTGGCCGGCGCGAGCGTCGCGCCGTCGTGGCGAGCAGGTCGATCCACAGGTCGGCGAACGCTTCGGGGCGGATGATCGTGCCCCGCACGCTGGATCGGCCGAGGGCCTGCTCGGCCTCGAACTTGGCGCGAAACAGTCCCATCGCGCTGTCGGGCGCGGCCCCTGCCACCGAGACCAGGACCACTTCGGCGCCGACTCCTTCCGCGGCCTGCACCAACAGCTCGTTGCCGGCGGCGTCGACTCGAGCCGGGTCCGTCCGCGGAAACCCGGTGACGGCGGAGACGACCAGATCGACGCCCTCCACCGCCTTCTCGAGAGCCGCCGGATCGGTCACCGACCCGGCCATGACCTCGCTGGGAGCAACCTCCTGCGGCACCGGCCCGGTTCCCCGGCTGAGCACCCGCACCCGGTTGCCCCGGGCCAGGAGGTCAGCGACCACCAGTGAGCCGAGTCGACCGGTGCCCCCCGCCACCAGGATCACGAAGCACCTCCGCCGGAGGCCAGCGAGGCCACGAACCGGTCGGCAGTCGTCTCGTCGGCCACCACCGGCTCCAGGTAGAACCGGCAGGACGTGGCCCGGTCGCCCTCGACGCGGAAGATCATCACTCCCCGCATCAGGTGGCGGCTCCCGTCGCGGCGGGTGCCGCTCATCTCCCACTCGCTCCAGACCTGGTCACCGACCCGGACCTGATCGACCACGGAGGTGACCAGGTCCGGCACTGCGGCCAGGATCCCCGTCCAGTTGCGGCCTACCTGTTCGGCGCCGACGAACCCACGCGCGGGGTGGCACGGTGTCTCGTTGACGTAGCCGGGGGAGAAGCAGCCGACGATCCGCTCCACATCATGCGCGTTGGCGGCCTCCATGACCCGGGTCAGGAACGGTGATCCATCCATGACGACTCCAGCCGTCGACCTTTGGATACAGTGAAGTGCATCCAATAGGAGTGTGAGGCTGTTGCCGCAACCCGTCAAGCCCCGGTCGTATGACGCGAGCGGGCGTCGAGCCGCCGCCCGACAGCGGCGCGAGGACATCCTGACCGCGGCCCGCGACCTGATGCTGCGGCGCGGGTACGCCGCCACCACGGTCGACGCGATCGCGACGGCCGCCGGAGTCTCGTCGGAGACCGTCTACAAGGCCTTCGGCGGAAAACCGGGGATCGCCCGGGCGCTCTACCGCCGGGGCCTCGAAGGGTCTGGCACAGTGCCCGCAGAAGAACGGTCCAACCGCCTGCGTGGTGTCTCCACGGGCCACGAGCTCGTTGCCGGCTGGGCGCAACTGGCGAGCGAGGTCGCGCCCCGAGTGGCACCCCTTGCGGTGCTCCTGCGAGACGCGGCAGCCAGTGACCCCAAGGCGCTTCCGGTCCTGGAGGAGATGGACCAGACCCGGATGGTCCGCATGCGCGACAACGCACGCGCCCTCAGAGCGACCGGAGACGTGCGCCACGGACTCACCTTGCGCGACGTCACCGACGTGCTCTTCACCATCTCCTCAGCCGAGATGTTCGAGCTGCTCGTCATGCGGCGTGGCTGGAACTCCAGCAGGTTCGCCCGTTTCCAACGCGAGACCATGGCGGGCGCGCTCCTCGTCCCTCCGCCGACATCCAGCCCGTCCCGCCACCGGTGAACGGGAAAACCTGATGGCGTCAGTGGCCGTGCCGGGGCACTCTTGAACATGCTCATCATCCGGGCAGGAGTCGTCTTCGACGGCGATGCCCTGCACTCGGACAGCGAGGTCCTGGTCGGCCAGGACGGTCGGGTCCTCGAGGTGCGCCGGGTGCAACCACCGCCGGAGCGGGCCCGGGTCATCGACCACGGTGGTGGCACCACGCTCCTGCCCGGCCTGGTCGACGGCCACCAGCACCTTTCGTGGGGCTGCACGGCCAACCCTGAGGAGGGCCTGCCACGCGAGCCGGGCGGGCAGCGGGAGCTGGCGGTCGCGAACGCGCGACGTGCCCTGGCCGCGGGAGTCACCACCATCCAGGACCTCGGGGACAGTGGTTACGCCGTTGTCGACCTCCGGAACAGCGTGCAGGACGCCTTGAGCCTTCCCCGCCTGCGGGCAAGCGGCCCGCCGATCACCACGCCCGGGGGGCACTGTCACTTCCTGGCCGGCGCACAGACCGAGCCCGGTGAGGTGGCGGCCGCGGTGCGCAGGCGTGCCGAGCGGGGCGTCGATGTGATCAAGGTGATGGTTTCCGGCGGGAACATCACCGCGGGGTCGCTGCCCTGGGAGTCACAGTTCGACGAGGACTCCCTGCGGGCTCTCGTCGACGAGGCGCACGCGGTCGGGCTCCCGGTCGCGGCACACGCCCACGCAGCGTCTGCGCTGCGCGACTGCATCCACGTGGGCGTGGACGCTGTGGAGCACTGCACCTTCATGACGGCCGACGGGGTCGACCACGATCCGGGCCTGGTGGGAGCCCTGGCGACGTCGAGGATCTTCGTGCGGACCACTCCGGGGGCGACCCCTGGCGCTCCAGCGCCGTCGCCGGCGTTGGCGGCCCGGATGCAGCAGATCGTGCAGGGGCTCGGCATGCTTCGTGACCGCGGCGCACGGGTTGTGGTGGCGACCGATGCCGGGGTCAGCCCGGGCAAACCCCACGACGTGATGGCGCACGCCCTGCTCGTGTTCGGTCATGTCACCGGAGACCCCGTCGACACACTCCGGGCTGCGACGTCACGAGCCGCCGATGCCCTGGGGCTGGCCGGTACCTGCGGCTTGTTGGTGCCGGGGCTCGCGGCGGACCTCCTCGTGGTCCGCGGTGAAGCCGCCGTGGACCTGCGCGCGCTGCTGGAGGTCGAAGCCGTCTACCGCGAGGGCAAACTCGTCGCCGGACCCTCCGTCGCGACGCCATGACGAGGAGACGCTGATGTCACGCACACGGATCCACAACCTGTCCATCTCGCTCGACGGTTTCGCCACCGGTGAGCCGCAGTCCGCCGATGCACCCTTCGGGCACGCCGGCCAGAAGCTCCACACCTGGATGTTCGCGACCCGGTTCTGGGACCCGGGCGGAACCGCCGGGGTCGATGACGCCTTCGCTGAGCGCCACGGACCCGGTATCGGCGCCGAGATCATGGGCGCCAACAAGTTCGGCCCACCCGGCTGGTGGGACGACCCCGACTGGAAGGGCTGGTGGGGCCCCAACCCGCCGTTCCACACGCCGACCTTCGTGCTGACTCACCACGTGCGGTCCTCGATCGAGCTGGAGGGCGGCACGACCTTCCACTTCCTGGACGCCGCCCCAGCCGAGGCGCTCGAGACCGCCCGCGCGGCAGCCGACGGCCAGGACGTCCGGATCGGCGGTGGCCCGACCGTTGTCCGCCAGTTCCTCTCCGCCGGGCTCGTCGACCACATGCATCTCGTCCAGGTCCCGATCGTGCTCGGCCGTGGCGTCCGCCTCTGGGACGGCCTGGAAGCACTCGAGAACACGTACCACGTGGAGGCCGTCTCCGCGCCCAGTGGCGTCACCCACCTCACCTTCACCCGGAAGGCCGCGGCCTGAGTAGGGCCGCGTCATCTTCGCGGCTCCGGCCGCCGTGGCAGGGGGGCTGGCCCAGCGCCCCACCGCCTTCAGCATGGCGAGGTTGCCGTCGCCCCGGGGCCCGGTGTCCTACTGTGCGAGGTATGGAGCAACGCGAACACGTGCAGCCGGAAACCTGGGCCGTGATGGCGGGTCGCGGGGTACCGACCGTGGGCGAACCGCTCAACGTCCCTCCGGTGCTGGCCTCCAACTTCACGCTCGGATCCGACCGGTCCTACAGCCGGGACGACGCCACTGCGACGTGGGAAGCCCTTGAGGAGGTGCTGGGCGGGCTGGAGGGCGGTCGCACCGTCGCCTTCGCCTCCGGCATGGCAGCGGCCGCGGCGGTCTTCGACCTCCTCCCCGTAGGAGCGACCGTCGCACTCGGCGACGACTGCTACCAGGGCGTGACCGGCCTGGCCGACGCGGGCGCCGCCCAAGGGCGGTGGCGGGTCGTCCGGGTCGGCGTCGAGGACACCGCGAGGTGGGTCGCGCTCGCCGGCGAGGCGGACCTGCTCTGGGTGGAGTCTCCGTCGAATCCCCTTCTGGCCGTGGCCGATCTGCCTGCGATCTGCGCCGCGGCTCGTTCGACGAAGACGCTCGTCGCGGTCGACAGCACCTTCGCCACTCCCCTACTCCAGCGGCCGCTCGAGCTGGGGGCGGACCTTGTCATGCACTCGGCCACGAAATACCTCGGCGGCCACTCCGACCTGCTGCTCGGGGCCGTGGTCGCGGCCACCGACGAGCACGCCGAGCAGCTGCGGACGCGACGGGAGCTGGCCGGAGCGACCCCCGGTGCCCTCGAGTCCTATCTCGCCGTCCGAGGGGTGCGCACCCTGCCGGTGCGACTTCGCCAGGCCTGCGCGACGGCCGCCGACCTGGCCGACCGCCTCGCCGGCCACCCCGGCGTGGAGGTCGTGCGTTACCCCGGGCGGCCGGATCATCCGACGCACGAGACGGCCCGCAGCTTCATGGACGGGTTCGGTGCAGTCGTGACCTTCGACGTGCGCGGAGGAGCCCAACGTGCCGACGACGTATGCCGATCGGTCCGGGTCATCCACCACGCCACCAGCCTGGGCGGGGTCGAGTCGACCATGGAACGCCGAGCCGCCATCCCCGGCCAGACCCATCTGCCGCCGGGGCTGCTGCGCCTGTCGGTCGGGTGCGAGCACCCGACCGATCTCTGGCGCGACCTCGACCGGGCTCTCACCACCTGACGAGGCTGTCGACGGGAGGGCGCGTCCCGGTCGCGCACTGCCACCAGTCGACCCGGCGTCAGCGCCTCAGCTCGGCACCACTCGCTGGGCTTGGCGCCAGCGCTCCGGAGTGGTGCCGTGGTGCTGGCGGAAGCGCCGCACCAGATAGGTGGCGTCTCGCAAGCCCGTCCGGGAGGCGATGACGCCGAGCGGCAGCTCGGTCTCGCGGAGCAACCGACGGGCCTCGGCCATCCGCCGCTCGGTGATCCACTCCAGCAGGGTGCGCCCGGTGCGCTGCCGGACGACGGTCGTGAGGTGTCCTGGTGTGTATCCGAGGGCGGCGGCGACATCGCGGGCCGAGACGGGCTGCGCATAGGTCGCCTCGATCTGGTCGAAGACCCGCTCCACCAACGGATCCGGCGTGGTCCGCGCCGACGGCACCAACCGCGCGGCCGCAACCAGCAGCCGGCTGAGCAGTGCGGCGACCGCCTCCCCTGCACCCAGACGTTGCGGGTCGGCGAGCTCGCCGGAGAGATCGGTCAGCCATCCCGACCAGGTCGGCCGGTCGGCTTCGGCGACCACGGCCCTCCCGGCGCCGGCCCCGAACAGCGCGAGCAGCGGATGGTGGGAGCGGGCGAGCGGGGACACCGAGGCCAGGGCGGGCACGGCCTCGGGCGCGAACGCGACCGACCAGGCGGTGCAGCCGACGGGCGGGGAGGCGTCGAGATGGCCGATCACCTGGCCCGGAGACAGCGCGTGCACCACCCCGGCACGCAGCTGCCGCGTGACGCCGTCGACCCTGACCTCGGCGCTGCCCTCCTCGACATACACCAGGACCAGGAAGTCGTGGGCGTGCGGCCGGCTGCGCAGCAGGGCGTCACGGTGCCGCCCCACATCGACGTGCACGACAGTCACCGGTGGCCGCCCATCGCCGTGCTCCTGGCCGTAGACCGGCGTCCCGTCCGGCCGCACCCTGCGCAACCGCGAGCGCGAGCCGATGCCCTCGGTGCCCGAAGAACGTGCCATGGCTTTCAACTTTCGTGCCGCCAAAGAACCGCAGGATGTCCAAGACTAGACGCAATCGACCATCGGTCCGAAGGACCGCCTCACCCCTCAGGGAGCACCCATGCCAGCAGAAAACGACGTCCGCATCCTCGACGAGCGCACCCCGAACGACCGGGACCGGTCGTTCCTGCCCGGTATGAGCAGGACCTGGCTGCTCCCGCTGTATGACGTCTTCACTCGCCTGGCCGGGGTGGGAGCACTGCACCGGCGGGTCAGTGACCTCGCCGCGATCGGGCCCGGTGAGGTGGTCGTCGACATCGGCTGCGGCACGGGCAACCTCTCGTTCGCCGTGCTGGCGGCGCAGCCCCGGGCACGGGTCACCGGTCTGGACCCCGACGATGCCGCTCTTCGCCGTGCCGCCCGCAAGGCCCGCCGTCGTCGGGTTGCGCTCACGCTCGTGCGGGGCTACGCCGATCGCGTGCCGGCCGAGGACGGCACGGTCGACCATGTCGTGTCCTCGCTCGCACTCCACCACGTCGACGCCGACGATCGAGCAGCGTTCGCGGGTGACGCCTTCCGCGCCCTGCGTCCCGGCGGCACGATCACCATCGCCGACTTCGGCGGTCCCGCCCCGGCCGCTGGGGGCACCCCTCACGGCGGCCACGGGCAGCACGAGCACGGGCCGGCCCACGCGTTGCGCCACCTGCCCCGCCTGCTCCGCTCGCGCGGTGCGCGACCCGCAGCCATCCAACGCGACCTGGGGGACGGCATACGTCCCCTGCTCGCGGACGCAGGCTTCACGGACGTGCGCGAGGTCGACCACGTCGACCACCGCCTCGGTCGCGTCGCCTTCGTGCAGGCCACGCGACCCTGACCCTGCGTGCCTCAGCGGCGGACCCGATAACGCAGGTGCAGGACCCGCTCACCACGGATGACCACGTCGGGATCCTCGAGCAGGTGTTGGCCGTCCACCGGCCCGAAGTAGCGCTTGCCGCTGCCGAAAACCACCGGCACGACGTCCATCGCCACCTCGTCCACGAGGCCGAGCGCCAGCGCCTGCCCGCCGACGTCGCCCGCGGCCACCGCCACCGCGCCGTCCCCGGCGAGCTCCTTCGCGCGCGCCACCGCCTGCGTCACATCGCCGATGAAGTCGTATGACGCCGCCGCGCCCGGGTGCGGGCCGCCGGTCGCGTGGCGTGGCTTCCAGCCGTCGGGCTCGGGCCGGTGGGTCACCACGACCACGTGCTCGCCGGCCGGCGGGGAGCCGTCCCAACCGTTGGTCAGGTCGAACAGGTGCAGCCCGATCACCGTCGACCGGATGTCCTCCCACAGTGGTCGGACGTAGTCGGCCGAGGTGCGCGTGACCTTGAAGGCGCCGCCGTCAACCAGGTCAGTGTCCCCGCCGAAGTACCAGTCGAACAGCGGCCCGACCTCATCGTGTTCGTCGGCGACGAACCCGTCCACCGACACCACGCCGTGCATCACCACAGTGGCCATCTCGTCACGCCCTGGCTACCGCGGCGACCACGCGCTCGAGCAACGGCCACCAGTACTCGTTCCGGCAGCGACGCTCCACCTCGTCGTAACCGAACCAGTCGGCGGCGTCGACGTCGTCGAGCACTGGCTCAACCCGGGGCCGCACGACGTCGAGCCGCCGAACGAAGCAGGCGACGTAGTTGCGGACGTGTGGCCAGCGCCCGACCGGCACGCCGTCGTCGAAGATGAGCCGCTCGTAGCCGCACGGCACCAGGTCGTCGGGCAGCAGGCGCAGCCCCGACTCCTCCCAGACCTCGCGCACCGCGCCCTCCCGGACCTGTTCGCCCGGTTCGCGGCCGCCGGCCGGAGCACCCCAGGCGTCGCGCACCACCGAGTGCACGAGCAGCAGCGACCCGGCGGCGTCCACGACGAACACGGCGGCCGCCGCGGTCTGGCCCTCCGGCGTCGGCAAGGGCGAGGCGATCAGGTCCATCCGGTGGCCGACGCTCAGGCCCGGAACGATGTCACGGACACTGGCGAGCGGCTTCTCCCCACGCCGCTTGGGAAACCGCAGCCCGCTGTCGCGCAACCGGCGCGCCACGTCCTTGCCCGACGTCGGGGCCGCGCCGGCGGACACCAGCGCGTCGTAGCGCTCCTGCGGGACGTCGTAGTGGTCACCCTCGAAGGCACCCCGTGGTATGCCGACCTCTCCCGCGAAGGTGTGCAGCTCGTCATACGACTGGTCGCTGATCAGGTGCGACCACAGGCGCTGGTGCGCCGGCCAGCGCGGCGGGTCGATCCAGATGGTCACAGTCGGCGCTCCTCCTCGGACTCCCAGACCCTATGACATGACACCCCTGCCCCCTGTGGACAACTTCCGCGGTCGCTGCGCCATCCGCCGTAGTTTCGAGGGCACAGACAAACCAGCGCCAACGCACAGACGAGGAGCAACCATGAGCAGCGTCTTCAAGGTCGACACCGAGCAGATCAGCTCGGCCTCCGGTGACATCAACCGTGTCGCCGGCGAGATCGAGGCCGGGGTCAAGGCCATGATGGGCAAGCTGAACGCCCTGCAGGGCACCTGGCAGGGCTCGGCAGCGGCGAACTTCGCGGGGGTGAGCGAGGACTGGCGCCGCACCCAGGACCAGGTGCGTGACTCCCTGCAGCGGATCAGCCTTGCCCTCGGCCAGGCCGCCACGCAGTACGGCGAGGTGGAGAACGCCAACACCCGCATGTTCAGCCAGCGCTGACCAACCCGCGCGCCGGCTGCATCAGGCACGACGAAGGGCGGCCTCCCCTCTCGGGGAGACCGCCCTCTCTGTCACTTCACTCCGACTGCGATGGCACCAGGCGGATCAGAAGGCTGTCCTTTTGGACTTCTTCCTCAACGCTCGCTGCGCTCGCTTGATCGTCAGAAGTCCATACCGCCCATGCCACCGTCGCCACCCGGCATGGCCGGTGCGGCCTTCTCCGGCTTGTCGGCGACGACTGCCTCGGTGGTGAGGAACAGCGCGGCGATCGACGCAGCGTTCTGCAGCGCGGACCGGGTCACCTTGACCGGGTCGTTGATGCCGGCAGCCAGCATGTCGACGTATTCGCCGGTCGCGGCGTTGAGGCCGTGGCCGACCTCGAGCCCGCGCACCTTCTCCGCCACGACGCCACCCTCGAGACCGGCGTTGATCGCGATCTGCTTGAGCGGCGCCTCGATGGCGACCTTGACGATGTTGGCACCCGTGGCCTCGTCGCCGACCAGGTCGAGCTTCTCGAAGGCGGTCTTGCCCGACTGGATCAGAGCCACGCCACCACCGGCGACGATGCCCTCCTCAACCGCAGCCTTGGCGTTGCGCACCGCGTCCTCGATGCGGTGCTTGCGCTCCTTGAGCTCCACCTCGGTGGCCGCACCCGCCTTGATGACGGCGACGCCGCCGGCGAGCTTGGCCAGCCGCTCCTGCAGCTTCTCGCGGTCGTAGTCCGAGTCGGAGTTCTCGATCTCGGTGCGGATCTGGCTGACCCGACCGGCGATCTGGTCGGCGTCGCCAGCGCCCTCGACGATGGTCGTCTCGTCCTTGGTCACGACGACCTTGCGCGCCTTGCCCAGCATGTCCAGCTCGGTCGACTCGAGCTTGAGGCCGACCTCCTCGGAGATGACCTGGCCACCGGTGAGGATGGCGATGTCGGCCAGCATGGCCTTGCGACGGTCACCGAAGCCGGGGGCCTTGACGGCCACGGACTTGAAGGTGCCACGGATCTTGTTGACCACCAGGGTCGACAGGGCCTCGCCCTCGACGTCCTCGGCGATGATCACCAGCGGCTTGCCCGACTGCATGACCTTCTCGAGCACCGGCAGCAGGTCCTTGATGCCGCCGATCTTGGAGTTCACGACGAGGACGTAGGGGTCCTCGAGCACGGTCTCCATGCGCTCGGTGTCGGTGACGAAGTAGTGGCTGATGTAGCCCTTGTCGAAGCGCATGCCCTCGGTCAGCTCGAGCTCCAGACCGAAGGTCTGGCTCTCCTCGACCGTGATGACGCCTTCCTTGCCGACCTTGTCCATCGCCTCGGCGATGAGCTCGCCGATCGCCGGGTCACCGGCGGAGATGCCGGCGGTCTGGGCGATCTGCTCCTTGGTCTCGACCTCACGCGCCGAGGTCAGCAGCTGCTCGGCCACGGCCTCGACGGCCTGCTCGATGCCGCGCTTGAGGGCCATGGGGTTGGCGCCTGCCGCAACGTTGCGCAGACCCTCCTTGACCATGGCCTGGGCGAGCACCGTGGCGGTCGTCGTGCCGTCACCGGCGACGTCGTCCGTCTTCTTGGCAACTTCCTTGACGAGCTCGGCGCCGATCTTCTCGTACGGCTCCTCGAGCTCGATCTCCTTGGCGATGCTCACACCATCGTTCGTGATGGTGGGGGCACCCCACTTCTTCTCCAACACGACGTTGCGGCCCTTGGGGCCGAGGGTCACCTTGACAGCGTCGGCGAGGGTGTTCATGCCCCGCTCGAGACCGCGGCGAGCCTCCTCGTCGAAAGCAATGGTCTTGGCCATGTGCGGTGGTTCCTCCCACACGAATACGGTTTGAGTGACCGCGCGTCGCCCGCGACGGACGAACCGGATCCCGCAGGCTCAGGTCCCCTGCGCTCTCCGGTCCTCGACGAACGGTCGAGTCATTCTGTCACTCTCGGGGTGAGAGTGCTAAAGCAATGATTAGCACTCGACCCCCTCGAGTGCAAATGCCAAGCCCCCGCGAGGAATCTTCGCGAGGTTTGGCGCCCTCCTGGGGGCCGAAACCTCACGAAGATCCCCCCGGGAAGTGGGGCTCGCGCGCTCCGGGCCTCGCTGCGCTCGATCCTCACGCGCTCGTCGTCAGACCTGCTTGATTGGTCTGGCTCCTCGCGCGCTCCGGGCCTCGCTGCGCTCGATCCTCACGCGCTCGTCGTCAGACCTGCATACCGAGGCGGCGGGCCGACCGGGCCCGCTGGCGGCTCGCGCGCAGCCGACGCAGCCGCTTGATCAGCATCGGGTCGGCCTCGAGGGCCGCCTGGCTGTCGATCAGGGAGTTGAGCACCTGGTAGTAGCGGGTGGAGCTCATGTCGAACAGCTCGCGGATCGCCTGCTCCTTGGCGCCGGCATACTTCCACCACTGGCGCTCGAAGGCGATGATCTCGCGATCGCGCTCGCTCAGCTCGTCGGTGGACGTGCTCTCGGCCTGCGCTGCGGTGTTCATGCGACCTCCCTGGGTGACGTGCCCGCCCATCCTAGCGCGCGAATGACAGCCATGTGATTCCCTGTCCGGTTCCGCCGGTATGCCGCCCGCACACGTCAAACTGTTCATCACCTCGAGCGCCTCATGCCATCGAGCCCAGGATGGCCGTGATGTCGTCCTCACGGGTCAGCGGGTTGACGATGGCGAACCGCGCCAGGGTCTCGCCGTCGTGCGAGGTCGGCACCACGAAACCCTCCTGACGGTCGAGCAGGCCGTCACTCCACTCCTGGTAGTCGGCCGGACCCCACCCCAGCCGCCGGAACACCACGACGGTCAGGCCGGCGGGATGGACCTGCTCGACGTAGTCCCGCCGCTCGATCTCCGCCTCGGCGAACCGGGCCACCTCCAGCGTGCGCTCGACCGCGTCGGTGTAGGCACGGGTGCCGTTCGCCGCCAGCGAGAACCAGAGCGGCAGGCCGCGGGCCCGCCGGGTCAGGCCGACCGAGTAGTCCGACGGGTTCCACTCCGGCCGGTCGGTGATCACGTCGAGGTAGCTGGCCTTCTGCGTGTGCGCGGCGCGGGCGAGAGCCGGCTCGCGATAGAGCAGGGCACAGCAGTCGAAGGGGGCGAACAGCCACTTGTGCGGGTCGACGATGAACGAGTCGGCCCGCTCGACCCCGGCATACCGGTCGCGGATCGACGGCGCAGCCAGGCCCGCGCCGCCGTAGGCCCCGTCGACGTGCAGCCACACCCCGAACTCCCCACACACCTCCGCGACCGACGCGAGGTCGTCGATCACCCCGAAGTTGGTCGTGCCGCAGGTCGCGACGACGGCGAAGATCGTCTCCGGGCCCTCCTGCTCGAGGACCGCCCGGAGCGACTCCCCGGTCATCCGCCAGTGCTCGTCGACCGGCACGGGGACCAGCTCGGCGTCCATGACGTGGCAGGCAGAGGCGATGGACGAGTGCGACCCGGCCGTCGCGGCCACCTTCCACGGCCGCGGGCCCTCGCCGGTGCGTCCCTGCTCGGTATGCCGGACGCGCGCCGTCGCGCGCGCGGTCACCAGGGCCGACAGGTTGCCGATCGTCCCGCCCTGCACGAAGGAGCCCCCCGCCGACTCCGGCAGCCCTGCCAGGTCGGCGATCCAGCGCAGCGCCTGGTTCTCGGCGTGCACCGCACCCGCTCCCTCGAGCCAGGAGCCGCCGTAGATCGAGGAGGCACCGACCACGAGGTCGAACATCGCCGCCTCCTCGGTCGGGGCGCACGGGATGAACGACAGGTAGCGGGGATGGTCGATCGACAGGCAGGCCGGCGCGAGCACCTCCTCGAACAGCCGCAGCGCTGCGGCACCGCCCATCCCGCCCGGCGTGATCGTGGCGCCCGCCACCTTGTCGAGTTGCTCAGGAGTCCGAGGACCGTCGAGCGGGACCGGGTCGAGACGCAGCCGGTCGGCGGCGTAGCTGAGGATCGCTTGGCCCAGGGCCTCGGTCTCGTCGGTGAATCCGTGCACCCGGGGAGTCTACGAGCCTCGCGAAGCGGCGACGACGACGATCGCCGAGGCTGGACCGCAGCGGCGACAGTGGCGACATGCGGACATACCGGCACGGCATACGCTGGCCGGGTGCCGGACCCGCGACCACTGACTGAGCTGATCCACCCCACCTGGGCCGAGGCCCTCGAGCCGGTGTCCGGTGCCGTGGCCCACCTGGGCGCCTTCCTGCGCGAGGAGGTGGCGGCCGGCCGGGGTTACCTGCCGGCGGGCGAGCACGTCCTGCGTGCGTTCAGCCACCCGCTCGACCGGGTGCGGGTGCTCATCGTGGGCCAGGACCCCTATCCGACTCCCGGCCACGCCGTGGGTCTGTCCTTCTCGGTCGCCCCGGACGTCCGGCCGTTCCCGCGCAGCCTGGCCAACATCCACACCGAGCTGGCCGCGGACCTCGGCGCGCCGACGCCGACCACTGGCGACCTGTCACCGTGGGCCGACCGGGGCGTGATGCTGCTCAACCGGGTGCTCACCGTGTCGCCCGGCAAACCGGCCAGCCACCGTGGCAAGGGCTGGGAAACCGTGACCGCACAGGCCATCTCGGCTCTCGTGGCGCGCGGCGGGCCGCTGGTGGCGATCCTGTGGGGCCGCGACGCCCGCAACCTGCGTCCGCACCTCGGCGCGGTGCCGTGCGTCGAGAGCGCCCATCCGTCACCGCTGTCCGCCCATGGCGGCTTCTTCGGGTCACGGCCGTTCAGTCGCGCCAACCACCTCCTGCAGGAGCAGGGAGCCGACCCCATCGACTGGAGCCTTCCGTGACCGAGCCCGCGCCCCGCACCTGGCACCGCTACGTCGCGATCGGGGACTCGTTCACCGAGGGCATGAGTGATCCGCACCCCGACCGGCCGGACACCTATGTGGGGTGGGCCGACCGCCTCGCATCGCACCTGTCCGCCCGGGCGGTCGGGGAGGGTGGTGACTTCGGCTACGCCAACCTGGCCATCCGCGGCCGGCTGCTGGCCGACATCGCCGGACCGCAGGTGGAAGCCGCCCTCGCGCTGGAGCCCGACCTGGTGAGCATCGTCGGCGGCGGCAACGACATCCTGCGGCCGCGGGCAGACATCGACGCCCTTGCCGGTGAGCTGGAGCGAGCTGTCGCACGGCTGCGCGCGAGCGGCGCCGACGTCCTGATGGCGACCCCTGCCGACCCGAGCGAGGCTCCGCTGCTGCGGCACACGCGTGGTCGGGTGGCTATCTACACCGCCCACCTCTGGTCCATCGCTCGTCGGCACGGCGCCCACGTGCTCGACCAGTGGAGCATGATCCCGCTCAAGGACTGGCGGATGTGGGCGGACGACCGGATCCACATGACGCCCGAGGGCCACCGCCGGGTCGCGCTCCGGGCGCTGGCCGCCCTCGGGCACGAGGTGGACGAAGACGACTGGGCCCGGCCGCTGCCCCCGGTGATGCCGGTGGGCCGATTGGCGCTGGCGCGCGGCAACGCCCGCTGGGCGCGCGAATACCTCCGCCCGTGGGTCGGTCGCCGACTGCGCGGTCGGTCCTCCGGTGACGGGATCAGCGCGAAGCGCCCGACGATCGCCCCGCTCGAGGAACCGTCCGGGCCCGACTCCGCTCCCTGAGCCCACCAGGACGGGCGGTCAGGTCGGCCGCGCCGACGCGGGCTCCAAACAGGCCAACCGACGACGCGGTGGCCGCCCCGTCGGGCGCCCACGGTGGGTCCTGGTTCAGTTGCCGCTGGACAGCTCGGCGCGCACGGCCGCGGCGAAGCCGTCGACGTCCTGCTCGGTCGTGTCGTATGACGTGACCCACCGGACCGTCCCCCGCGCCTCGTCCACGACGTAGAAGGGATAGAGCTTCTGCAGCCGGGTGGTCGACTCGGGTGGCAGGACGGCGAAGACCATGTTGGCCTCGACCCGCTGGGTCACCTGCACCCCCTCGACCTCACGCACGGCCTCGTGCAGCCGCCGAGCCATCGCGTTGGCATGCGTCGCGTTGCGCAGCCACAGGTCGCCCGACAGCAGCGCATCGAACTGCGCGGAGACGAACCGCATCTTCGACGCAAGCTGCATGCTCGCCTTGCGCACGAAGTCGACACCGCGCACCGCGTCCGGGCTGAGCACGAGCACGCACTCGCCGAACATCAGCCCGTTCTTGGTGCCGCCGAACGACACGATGTCGACACCCACGTCCGTCGTGATCGCGCGCAGCGGCACACCGAGGGCCGCAGCCGCGTTGGCGATTCGCGCACCGTCCATGTGCACGACGAGCCCGAGGCCGTGGGCGTGCTCGACGAGCGCCGACAGCTCGTCCACGGAGTAGACGGTGCCGACCTCGGTGCTCTGGGTGATCGAGACGACCTTGGGCTGGGCATGGTGCTCGTCGCCGAAACCCCAGGCCTGGCGGTCGATCAGCTCCGGCGTGAGCTTGGCGTCCGGCGCCGACACGGTGAGCAGCTTGACGCCGCCGACGCGCTCGGGGGCGCCGCACTCGTCGATGTTGATGTGCGCGAGGTCGCTGCAGATCGCGGCGTCCCACCGCTCGGTCACCGCCATCAGCGAGATGACATTGGCACCGGTGCCGTTGAAGACGGGGTATGCCGTGGCTCGTTCGCCGAAGTGCCCGCGAAAGACCTCCTGCAGCCGCGCGGTGTAGGCGTCGGCGCCGTAGGCGACCTGGTGTCCTCCGTTGGCGCGGGTGATGGCGTCGAGGATCTCCGGGTGCACGCCGGCGCTGTTGTCGCTGGCGAAGCCTCGGGCCTGGGCGTCGTGCAGGGGTGGGGCGGTCTCGGTCGCCGGTTCGGTCACAGTCGTCGTCCGTTCAGGTCGTCGGCGGGCGTCAGCCACAGGTCGTGGATGGTGCGGGCCAGGTCGGCGACCGGGGTGTAACCGCTGAACTTCGCGTCGGGCTTGGCCTCGCGCATCGCGGGCGTCAGCAACGCCTTGATCGGCAGCACCACGGCAGCCGCTCCGCTGCCCGAGAACGAGTCTGCCACGGCGAGGGTCCACGTCTCCGCGGCGGCCTTCGCCGCGGCATACGACGCGTTCTTGGCGCTGGGCGCCTCGACCTGGTGGGTGGAGATGATGACCAGCCGGCCGCGCACGCTGGCCCGCAGTGCGTCATGGAACGCGCGGGAGACGTGCTGCAGGGTGCGCACCAGGTGGTCGTGCAGCCACTCGTAGTCGGCCAGGTCGGTCTCGACGATGCCCTTGCCACCGCGCCAGCCGCCGACCAGGTGCACCAGGCCGTCGACGCGTCCGTTCCGGTCCGAGACCGCGGCGGCGAACGCCGTGGTGGCAGCCTCGTCCAGCAGGTCGACGACTGCGGTCTGCACCTCTCCCGCGGTCTCCCCAGCGGCCTGCAGCACGGCGTCGAGCCGACCCTGGTCGCGCCCGGCCGCCACGACGGTGGCGCCGGACGCCGCGAGCCGCTGCACCACGGCCGGACCGGCGGCACCGGTCGCACCGGTCACGACGATGACCAGCCCCGTGAGGTCCTGCTGCACCGATGTAGTCATACCGCGGCTCCCCTGTCAGTCGGCTTCGCCTCCGCGTCCGAGTCTGACGTGATGCCGGAGGTCGACGCCACCACGTCGCCGAGCTTCTTACGTAGCGCCTCGAAGAAGACGTTGAGGGGGAACTCGTCGGGCAGCACCGCGTCTGTCAGCCCCTTGGGCGGACCGTCCAGCGGGAGCGCCTCCGGCCCCTTGGCCCAGGTCGAGCTCGGGTGGGCAGGCACGTAGGACGACATCAGCTCATAGGACGCGATCCAGTGGCCGACCTTGGACCGGTCGATGCCGCTTCGGTAGAGCTTCTCGACCTCTTCGCACAGGTCGACGACGCATCCCGGCAGCCGGTCCCAGTCGAAGGTCAGCGTGTTGTCCGTCCAACGGACGACGTCGTTCCGGTGCAGGTAGGCGAACAGCAGCTGCCCGCCGAGTCCGTCGTAGTTGCGCACCCGCTCGCCGGTGATGGTGAACCGGAAGATCCGGTCGAAGACGATCGCGTACTGCACCGACCGCGCATACGGGTGCCCGTCCTGCTCGAGCGCGACCGCCTGCCGGAACGTGTTGAGGTCGCAGCGCAGCTCCTCGAGGGCATACATCCAGTAGGGCATCCGCTGCTTGATCATGAACGGGTCGAAGGGCAGGTCGCCGTGGCTGTGGGTGCGGTCGTGGATCAGGTCCCACATCGCGAAGGTGCTCTGCGCCAGGCTCTGGCTGCCGACGAGCCGCTCGGCGTCCGGCGGGAGCGCCACCTTGAGCAGCTGCGCGGCCGCTGCTGTCACGCGCCGGAAGCGGGCCGCCTCGCGGTCACAGAAGATCGCACCCCAGTGAAAGACCGGAACCTCGCGGACCGCGACCGTCTCGGGGAAGAGCACCGCGGAGTTGGAGTCATACCCCTGCGTGAAGTCGATGAAGTTGACCGGCAGGAACATCCGGTTGTCGTAGACCGCCTCGACCTTCGCCAGCCAGTCCGGCCAGGTCACGCGGATCAGCAGCGCCTCGAACTGGCGGTTCGGGTTGCCGTTCTGGGTGTACATCGGGAAGAGCACCAGGTGCTCGACGCCGTCGGCGCGGTGCTGGTCGGGACGGAACAGCACCAGCGAGTCGAGGAAGTCCGGCTTGCCGAATCCCTCGTCGGCCCACCGCAGCAGGTCACCCTGGAGGGCTTCGAGGTATGCCGCGTCGTGCGGGAAGCGCGGGGCCAGGGCGACCACGCCTTCGACCATCCGGGAGACCAGCGTGCGTGCCTTGTCGTGGTCGTGCTCGGCCTCGTCGATCGAGCCGTCCCTCCCCTGCAGTGCGCGCAGGCTCGACACGGCCTGCTTCAGCTCGAGCCACTGGGGATCGAGCGCGAGGTCCACGTTCGCCGACGCTGCGCCGAGAGCACTCTCGCGGGCCGCCGGCTCGCCACTTCCGGCAGCCCACGTGACCAGGTTGGTCCACAGGGTGCGGTGGTCGAACTCGTCGATGGAGTCGTCGCCGAACAGGTCGGAGTCGGCAAGCACGACGAGGCGTCCGCGATCGACCTCGAGGGCGGCGGCCAATGGCGCGCCGGCCGGGTCCGCGGTGTCGCTGGTGCGGGCGAGCACCCGCGCGCCGGCCGCCCGGGACAGGTCGAGCACCCCAGCGCGGTAGAAGCAGGCGTCCCGCACCCCGGCCAGCAGGCCCTTGCCGGCCGAGGTGCCGAGGTCGGCCATCACCCACGACGCCACGTTGTTGTGCCGGCGCACGCCCTCCTGCACCGTGGTGCTGTGCACGCCCACGCCGAAGCGCGACAGCAGGTCGGTGAGGTTGGAGCCGTAGTGCTCCTGGTCGCACTCGGCGAGCACGACGAGACCGCCTCCACCGCGGACCCACTGCTCCACCCCGTCGATCTCCTCCCGGGCGAGGCGCGGCGAGCCGGTGCCGCTGGCGCGCTCGCGGCCCGGCTCGGCGGGATGGGCGATGACCAGGACGTCGGTGCCGGCCAGCTCGCCCTCGAACGCGTCGGCGGTGAGCAGTCCGTCCCGCCGCGAGCTGACCTCGAACCCGGAGCGGGTCAGAGCCCGCGCCGCCTCGGAATAGCTCACGTCGGCGGGGTTGACGCGGTTCAGCTGTGCGGCCGTGGCGGCGTCGAGGGTCCAGGCCTCGCTGTGTGCCTCGTCGAACACCACCCGGGGAAAGTCACTCATCACGCCTCCATACAGGAAAAACACTTGTCGAAAAGATAGTGAACCATAATATTTCCCGCTCGCCATCATCGCCTCAGAAACATTGGCCCGCGCAGGCACCGGACGTCTCAGCATGCGGATGCGCCCCGGTATCGTTCGCTGCATGGCAGTCGAACGCCTCGTGCCGAGCGAGGAGGCAGGTGACCTCATCGCGCTCACGCGGGAGATCTGCCGCGACGTGCTCGCCCCGCGGGTCGACGCGGCCGAGGCGGCCGGCGAGTTCCCCCGCGACGTGTTCGGGGTGCTCGGACGGGCCGGCCTGCTCTCGCTCGCCTACCCCGAAGAGTTCGGCGGAGGCGGCCAGCCCTACGAGGTCTACCTGCAGGTCGTCGAGGAGATCGCGTCCGCGTGGATGAGCGTGGCCGTGGGGACGTCGGTCCACTCGCTCACCTGCTTCCCGGTGGCCAGTTTCGGCAGCAAGGAGCAGCGCCAGCGGCTGCTCCCGGACATGCTTGGAGGCGAGGAGCTCGGCGCCTACTGCCTGTCCGAGCCACAGGCCGGGTCCGACGTGTCGGCGATCAGGACTCGCGCGACGCTGACCGACGACGGAGGGCACTACCGCCTGTCCGGCGGCAAGGCGTGGATCTCGCACGCCGGCCACGCCGACTTCTACACCACCTTCGTGCGCACGGACGACCATCCGACCAGGGGGCTGTCGTGCATCGTCATCCCCGCCGGCACCGAGGGTATGACGTTCGCGCCACCCGAGCGCAAGATGGGCCTCGCCTGCGACACCGTGCGCGAGGTGCTCTTCGACGGGGCCCTCGTGGCGGCCGACCGCCTGGTCGGCGAGCCGGGCATGGGCATGCCGATCGCGCTGGCCGCACTCGATGCCGGTCGCCTCGGGATCGCCGCCGCCGCGACGGGACTGGCGCAGTCCGCGCTCGACCTCGCCACGTCATACAGCACTGATCGCGAGCAGTTCGGCCAGTCGATCAACCGCTTCCAGGGGCTGGCGTTCATGCTCGCCGACATGGAGGCTGCGGTGACCTCGGCCCGAGCGACCTACCTGCATGCCGCCCGCCTCAAGGACGCGGGACGCTCCTTCAGCAAGCAGGCCGCCGTGGCCAAGCTCGTCTGCACGGATGCCGCGATGAAGGTGACGACCGATGCCGTCCAGGTGCTCGGCGGCTACGGCTACACCCAGGACTTCCCGGCCGAGCGCTTCATGCGCGAGGCCAAGGTGACCCAGATCTTCGAGGGCACCAACCAGATCCAGCGCCTGGTCATCTCGCGGCAACTGCTGCGCGGCTGACCAGGCCACCGCAATGAGAGGAATCCCCTTGCAGATCAACGACTCCACCGTCGCCCTCGTCACCGGAGGTGCCTCCGGGCTTGGCGAGGCGACCGCGCGCCGACTGCACCGGGCCGGGGCCGCCGTCGTGCTGGTCGACCTGCCGACGTCGAAGGGTGCGGAACTTGCTGCCGAGCTGGGCGAACGAGTGCGCTTCTCCCCCGCCGACGTTCGTGACGAGGCGCAGGTCCAGGCGGCGATCTCAGCGGCGCAAGAACTCGGAGACCTGCGAATCGTGGTGACCTGCGCGGGAGTCGGCACGCCTGGGCGCGTGGTCGGCAAGCGCGGCCCCCACGACCTCGAGCAGTTTAGGCAGGTCGTCGACATCAACCTCGTCGGCAGCTTCAACGTGCTCCGGCTGGCGGCCGCCGCAATGATGGGCAACGAGCCGCTGGACGGTGACCGGGGGGTCGTCGTCATGACCGCGTCGATCGCGGCCTACGACGGGCAGATCGGGCAGGCGGCCTACTCAGCGTCCAAGGGAGGGATCGTCGGCCTCACCCTCAGTGCGGCGCGCGACCTGGCGGACAAGGCGATCCGGGTCACCACCATCGCGCCGGGCACCTTCGAGACACCGATGATGGCGGGGCTGCCGGGCGAGACCAAGGAGATCCTGGAGAAGCTGGTGCCGCACCCGTCCCGGCTCGGCCAGCCCGCGGAGTACGCCTCGCTGGTGGCCCACATCATCGACAACCCGATGCTCAACGGCGAGGTCATCCGCCTCGACGGAGCCCTGCGGATGCCGCCTCGCTGACGCGGCACGCCCATCCGGGATGCATTGACCCCGCCGGCTCATACCTGGCGGGGTCACCTCTTTTGTATCGCGCCGCCGGAGCTGTTCCGTGCAGCGACACGCCTCGCCAGCACGACTGGGTGAGCGATGTCACCCCGCACGGACACCTGAGGTGCTGTCGATCCCCAGCAGCCGGGCCCCGTTGTGCCAGCAGACCGCCCGCAGCCAGTCGTCGTCCAGTCCGGTCCGGGTGAGTGCCTCGAGCTGGTGGGCGTAGGGGTAGGGGATGTTGGGGTAGTCGGTGCCGAGCAGGACCTTGTCCTGCAGCGCCTGAAGGCGCGGCGCCAGCCGACGCGCCAGTGTTGTCTGGGCCTGCGCTCCACCGAAGAAGTCGACGAAGACCATCGTCGTGTCGAGGTGGACGTGCTGGTAGCGCTCGGCGAGCCCGATGAACTCGTCGTAGTCGGGCATCCCGAGATGGGCGATCACGGCCGTCAGGCTGGGGTGCCGCCTCAGCACCTCGGCGAAGATGCCCGCGCCGGTGAAGTTACCGCGACGAGGCCCGTTGCCGGTGTGCACGACCGCCGGGGTGCGGGCGTCGGCCAGCAGAGCCCAGACCGGGTCGAGCAACGCGTCTCGGGGGTCGAACCCACCGACCTGGACGTGGATCTTCACCACGCGCGCACCGTCTCGTAGCGCCCGCTCGAGGTACCGCGCCGCGCCCTCCTCGGGAAAGACCGTGGCGCTGTGCACGACGTCGTCGTGTCCGCCCGCCCGCTGCTGGTGGACGAAGGCGCCCGCCCAGTCGTTCAGGCCCTCGGCCATCCCGGGCTTGTGCGCGTAGAAGAGGGTCGGGAAGGCGCGAACTCCCATGGCGCGCAGGTGCGCCAAGCGCTCTTCCACCGGCCAGCGGTAGGTGATCGGCCACTCCCGGCCCACGAGCGGCCCAGCGCCGTCGAAGTACCGCCACACCGCGTCGAGCAGCCGCTGCGGCATGCCGTGGACGTGGACATCGACCAGCCCCGGCAGCCCAAGCCGGTGCCAGAACGCCGGCACCTCCAGATCCTGCGGCGGCACACCGGCGGGTCGGAGGTCACGGCTCATGGTCACAGTCTGGCATCGGCCAGTGGCCCGCCCCGGCAGCCGCTTGTGAGTGAACGGGACACCATCGGGTAGGACAGCACACGAGCGTGGACCGCGTGTGCATCGTCGCCGGGAGGCTAGGCCAATGTTCGAGCAGCGCAGGACCCACAGCCCCTTGAGGATATGGAACGGCCTCGGTGCCGGGCTGGCAGCCGGGGCGGCAGGCACGACCGCCCTCAACGCGCTCACCCACCTGGACATGGCCGCGCGGGGACGGCCCAGCAGCAGCACTCCGCAGGAGACCGTGGAGAAGCTGGCCGAGAGGACCGGGATCGCTGTCCCGGGCGATCAGGAAACTCGCCAGAATCGCTTGGCGGGCCTCGGCCCGCTGAGCGGTCTGGCCGCAGGCCTCGGCGTCGGGGCTGCACTCGGATTGGCCAGGGCACTCGGCCTGCGGCCCGGTCTCCTGGTCGCAGGCATGGCCGCGGGGGTCGGTGCCATGGCTGCCAGCGACGCCCCGATGACCGCGCTCGGGGTGACCGACCCGCGGAGCTGGGCCGCCAGGGACTGGGTGAGTGACGCCGTCCCTCACGTGGCCTACGGGCTGGTCACTGCCGCCGTGGTCCGGAGGCTTGACCAGGACTGAGAGCAGGTAGCATCTTGCGGGCCGTGGCCGCCGAGCGGGACGGCGCGCTCGCCGACGTGGCGCAATTGGTAGCGCACCTGTCTTGTAAACAGGTGGTTAGGGGTTCGAGTCCCCTCGTCGGCTCTGAGAGTAGCTCTCATGGACGGCCCGCCCGACGCTCCTCTGGCGGTCCATGCAGGGGAACGCCATCTCCTGACTGAATCCGTGTCACGGTTGCGCAGGCACCTTGATCGACATCACGCAGTTCTTCAACCCCTTGGGCCGGACGTAGGTGAAGCCAAGTCGTTCGTAGAGCCGGCGGGTGCCGTTGTAGAGGAACGATGACGACATCTTCTTCGTCTGGTGCGTCAGGTCGTGCGGATAGGCCTCGACCACACCGCCACCGGCCTGCGCGATGAGGTCGAGCGCCCCCCGGATCGCAATCTCGGTGATGCCCTGGCGACGGTATCTCTTGTCAACGAAGACACACGTGATCCGGTAGTCGGGGTCGCCGTCCTTCTCGGCGTCGTACTGCTTGCGATGGTGGATGGTGGGCAGCTCGGTCGGCGTGCCGTACTCCGCCCACGCGACGACCTCTTCCCCATCCATCACCAGCGCCGCGTGGGCGGCGCCGGCCTCGACGTACCGCTTCTTCAGCTCCCGGTTGGCCTCGGCCCCCTGCCCGCGCTCGGGACCGTCGGGATGGAACCAGATGCACCAGCAGCCGCCAAAGATTCCGTTGTGTCGCTGCACGAGGGCGTCGAACCCCGGCCAGGTCTCGGTAGTCAGGGGGCTGACCTCGAACGTCGTGTCGGTGCTCATGGCACCCGCCGTAGAACGGCTACCGGACGATGCACCTCCGGATCAGCGACCCCGTCATCGGTCCACGTCGAGCGCCGCCTCGAGCTGCTCGGCGATGGGACCCGTGCTCGCTCTATCCCTCGCGACGCCAAGGCCGGGCGCGAAACCGTTCAGCAAGACGCGACGTCCGAGGTCGAAGGCGTCACGAGCTGCAGTATTTAACGAAAAACGTTGCGAATTCCCACCTGGCCAGGTTTAATGAAGTTCGTTAAGTCGTCGGCCTCGCAGGAGGGTTGTTGAGATGTCTGGCCGGGTGAGCGCTCTGGTCGTGGCGCGCGTCGTACTGCACAGTCTGGGGCTCATGTCGGCGGTCACTGCCACGTACGGGTTCATGTCGCAGTTCAGTTGGCTCGGCGGCCCCCTGCCCTTCAGCCAATTGCCGGACTGGCTGCAGGATCGACTCAGGGTCTTCCACCTGGTGCCCTCCACGCCGGTTCTCGTGCATGAGGACCACTGGCAGGACACCCCTGCCCAGCTCAGCGGCTTCGGTGGCGGTGGGGTCGCGCCCCAGGGCTGGGGCGAGTACTCCGGTGGCACTCGCGCGGGCGTCGTGACGTTCTGGGACCCGGGTTTCCTGCCCCTGCTGGCCTGGGCGCTGCTGTTGACCTTACCTGTCATCGCGGTGGGAGTGCTGTGGTTCATCCTGGGGCGCATGGTCTCCACCGCTGTAGACGGTGACCCGTTCACGGGAGCCAACGCCTCGCGCCTGGCGCTGATCGGCGTCGTGCTGCTCGTGGGGCCCTACCTGTTCATCGTGACGAGCCACCTCGTGCGGGTGTGGATGTTGTCGTCTTCGACAGTCGCGGGCAAGGTCGATGCAGCGATGCCGTGGTCCACGGTGCCCTTGTGGCCGCTGGGTGCCGGGATCGCCGTCCTGGCGCTGGCTGCCACGTGGCGCGTCGGTGTCCGACTGCGCGACGATGTCGCGGGACTGGTCTGAGTGCCGCCGGCAGACCTCGACGAGGACAACCGCGTCGTCTGTCATCTCGATGACCTGCTCGCCGAGCGCGAGATGACGCTGACCGAGCTCGCAGACCGGGTCGGGGTCTCCATCGTCAATCTGTCCATCATGAAGAACAACAAGGCCAAGGCCGTCCGGTTCACCACACTCGTCGCAGTCTGCACCGCCCTTCGATGCCAGGTGGGCGACCTGTTCAGCATCGCAGCGCATGACCAAAGCGCATGACCAGTGAGCCGAGTCGGTCGGAGCGGGAGTGTCACGGCTGACCGGTCAGTGCCACAGGACGTCGCCTCAGCGTTCGCCTCCGCGAAACCACCCTGATGAGACGTTGCGAATCCTCCTGCGGCGGGTGCCGCCGTCCGGGCGCCGTCATGGTTGCCCACGGTCACGCTCTACTGATGCGCGGCGGCCGGTCCGCCCGGAGTCGAGGTCTGGACCGGCACGCCGTTGCGTGGGTCGCGCAGTGCGACGATCGGGATGTCGAGCGAGCGGCCCAGCGCCTCCCAATGGGCGCTGGAATCGCCGGCGAATCGGGTGGTGAGCTCCTCGCGGGTCGCCCCCACGCCGCGCGCGAGACGCCCTGCGAAGTGCGGCTCTATCGCGGCGACCGCGACGTATCCGTCCGCAGAGGGGTAGATGCCGTAGGTCGGCGACGCCCCGCCGAGGGCGTTCCCGGGGCCGGTGAGGCCGTGGCGGACCGTGGCGGAGGCCTGGCCGGCCACTTCGTCGAGCACCACGCGAAGGTGCGGTGCCGCCTCGCCCAGGTCACGTCGGCGTAGCCCCGCGAGCACCGCAGACACCGCATGCTCGGCGCCGAGCAGATCGACGACCGGCACGAGAGGCATCGCCGGCGGCAGGACCATGCCCCGCGCAGCCTGGTAGGTCAGGTCGTGGCCGGCCTCCTCGGCCCGTTCGCCTTCATAGCCGACGATCTCGACAAGCACGAGGCCGTGGCGCGCCACCGCGTCGACGAGGCCCAGCCGTGCCGACGCAGAGGGGCGCATCGAGGTCAGCAGCACGTCGGCCGAGGCCAGCTCGGTCTCGAGGGTAGAACGGCCGCCCGGGTCCTTCAGGTCGAGGGTGATCACCTCCTGGCCGGCGATGAGCTCGTCGTACCAGCTCGGCACCACCATCCCGAGCGGGTCCCCGGCAGGCGGCTCGACCTTCACGACCGACGCGCCCAGCGAGACCAACCGCGCCGCCGCAACCGGGCCGGGGAGGTTGGTCGCCAAGGAGACCACCGTGACAGCCGCGAGCGGCGCACCCGGCTCCGTCGACATCAGATCTCCTCGCGTCCTACGCACTGCTGGCCCCAGCTCCACCGATCACACCGTCGGTGACCTGCTCAGCACACCCGCGGTGCACCAGCTCGGGCGCTCGTTCCTCCAGCGCTGCTCGTCGACCGCTCGATCGGAACCGCGCTCAGAGGTGCCTGTTGAGGTAGGACTGCAGGACCCGCACGGTGGCGCGGTCGAGGTAGCGGCTGCCGTTGTGCCGGGCGCCGATCTTGGACTGCAGGGCTCGAACCGTCTTGGGCCCGATGATGCCGTCGGGGTAGGCGCCCACCTTGCGCTGGAGCGCTCGCTTGGTGATGGGTCCGATGATGCCGTCCTGCGTGACGCCGACCCAGCGCTGGATGGCCTTCTTGGTCTTGGGCCCCAGGATGCCGTCGACCACCAGCTGTTGGTAGGGCGAGGTGCGCGTCTCGCTGCGTGAGGTGTCGCCGGTGGCACCACCGTTGGCGCGGGTCAGCCCGGCCCGCTGCGAGCACACCGGCCACGCGTCTGGACCCTGCCGGTCAAGCACCCTGCGGGCGATGGCGATCTGCTCGGACTTGGTGGCCAGGTCGGCGCGTGAGGCGTATGCCGTGCCGCCGAAGGCACGCCAGGTGGTGTAGGAGAACTGCAGGCCACCGTAGTAGCCGTTGCCGGTGTTGATCGACCAGTTGCCGCCGCTCTCGCAGGCGGCAACCCGGTCCCAGACCGTGCCGGAGGCGTGGGCGGCAGGCGCGCCGATTCCGACGCTCGCGGCCGCGGTCGCCGCCCCGGCCAGGGCGACGCCGGCCAGCCGCCGGCGGGTCGCGCCTGGTCTGGATGGGCGCAGGGGTGTGGTGGGACGCATGAGGCGTGGTTCCTTCCGTCGGCGCCTGTGGGGTCAGCTGTCGGGTTCGGGCTGGAAGGTGCCCGGCCGGCATACCGGCTTCACCCCGAGGCGCGACCGGCTGCCGCGTCGAAGATGGGTCCCCCACCCTCGTCTGTGCCCGGATTTCCGGTGAGGTGGCCGCCGACGAGGTTCGGTGCTGCGGGCCACGCACGCGCTGTGGGTCATGGGAGCTGCTATGGAGTTGAGGGTCCTGCGCCTGCACTCCGGCCCCGACCGGGCGCCCGCACTCCTGCGACGGAGGGCGTGCGACGCCGCACATTACGGGAAGGTCACGCTGCTTGACAAGCCCCTCCTATATCTCAGGTCCCTTAAAACCCATGGACGACACGCCGACACATGCGTCACTTCTGACACATCTGCGCGCAGATCCCGCCGTCGGATCCGGCCCTCCGGGGCCGGTCAGGTGTGCCGTGCCGGGCCATGCTCGGGCACGCAAAAACCCCGCGGCGCGCCGTGCGCCGCGGGGCTCTTGCAGGGAGGTCTCACCCAAGGGTGATCACTTGGGCAGGTTGATCTCCTGGCCCACGAAGATCAGGTTCGGGTCGTCGATGTCACCCTTGTTGAGCTTGAAGATGGCCTTCCAGCCACCCTTGACGTCGTGCTTCTCGGCGATCTCGCCGAGGGTGTCACCCTTGCGGACGGTGATCTCCTTGACGTCGTTCTTGTTGACCTTGGGAGACTCCGCCTTCGGGGCCGGGGCGGCCTCGGGGGCCGGCGCAGCCGCGCGGGTCACGGCGACGGACACGTAGTGACCGCTGGAGGTCTTGATCCACGCGCCGTTGGAGACACCGCTCACGGTGGTGCCGGACGGCGCGTAGTCCACCACACGGTAGGCCGTGCTCGGGCCGGAGCGCACGTTGGCACCGGCGGAGAAACGCGACACCTGCTCGGTGCCGTTGAAGGCCTCGAGCGGGGTGGTGCGGTCGTAGCTGCGTGACGAGCTGCTCGAGTCACTCCGCGAGGAGGTGTCCGTGGACGGCGCCGGGGCGCTGTAGCCACCGTTGGAGCCGGACAGACCCGCCTGGACCGAGCAGACCGGCCAGGCCCCGGGGCCCTGGCTGGCGAGGACCTTCTGGGCCACGGCGATCTGCGCGGACTTGGACGCCAGGTCGGCGCGAGACGCGTAGGCGCCGCCGCCGTAGCCCAGCCACGTGCTGCTGGTGAACTGAAGGCCGCCGTAGAAGCCGTTGCCGGTGTTGATCGACCAGTTGCCACCGCTCTCGCAGGCAGCGACACGGTCCCAGACGCCGGAGGCGTGGGCCGCGCCGGCGCCGAAGCCCATGCCGGCGACGGTGGTGGCGGCGCCGACGAGGGCAACGCCCGCGACGCGACGAGTGGTGCTGCCGCTCTTGGGCGCAGCGTGCTTAGGGGTGTAGCGCATGAGGGGGAGGTTTTCCTTCCTGACGGGCGCCGGTGAGGTGAGCTGTCGGGTTCGGGCTGTCAGGTGCCCGGCCGGCTCCGCCGGCTTCACCCCTAGGCGCAGCAGTGCTGCGCCACTGGTGGGTCCCCCACCCTCGTCTGTGCCCGGACGTCCCGGAAGGTGTCCGCCGACGAGGTTTGGCGCTGCGGACACACACGTGATGTGAGTTTGGTCGGTATGGAGTTGGAACTGCTGCTCCGGCCCCGACCGGAACGCCCTTAACATCGAAGGGCGTGACCAAAACGTTACGTGATGATGCCCCGATCGCCAAACGTGGGGCGTGTCGTGCTCATCACGTCGCGGCGCCTCCCCATCTCATCACCGTTCCGCGGCCCACCGACGCGAGGGCCGCGTCACCGACGCCGTGCACGCCGGCGCCTCACGATACGGCGATCGAACGGGGCCGCCACCACGTCGCCGAAGACGAGCCCCGTCACGATGGCCAGCGCGGTCGCCGAGGCCCCGAGCAGGGTCGTGACACCGGTGGTCGCGAGCGCCTCGCCGTGGCCGACCACCGACCCCGAGACGAGTTCGTACATGCCACGGAAGATGCGCAGACCAGGCAACAGCGGCGAGATGGCCGGGATCACCAGCACGAGCGCCGGCGCACCCATCCGCAGGGCCACCAGGCGGCCCACGAAACCCATGGCGGCACAGGCGAGCCCGAGCGCCGTCATCGAGCCGATGCCCCCGGTGGCGTGCAGCAGGTCCGCCACGAGCAGGCCGCCGGCCCCCATCGCGGCGGTCGGCAGGACGAGCCGGCGCCGGGTGCGCATGCTCACGGCCGAGGCCGCCGCGCCGATGCCCCCTGCGAGCAACCTGATCCAGAGCCCGGCCTCGTGCTCGCCGAAGGACAGCTTGGTCGGTGAGACCAGCCCGAGATCGAGCCCGTGGTCGACCCGGAGGGTGAGCGACAGGCCTGCCGCCACCCCCACGATGATCCCGGCGCTGGTCAGCCCCACCCCGAACAACCGTCCGGCCCCGGTGACGGGATAACCGGTCACGGCGTCCTCGACGGCCGAGGCCATCGCCCTCCCCGGCAGGAGCACGACGATGCCGCCCGCGACGCTGTAGGCGAAGTCCTGCGTGGTCATCGTGTAGGCGCCGGTGGTGCCGAGCGCGAAGGCACCCCACACGAACACCGTGGCGATCGCTCCCCCGGCGGCCGAGACGTAGAAGGCGGGCAGGTCGTGCCGCGACAGGATGATGCCGACCCGGTCGACCAGCACGCTGGAGACCAGTGCTGCCACGATCGCCGGGAGGCCCGCGCCGAGCAGTGTCGCGACAGCGGCGGCCAGCACGCCATACGCCACCGACACGGTCCACCGCGGCCAGAACCGCGGCGCGCGCCGGATGAGCCGCAGCTCCTTCTTCGCCTGGGCACGATCGAACCCGCCGGCGACCAGGCGCTCGACGAACTCGTGCACCGCCACGAGGCGAGCCAGATCCTTCGAGGAGGAGCGCACCACTCGCAGCACCGTGATGGGTCGCCCGGACTCGCGCACGCACTGCACCAGGAGCGATTGGTTGGTGATGTCGATCTCCAGCCGTTCGATGCCGCTCGCGGCGGCCACCGCGGCGACGCTGGACTCCACGTCACGGGTGCCTGCGCCGCATCGCAGCATCAGCTCGCCCACGCGCACCGCGAGGTCGAGCGAGTCGTGCACCTCCTGCTCCTCGTCCATCGACATGCGCCGTGGATCGCGGTATGGCGTCCGGCGCAGTGAGTCGACCAGGGGCATCGGCTCCGTGGGCAGCTCGGCCCGGAAGATGCGCTGCCGAGCGCGCGTCGAGAACGGATGGCGCAGCCGCGAGGAGATCGGCCCCTCGTCCTCTTCGTCACGGGAGCCGGAGCCGTCGTGAGGCGGTCGCGGCGTCCGGTCCGAGGTCATGGACCCACGCTAACCACTGAAGCCGGGTGCCGGCTGAGCGCTGCGCCGCGCACCACCGGCTGCGACACCGTTACCGGGTGAACGGGTTGGTGTCGAGCAGCGAGGCGAACGGCAGCTGTTGGCGTTGCAGGGGCCACCAGTCGAGCACCCCGGATCGCTGCCAGGCCCACAGCGCCAGCGCGGCGGCCGCGACCCCCAACGCTGCCACGACCCAGGTCGAGACGATGGGTCGGCGCAGCGAGCCCCGCACCAGGCTGCGTGAACCGCGCCGCAGCGAGGCCCCGCCTGGCCCCCACCACATCATCAGCAGCCCGAGCAGCAGGCCCGCCGCGACGGGCAGAGCGCGCTCGGGGTCCGGATCGCCCCCCCGTGCCACCGCAAGCCCGAGCGCGGTGCTCAACGCGGTGGCCAGCGCGACGAACGCCGGCAGCAGCAGGGCCAGCACGGTCGCCAGCGCGGCACGCAGCAGGTGCCAGGGGCTGGCGGCCACGGCGAGCGGGACGTCGCTGCGCCGGTGGCCGGCGGTGTGGCGGCGCAGCACCAGCGAGGTCACCGAACGGTCTGCGAACCGGGCTGCGAGCGACCACAGCACCACGAGGGCGGCGGCCACCAGCGGGAGCACCGCACCCAGCGCGACGACCAGGGCGAGGACCACCGCCAGCGTGCCGCTGCGCATGGGCTGGCCGATCCGGGGATCGGGCTGGCCGGGACTGGTCTCCCAGGCCGCCTGCCAGTCGGACTCCGGCGGGCTGTCCTCCCAACGCGCTGCCGATTCGCTTTGGGGTCCCCATCCCTGCTGGGCGGGCGACGCGCCCGGCGCGCCATACGGGTCGGCACCCTCTGGGAAGGAGTCCTGCCCCCCTTGCACCACGGTGTCGTCGTGGCCGGATCCGCGCGGCACCCACTCCGGGTGGGTGGGCAGGACCATGGTCGAGGGGGCTCCGTTCGCATACCGCTCGATCGCGGCCATCACCTCGTCCGCGCCCGGTCGCTCGGCCGGGTCGGGCGAGAGGGCCGCGTCCAGCAGCGGGGCGAGTCGTGGGTCCACCCGGGACAGGTCGGCCTGGCCCCGGCCCACCCGGTCGAGCACCGCAGGCATCGGGCCACGGCCGAAGGGTGCGTCACCGGATGCGGCGTAGGCCAGCGTCGCCGCCCAGCCCCACCAGTCGGTCGCTTCGGTGACCGATCCCCCCTCGACCACCTCCGGCGAGAGATAACCCGGCGTCCCCATCACGAGACCGGTGCTGGTCAGCCGCACGTCGTCGGCGACGTGGGCGATGCCGAAGTCGATCACGACCGGTTCGCCGTCGACCATCAGGACGTTGCCGGGCTTGAGGTCGCGGTGGACCACGCCGGCCGCATGGATGGCGCGCAGCGCCGAGAGCAGTCCGCGGGCGAGCTGGACCAAGGCTTCGCCCTGCACCGGCCCGTCGGTCTCGACCACGACGTCGAGGGGTGGGCCGGGCACGTACTCGGTCACCACGTAGGGCCGCGGACCGTCGACGTCCGCGTCCAGGACCGCGGCCACGCGCGGGTCGCGCACCCGCGACAGGGTCTCGACCTCGCGGGCGAGCCGGCGCCTGGCCTGCTCGTCGTGTGCGATGTGGGGACGCAGCACCTTGATCGCCACGGCCCGACCCGAGGGGTCCAGGGCCAGGTGGACGACTCCCATGCCACCCTCGCCCAGGCGTTGGAGCAGTCGATAGGGGCCCAGGCGCTCGTAGTCGGCTGGGTCGGTCATCTGCTCGCTCTCGGGCGCGGCCCCCATGGTCATGGACTCCACGGTATGCCGTGTGGGCCGCAACCTGCACCCGACCTGCCGCAGCGCCGCGGCACCGGCTCGGCCCGCTGCGGCCGACGCCCGACCCCGCGCGCCGCGCGGGTCACCGCTGGTGGATGTACCCGACCAGCTGGTCCCGCTCGTCCTGCAGCTCGTCGATGCGGTTCTTGACGATGTCGCCGATGCTGACGATCGAGTGGAGCCGGCCGTCTCGCAGCACGGGGACGTGCCGGACGCGGTGCTCGGTCATCTGCCGCGCCAGCGTGTCGAGGTCGTCCTCGGGGGTGCAGGTCTGCAGCGCGCTGGTCATGATGGAGCTCACGGTGGCGTCGAGGAGCGCGGCGCCGTCGGAGTGTAGGTGCCGGACGATGTCACGTTCACTGACGATGCCGGCAGGTGTGGTCCCGTCGTCGGTCACGACGACGGCACCGATGCGGTGCTCCTCGAGCAGGGCGAGGAGGGCCGAGACGGTCTCACCGGGACCGATGGTCACGATCCCGGGGTCCTGCTTGCGTCGGATCACGTCGGAGATGCGCATATTCGACGGTAGCCCGAAAGCCGCCGCGCCGCCAGAGCCGCCGCGCCGGCTCGAGGATTCCGGGGCTCTCGAGGATTCCGGGGCTGTCGCGCGACACCGGGCGACCTCGGCGTCGCCCGACTAGACTGGCCCTGCGTCCACCGTCCCCCCTCCCAGACACCAGAGGTGACCGTCTTGGCCCGTCCCCGCGTGAGGACCTTCGATCTCGTGGTGGTGGCCAACCGCCTCCCCGTCGACCGGGTCGTCGACCCGGACGGGACGGAGCAGTGGCGCACCAGCCCCGGTGGCCTGGTCACCGCCATGGAGTCCGTGATGCCGGGCCGTGACGGCGCCTGGGTGGGCTGGGCCGGTGAGGCCGGTGAGGCGCCGGAGCCGTTCGTCGAGAACGACATGTACCTCCAGCCGGTGGCCTTGTCCGCCGAAGAGGTCGAGCAATACTACGAGGGCTTCTCCAACGAGACCTTGTGGCCGATCTACCACGACGTGATCGTGAGCGCGACGTTCCACCGCTTCTGGTGGAACGCCTACCGCGCGGTCAACCAGCGGTTCGCGGAGGCGGCCGCCCGGGTGGCGGCACCGGGAGCGACCGTCTGGGTGCACGACTACCAGCTGCAGCTCGTGCCGGCCATGCTGCGCGAGCTGCGGCCGGACGTGCGGATCGGCTGGTTCAACCACATCCCCTTCCCCCCGGTGGAGCTGTTCGCCCAGCTGCCGTGGCGTCAGAGCCTGGTCGAGGGCCTGCTCGGCGCCGACTTCCTGGGGTTCCAGCGCACCGCCGACGCGGAGAACTTCCTGCGGGCCTGTCGGCGGCTCGTCGGCCTCCCCACCAAGGGAGACACCGTCACCCACCATCCCCACGGTGATGACGGCGAGGCACACACGGTCCGGGCGAGCGCCATCCCGATCTCCATCGACTTCAACGGACTCGACGAGCTGGCCCGCACCCCGGAGGTCAAGGCCCGGGCCGCCGAGATCCGCTCGTCCCTCGGTGACCCCGAGATCCTCATGCTCGGCGTCGACAGACTCGACTACACCAAGGGCATCCGGCACCGGTTGAAGGCCTACGAGGAGCTGCTGCGCGACGGCGAGGTGGCCCCGCCGGAGACGGCGCTGCTCCAGGTCGCGACGCCGAGCCGTGAGCGCGTCGCGGCCTACCGCAACCTGCGCACGCAGGTCGAGGGCACCGTCGGCCGGATCAACGGCGAGCACTCGCCGATCGGGGCCCAGGCGGTCCAGTACCTGCACCACTCCTACCCGCGCAGCGAGATGGCGGCGCTGTTCCTCGCGGCCGACGTCATGCTGGTGACACCGCTGCGGGACGGGATGAACCTCGTGGCCAAGGAATACGTCTCGTGCCGGCACGACCTCGGCGGAGCGCTCGTGCTCAGCGAGTTCACCGGCGCGGCCCGCGAGCTGCACCAGGCCTTCGTCTGCAATCCCCACGACATCGAGGGGCTCAAGCAGACCATCATGCGGGCGGTCCGGGCACCGGAAGCCGACCGACGCCGCCGGATGCGCGCCCTGCGCAAGCGAGTCGCCGACCACGACGTCCAACGCTGGGCCCAGCGTTACCTGGAGGCCCTGGCCAGCGCCCCCGAGCGACCGGAACGGCAGGGTCGTCACGGGAAGTCGGCGTGACCCTCCTGCCGGATGAGCTGTATGCCGCGCTCGTCACGTTCGCGGCCCGGCCCGCGGTCCTGCTGGGCGTCGACTTCGACGGCACCCTCGCACCGTTCGTCACCGACCCGATGCAGGCACGCGCCACCCCGGGGGCGATCGAGGCGCTGCGTGCTGCCGCCGCCCTGCCCGGCGTCACCACCGCGGTCGTGTCGGGTAGGGACCTGGCAACGCTCTCCAGGCTCACGGGGGTCGCCCCTGACGAACCGATCGCGTTGATCGGCAGCCACGGTGCTGAGTCGAGCGACCCCGTTCTCGCGGGATCCGTTGGCACTGAGCCAGATTCCTCGGCAGATGGCTCGGTGACCGAGCGCCTCGCCGCCGTGACGGCCGACCTGGAGGCCGTGGCGCGAGCCCATCCTCCCGTGCGCATCGAGCACAAGGCCACGGCGGTCGCGCTGCACACCCGGGACGTGGACGGGGAGGTCGCGGCACACGCGGCGACCGCCGCGCGCGAGGTGGCCACGCGGCATACCGGCGTGCACGTCCTGCCGGGCAAGGACGTGGTGGAGCTCTCGGTCGTGGAGACCAGCAAGGGCGCCGCGGTGCGCGCGCTCGCCGCGGCACGCGGGGTTCGGGCCACCGCCTACATCGGCGACGACGTCACCGACGAGCGGGCCTTCGAGGTGCTGTCACCGGACGACGGAGATCTGACGATCAAGGTGGGTGAGGGCGAGACCGGCGCCAGCCACCGCGTCCCGGACGTCGCGACGGTCCTCGAGGTACTGCAGACCTTCCTGCGTCTGCGCACTGCGGGCCAAGGCCGCTGAGCCCGGCTCAGGCCCGACGGGAGTGGCTCTCTCCGGCCGGTGACTGGGTCGACCCTCGCACGATCAGCTCGGGGAGGAACAGGTACTCCGAGCGAGCCGATTGGGTAACGATGACGGAAACCGCCCCGAGGCACCCGTGGTCACCGAAGGAGCCAGCGGGAAAGGGTGTGGTCGCCAGCGAGGATCAGGGCAGGTCGGAGGAGATCTGCCGGGCCGCAGCCGTCAGACTGTGCTGAGGGTCCTTGCCTGCCACGATGTCGGCGAAGGCCTGCCCCAACGGTCCCCACACCGCCTGCATCGCCGGCACCGAGGGCACCGGGTCACCGTCGCGCCCGGCGTCGAACCACGCGGCGTAGTGGTGGTCCCGGGCAGCGACGTCGCGGTAGGCGGCCGTCAGCGCCGGCGGGAGACCCGTCGCCCTGGCCAACCGCACCTGCACGTCCCGACGCGTCGCACAGTCGCGGACGAACTCCTGCGCGAGCTTGGGGCTCTGCGCCGTCGCGGAGACGTAGAACAGGTCCACGTCGAGCAGGGGGACGGGCTTGCCACCGCGGGGCAGGGCCGGCAGCGGGGAGATCGCGTAGGGAACCCCAGACGCCTGGATCACCGGTACCGACCAGGCGCCGGTGACGAGGTAGGCCCCGTGGCGGTCGCCGAAGAGGGGCACCGCATTCGTGTTGTCGACGTCCGGCTGGATGACGCCCTCGCGGCCGAGCTCGGCGAGCCGACGGGCGCCCTCCAGGGACGCGGGGCTGTCGAGGACGAGCCGGCCGGGTGAGTACTGGCCGTTCGGGGTCTTGGCGAAGATGCCACCGCCGTAGGCGCGCAGATAGGGATAGCCCGAGTAGACGTCCCCGGTGCTGCCGGTGCTCTGCAACAGGATCCGGTTGACCTTGCCCTCGGCCTTGAGCCGGCGCCCGTTCGCGATCAGCTGCTCGTAGGTCTGGGGCGCCTGCGGAGCCAGATCGGTGTTGCGCACCAGGGCCAGGTTGGCGATCGCGTAGGGCACCCCCCAGAGCTGGCCGTCGTAGCGGGCCCCCGCCAACGCCTTCGGCGCGAGCCGACGTTGCTGGTTGCGGGACAGCGTGACCCGGCTGATGACGCGCTGCTGCTCCATCTCGCCCAGCCAGGTGTGTGGCCCCAGGAAGACGTCCGGCCCACTCTCGGGTGCCGTCACGTCCTGCAGCGCAGAGCGGACGTCCGAGACCGACTCGACGGTGACGCTGACCCCGCGCGTCCTGCCGAAGTCCTCTGCACGGGGGCGCAGCGCTGCCGCGACGTCGGGCGGCGCCCAGATGACCAGGTCGGCCCGCGGAGCCGCGGTCACGAGCGGTTGCGGCGAGCGGGGCCGGTCGACGCCGACCCCCGGCGCCGCCGCGAGGTCGGTGGCTGCCGTCGACGCGGTCGAGCCGTGCGAGGGCGTGCAACCGACCAGCAGCAGGAGCAGACCCGCGACGACGGGTCCACACGGACCTGGACGTCGCGACATCGGGTTCTCCTCGTGCCGTGCGGAAAGCGTGGGGAAGGCCTGCGGAAGCGCCCCGGAGGGCGCCCGTCAATCCTCCCTGTCCTCGGGCCCGTTCCTGTGCACAGGGAGCAACTATTGGATAACGCCTCTGTGACAGCCGGGTCACGGAGGAAGCTGGCGGACCGGGGCAACCCGGCCGGACACGGACCAGGTGACCTCTGGCGCACGGAGCCGTCATGAGCAAAGATGCAAGGCACCGGCCCACGCGCCCGCGTGCGGTCACCGCCTTTACAACGGATCGTCCGGCACGTTCCTGCCGGTGAAGGAAGGTTTGATCTGCCATGGCTACCGTCACGTTCGACGAAGCGACCCGCGTCTACCCCGGTTCCGACACCCCGGCCGTCGACAAGCTCAACATCGACATCGAGGACGGCGAGTTCCTCGTCCTCGTCGGCCCCTCCGGCTGTGGCAAGTCCACCAGCCTGCGCATGCTCGCCGGCCTCGAGGAGGTCAACGACGGCCGCATCCTGATCGGGGAGCGCGACGTCACCGACCTGTCCCCGAAGGACCGCGACGTGGCCATGGTCTTCCAGAACTACGCGCTCTACCCGCACATGAGCGTGGCCGACAACATGGGCTTCGCACTCAAGATCGCGGGCAAGCCGAAGGACGAGATCCGCAAGCGCGTCCAGGAGGCCGCCAAGATCCTCGACCTCGAGGCCTACCTCGACCGCAAGCCGAAGGCGCTCTCGGGTGGCCAGCGGCAGCGTGTCGCGATGGGGCGCGCGATCGTGCGGCAGCCCCAGGTCTTCCTCATGGACGAGCCACTGTCCAACCTCGACGCCAAGCTGCGCGTGCAGACCCGCACCCAGATCGCCTCACTGCAGCGGCGACTCGGGGTCACCACCGTCTACGTCACGCACGACCAGGTCGAGGCGATGACGATGGGCGACCGGGTCGCGGTGCTCAAGGACGGCATCCTGCAGCAGTGCGCCTCCCCGCGCGAGATGTACGACCACCCCAACAACGTGTTCGTCGCCGGATTCATCGGCTCCCCCGCCATGAACCTGCTCGACGTGCCCGTCGTCGACGGCGGGGTGAAGTTCGGCAACACGGCGCTGCCCATCCCGCGCGACCACCTCGCCGAAGCGGGGTCCCGGGCGATCGTGGGGGCCCGGCCCGAGGACCTCACCCTCAGCGACGACGGCACCGGCCTCGCGGTCACGGTCGACGTGGTCGAGGAGCTCGGCGCCGACGCCTACATCTACGGCACCTCCAAGACGGAGTCGGGCGAGGACGCCCAGATCATCGCGCGCGTCGACGGCCGCACGCCGCCCGAGAAGGGCGCCCAGATCCACCTGACTCCCAAGCCCGCACACCTGCACCTGTTCAACGCCGGTTCGGGCGAACGCATCTCGGTCTGACGCGCTTCCGCGTTTGTGCTCGGTCCGGGCCGCCTCCGAAGGTTCTGGAGGCGGCTGGGGCCGAGCACGGCCACGTTGGTATGCCGTCCGCTCACCTCCCGCGGTGCCGCAGCTGGCCGGTGACCCGCCGCAGCCACGAGGTCGGCTGGGACGTGGTGCCGCCGGCAGGGGCCGCCCCCGTGGCTCGCTCGGCCCGATCCGGTCGGTCTTCACCGTCCGGTTCCTCGACGTCGTCGGAAACGTCGGCTTCCTCCGTCTCTCCCGCCGCGTCACCCGGGCCGAACGACGGCAGGGCGGCGGGCCCGACCGCCTCCGGCGCACCGGCTGGTGATCCGGCGGGAGCCGGTGGGGCGGCGGGACCTGGTTCGCGACGAGCCGCCGCCTGTGCCGCGGCGGCGAGCTCGTCCGACCTCAGCCGCTCGACCACGGAGTCGAGGAGGGCATCGACCTCCTGCTCGGTATAACCCTGCCGCAACGCCACGGACCCGAACACCTGGTCCGCGACCGACTGTGCCGTGAGGGTCCGACGCTCCACCGGGCGGTCGAGCTCGTCGGCCACCTCCTCGAGGAACGCGTCCACCTCGGTCTGGTCATAGCCACCGCGACGGGTCGTCAGGACTGCCTTGCGCACCTCGTTCGAGCCGAGCCTTGACGGGCTGTTGCCATCGGTCATCTCGTCCTCCTTCGGAGGTCGCCTCTGGTTGGGCCATCGACAATCGTGCCACGATAGGGCCCGTGGCCCCGCAGATCACGGCAGCACGACCCGACCAGGCGTTGTTCGACCTGCCTTGGTCGGTCCCCCTCCAGGACTGGCCGGAGGAGCGCCTCGCCGCGCTGCCCCGCGGCATCTCGCGCCACGTCGTGCGGTTCGTCCAGCTGTCCGGCCGCGTGATCGCGGTCAAGGAGATCAAGGCCGACCTGGCCCGGCGGGAGTACCAGATGCTCCGCTCCCTGCGCCGCCTCGACCAGCCCTGTGTCAAGCCGATCGGCGTGATCAGCGACCGGGTCGATGCCGACGGGCATCCGCTCGACGCGTGCCTGCTGACCCGTCACCTGCGGTTCTCCCTCCCCTACCGGGCGCTGTTCAGCCAGACCCTGCGTCCCGACACCGTCGGACGGCTGATCGACGCCCTGGCCGCGCTCCTGGTGCGGTTGCACCTCGCCGGCTTCTGGTGGGGCGATGTGTCGCTGTCCAACACGCTGTTCCGTCGCGACGCGGGCGCCTTCGCGGCATACCTCGTCGACGCCGAGACGGGAGAGCTCCAGAGTCGCCTCTCGGACGGTCAGCGCGACCACGACCTGGAGATCGCGCGGGTCAACATCGCCGGTGAGCTGATGGACCTGTCCGCGGGCGGTCTGCTCGAGGCCTCCGTCGACCCGGTCGACACCTCCGCGCTGATCGTCTCCCGCTACGAGAAGCTGTGGCGGGAGCTGACCGAGCTGGAGCGCTTCGAGCTGGGCGACCGGTGGCGGGTCGACGAGCGCATCCGGCGGCTCAACGAGCTCGGGTTCGACGTCGACGAGCTGGCCATGTCGACCGACATCGACGGCACCCACATCCAGATCCAGCCCAAGGTGGTCGACGCCGGCCACCACTCGCGTCGGCTGCTGCGGCTCACCGGCCTCGACGTCGAGGAGAACCAGGCCCGCCGTCTACTCAACGACCTCGACTCCTACCGCGCCGCGACCGACCGGCAGGGCGACGACGAGGAGTTCGTCGCCCACGACTGGTTGTCCAAGGTCTACGAGCCGGTCACCCGCAAGGTGCCTGCCGAACTGACCGGGAAGCTCGAGCCGGCCGAGGTCTTCCACGAGGTGCTGGAGCACCGGTGGTTCATGTCCGAGCGCCAGGGCCACGACGTCCCGATCATGGAGGCTCTGCAGGACTATCTCGACAGCGTCCTGCCGACCAAACCCGACGAGGTTTCCGTCGTCGGAGTCGACACGCAGGCGATGCCGGTGCGCGCCCGGCCGATCGAGCGCTGACCAACACGCCGCTCCTCCCCGCGTGGGAAGGTCGATCAGGCGCGAGCGCGCTGCCGGGCGACCTCGTAGAGCGCAACCCCCGTCGCGATGCCCGCGTTGAGGGACTCCACCGACGACGACATCGGGATCGAGACGATCTGGTCACAGGTCTCGCTCACCAGGCGCGAGAGCCCCTTGCCCTCGGAACCGACGACCACCACCAGGGGTTCGGTGGCCAGCTCGAGTCCGGGCAGCTCGACGTCGCCGTCCATGTCCAGGCCGAGCACGAAGAAGCCGTCCTTGCGGTAGGCCTCGAGCGTCCGGGTCAGGTTGCTGGCCAACGCCACCGGCACCCGGGCCGCGGCCCCGGCCGACGTCTTCCACGCACTGGCCGTCATCCCCGCCGAGCGGCGCTCCGGCACGACGACGCCGTGGCCGCCGAAGGCCGCGACGGAGCGGATGATCGCGCCGAGGTTGCGCGGGTCGGTGATGCCGTCCAGCGCGACGAGCAGCGGCGCTCCCGGGGCCTCCGGGTTCACCAGGTCACGCGGATCGGCATACACGTAGGGCGGCACCTGCAGCGCCAGTCCTTGGTGCACGGATCCGTCTGACAACCGGTCGAGTTCGCCGCGCGGTGTCTCCAGGATCGGGATGCCGCGCTGCGTCGCGATCTTCACGGCCTCACGGACCCGGTCGTCCGACTCGACCCGGCCCGCGACGTACATCGTCGTGGCCGGGACCTCCGCGCGAAGGGCCTCGAGCACCGAGTTGCGGCCCGCCACCACTTCGCTCGAGCCCTTGCCGCGGCGGGACCCGCGGGATCCTCCGCGCGCTCCCGACGCGTCGGAGCGTTTCTGCGCCCGGACAGCGTTCTTGTGCGCCTGGTGCTTCGGGCGGTCGACGGCCTTCGGAGTCGGACCGCGGCCCTGCAGTCCCTTGCGCCGCGCCCCGCCGCTGCCGGCGGACGGCCCCTTCTTGGAGGAGCCCTTGCGGACCGCGCCGCGACGCGAGGAGTTCCCGGGCATGTTCTGTCCGCCTTTCAGGCGTCGGTCCGTCGGGGCAGCGACCAGCGCGCTCCCGAGGCGGTGTCCTCGACGGCGATCCCCGCCGCCGTGAGCTGGTCCCTGACCAAGTCAGCAGTTTCGAAATCCCTTGCTGCTCTAGCAGATTCCCGCTCCGCGAGCCGTGTGGTGACGAGCGCGTCCAGGGCCGACATGGCGTCGTCGGCGGTGCGGCTCGACGTGCCGTTCCACCGCGGGTCGAGAGGGTTCACCCCGAGCACCTCGGTCATGCCGACCACCAACCACGCGAGACGTGCGGCTTCGTCGTCGTCGCCCTCGTCGAGCGCGGTGTTGCCCGCCCGCACGGTCTCGTGGACGACCGCCAGCGCGCCGGACACGTTCAGGTCGTCGTCCATCGCGGCCGCGAAGTCGTCGGGCAACGGCGTTGCCTGCACTTCCTGTTCGTCGTCCAGGGCACGCCGCAGGAAGCCCTCGATCCGCTCGACGGCGGCCTCCGCCTCGGTGAGGGAACCCTCGTGGTACTCGATGGTGGAGCGGTAGTTGACGGCGCTGAGGTAGTAGCGCAGCGCGATGGGCCGCACGGTCTTGGTGATCTCGCTGACCATCAGGGAGTTGCCGAGCGACTTGCTCATCTTCTCCCCGCCGATCGTCACCCAGGCATTGTGCAGCCAGTAGCGGGCGAACCCGAGCCCTGCGGCGTGCGACTGAGCCTGCTCGTTCTCGTGGTGCGGGAAGCGCAGGTCGACTCCACCGCCGTGGATGTCGAAGGTGTCGCCGAGGTACTTGCGCGCCATCGCCGAGCACTCCAGGTGCCAACCCGGACGTCCGCGGCCGTAGGGCGTCGGCCAGCTCGCCGACTCCGGCTCGCCCTCCTTGTGCCCCTTCCACAGGGCGAAGTCCCTCGGGTCACGCTTGCCCCGCGGGTCGGCGTCCTGGGCCGGCTCCATGTCGTCGAGGCGTTGGTGAGTCAGCTCGCCATACGCCGCGTAGCTCTTCACGTCGAAGTAGACGTCGCCGCTGCCGTCCTCGGCGACGTAGGCGTGCCCGGCGGCGATGAGTGCCTCGATGAGTTCGACCATCTCGGGGATGTGACCTGTCGCACGCGGCTCGTAGGTGGCCGGCAGGACTCCCAACAGTTCGAGCGCCTCGCTCGTCTCGCGCTCGAACTGGTAGCTCCAGGCCCACCACTCTCGCCCCGCGCCGGCCGACTTCGCGAGGATCTTGTCGTCGATGTCGGTGACGTTGCGCACCAGCGTCACGTCGTAGCCATGGCCCGTGGCCAGCCACCGCCGCAGGATGTCGAAGGCCACCGCAAAGCGGATGTGGCCGATGTGCGGAGCGCCCTGGGTCGTGAGCCCGCAGATGTAGAGCCCCACTCTGTCGTCGTGGAGGGGCTCGAAGTCGCGCAGCTCTCGCGCGGCGGTGTCATACAGTCGAAGGCTCACCCGGCTAGGTTACAAGCCGCCGGAGCACCCACTGCCCACCCGGCGGCGCCGAGCATCCCATCCCCTCTCATGCGGTTCTCAGGACACTGCGGGACGATGTCTCATCGTGGACTCCCTCATTGCCGTCGTCGCACAGGACGCGATCTATCTCGTCGCCGCGCTGGCGATGGTCGCCTGGTTGCTCTCGCCCCGTCACCACAAGGTGGGGTTCGCGGTGCAGGGGGTGCTGGCGCTGGCTGTTGCCTTCGCGCTCATCAAGGCCGCCAGTGCGGTGTATGTCGATCCGCGTCCGTTCGTGGTCGACCCGGCGCTGCACCCACTCTTTGCCCACCCCGCCGACAACGGCTTTCCTTCGGACCACACTGCGGTCGCCTCGGCTGTCTCGTTCGTGGTGCTCGCGCACCGTCGCAGCATCGGCGTGGTGATGCTTGCGCTGAGTGTCCTGATCGGTGCGGCACGGGTGGCTGCGCACGTCCACCACTGGCTCGACATCGGGGCCGGGCTGCTCGTCGGTGTGGTCGCTGCGGCGGTCGCAGTCGGCGTCGTGCGAGCCCTCCAGACGCTCCGTACGAGGTAACAAGTCGACCACGAGGTGAGCGTCCGACTTTGACCCGTCAACGTAGCCTGTGGTTGGTTGGAGGGACTGTCCGCGCCTGGAAAGGGTCGATGTCGGGCTGTATTCGAACTCATAGCTGACCGCAGAAGGTGATTTTTTCGTGCCTGCCATCGAGGCGGAACACCTCTACAAGGTGTTTGGACGCAAAGCGAGGGAAGGCGTCTCCCGACTGCAAGAAGGTGCCACCCGAGAGCAGCTGAGCAAGGACGATGGCCTGACGGCTGCGGTCATCGACGCCAGCTTCACCGTCAACGAAGGCGAAATCTTCGTCGTGATGGGCCTGTCCGGCTCCGGGAAGTCCACCCTGATCCGGATGGTCAACGGGCTGTTCGAGCCCACGGCCGGCAAGGTGAAGATCTACGGCCAGGACGTCACGGACGCGAGTACCAAGCAGCTGCGGGCGATCCGCCGCGAGCGGGTCAGCATGGTCTTCCAGCACTTCGCGCTCTTCCCACACCGCACCGTGACCGAAAACGCCGCCTACGGCCTGGAGACACAGGGAGTCGGCAAGGCCGAGCGGCACCAGCGCGCGGTCGAGGCGCTGGAGCTGTGCGGGCTGAAGGGCTGGGAGGACCGCCTCCCCGGCCAGCTGTCCGGTGGGATGCAGCAACGTGTCGGCCTGGCGCGAGCTCTGGCCGCTGACACCGACATCCTGCTCATGGACGAGGCGTTCAGCGCACTGGACCCGTTGATCCGGCGGGGCATGCAGGACCAGCTGATCGAGCTGCAGCACCGGTTGCAGAAGACCATCCTGTTCATCACCCACGACCTCAACGAAGCGATGCGGCTCGGCGACCGGATCGCGATGATGCGCGACGGCCGGATCGTCCAGATCGGCACCGCCGAGCAGATCCTCAACGACCCGGCCAACGACTACGTGGCCCGGTTCATACAGGACGTGGACCGCAGCAGGGTCCTCACCGCGTCGTCGGTGATGGAGCCTCCGGTCGCCCTGCTGGGCGCAGAGGGGGGTCCGCGCGCGGCGCACAAGCTGATGCGGGAGAACCAGATCGACACGCTCTTCGTGGTGGACCGCGACAGGCGGTTCCGTGGTGTCCTGCGCGAGCCGTCCGTGGTGCGGTCGCTCGAGAGCGGTCGGGACACGATCGACGACATCCTGCAGACCGACGTGCCCACGGTCACCTCCGACACCGTGGTCGCCGACCTGTTCCACGACTCGGCCGACACCGAGGTGCCGCTGGCGGTGATCGACGGGGACGGACGGCTGACCGGCGTCATCCCCAGGGTCACGCTGCTGGCTGCCCTCGGTGACATCAGCGCCAAGAGCAACGGCCACGGGGACGCCGAGGACGGTTCGCTCACGTCCGACGGTCCAGGCGTGAAGCCGAAGGGCAAGGAGGTGACGGCATGATTCCCACCGCCGTCAACATCCCGAGACTGCACATCGGCGATTGGTTCGAGACCGCTGTCGAGTGGATCAAGGACAACCTCGGCCCCCTGCTCGATGTGATCAGCTATGTGGGGAACTTCCTCAACGACAATCTCGCGGCCGGCCTGCACTGGGTCCCGCCGCTCATCCTCGCGATCATCCTCGGGCTGCTCGCCTGGGCCGCTGGCACCTGGAAGCTGGGCCTCGGCTCGCTGATCGGCATGCTCATCATCCAGAGCATGAACCTGTGGTCGTCGGCCATGGACACGCTGGCCCTGGTCATCGTGTCCACCGTGGTGGCCCTGGTCATCGCGGTGCCGCTGGGCGTCGTGGCAGCACGAAGCAGCGTCGTGAGCCGCGGACTGCGGCCCGTCCTCGACTTCATGCAGACCCTGCCGGTGTTCGTCTACCTGGTGCCGACAGTGGTCATCTGGGGCATCGGCGTCATCCCCGGCATGGTCGCCACCGTGATCTTCTCCATCCCGCCCGGCGTCCGCCTGACCCAGCTGGGCATCCAGCAGGTCGACAAGGAGATGGTCGAAGCCGGCCATGCGTTCGGCGCACGACCCAGAGCCATCCTGTTGCGCATCCAGGTCCCGCTGGCGATGCCCACGATCATGGCCGGCGTCAACCAGGTGATCATGCTGGCCCTGTCCATGGTCGTGGTCGCCGGTATGGTCGGGGCCGGCGGGCTGGGCTCCGACGTCTACCAGGGCCTCACGACCCTGGATGTGCCCCTCGCGTTCGAGGGCGGACTGGGCGTGGTGATCCTGGCCATGTTCCTCGACCGCGTCACCGCCGGCGTGGGCGGACGGTCCTCCGTGGCCCGCGCCCAGCGCAAGACGTCGCGCTGATCCCCCGGCCACCGACACAAACCGCACTCACCGGCCAGACGGTGACTGCCACCACCTAGGAAAGGGATAGAGACATGCGAACGACACGAACCTCCAAGGCGGTGGCCACGGGCGTGGCAGCGCTCGTTGCGACAGCCCTGATCGCCGGCTGCGGGTCCAGCAAGACGGCCACGGGCGGCAGCGGAGGGGCGGACACGGGCGCCAGCGGCGGCGGCGGCGGCAGCTCCTCCAAGGAGATCACCATCCCGATCGCGTCCGGGTGGGACGAGGACGTCGCCGTCAGCCACCTGTGGAAGTACGCCCTGGAGAAGGAGGGCTACACCGTCAAGGTGCCGAGCCTGGACATCGGGGTCATCTTCAACGGCATCTCGCAGGGCTCGGGCAGCAACGCCGACCTCTTCTTCGACACCTGGCTGCCCAAGACGCACGCCCCCTACTGGAAGAAGATCAAGAACAAGGTCGAGGACCTGGACGTCTGGTACGACCAGGCGACCCTCAACATCGCGGTGCCGACCTACATGAAGGACATCAACTCCATCGCCGACCTCAAGGGCAAGGCGGACGAGTTCGACGGCAAGATCACCGGTATCGACCCGGGTGCCGGGCTGACGCGCGTCACCAAGGAAGACGCGATGAAGCAGTACGGCCTGGACGACTACACCCTGCAGACCTCGTCCACCGCAGCGATGCTGGCGGCGTTGCAGAAGGCGACCGACGACAAGGAGCCGATCGTCGTCACCCTGTGGCACCCGCACTGGGCCTACAGCGCCTTCCCGATCAAGGACCTCAAGGACCCCAAGGGCGCGATGGGCGGGGCCGAGAAGGTCCACGCCATCGCCCGTGAGGGATTCAGCAAGGACCACCCGAAGGTCACCAAGGCCGTCAAGGCGTTCAAGATGGACGACAAGACCCTGGCTGGTCTGGAGCTGCAGGTCATCCAGAAGCACAAGGACGACCCGGCCGCCGGTGTCGAGGCGTGGGTCAAGCAGGACAGCGCCAACAAGGCCTTCGTCGACAAGATGATCGCCAACCTGAAGTAAGCAGCCCTCCGCTGACTCGCCCGAGGGGCCCCGCCGACCTGGTCGGCGGGGCCCCTGGACGTCAGGAGGAGCTCGGCGCTCAGCCTTCGGGCGCCCGCCACTCGTCCGCCTGCGCGGCCTCGGCCGCGATCGTGGTCGAGTCACCGTGGCCGGTGCGCACCACGGTCTCGGGCGGCAACGTCAGCAGCCTGGTCCGGATCGACTCCACGATCGTCGGGAAGTCGCTGAAGGACCGCCCCGTGGCGCCCGGACCGCCCTGGAAGAGCGTGTCACCGCTGAAGACCGTGCCCAGCTCCTCGCAGTAGAAGCAGCAGGCCCCCGGCGAGTGACCCGGGGTGTGCAGCACCTGCAGCCGCACCCCGGCGACCTCGATGACGTCACCGTCGGCGAGCTCGTGGTCGGGCGTCACCGGATAGACCCGGTCCCACAGCATCCGGTCGTCAGGGTGCAGGTATGACGGTGCTCGCGTCGCGTCGAACACCTCGCCCACCGCGTTGATGTGGTCGTCATGGGCATGGGTAAGCAGCACGGCCTTGAGCGTGCGCTCCCTGCCGACCGCGCGCAGGATGGCCGGGCCGTCGTGCGCGGCGTCGATGACCACACACTCTTCGTCGTTGCCGACGATCCACACGTTGTTGTCGACGTCCCACGTGCCACCGTCGAGGCTGAAGGTGCCCGACGTGACGAGGTGGTCGATCCGCGCCTCGTTGCTCACCATCCCTGGTCGGGGCTCCTCCGCGGCAGGTCGCTGCGCTCCATTCTCGGCGCTGTCGTCGCCGCTCATCACAGCTCCACCACCGAGCGCAGGACCTTCCCCTCGTGCATCTTGTCGAAGGCCGCCTCGATGTCGTCCAGGGTGATCGTCTCCGACACGAACGCATCGAGGTCGAAGCGTCCCTGTTGGTAGAGGTCGACCAACATGGGGAAGTCCCTGGACGGCAGGCAGTCGCCATACCAGCTGGACTTCAGCGCACCGCCCCGGCCGAAGATCTCGATCATCGGGAGCTCGACCTTCAGGTCCGGGGTGGGCACACCGACGAGGACGACGGTGCCAGCGAGGTCGCGGGCGTAGAACGCCTGCTCGTAGGTCTCCGGCCGACCGACCGCCTCGACGACGACGTCGGCGCCGTTGCCGCCGGTGAGCGACCGGATCGCCTCGACGGGGTCGTCGTTCCTGGAGTTGACCGTGTGGGTGGCGCCGAACGCCTTGGCCTGCTCGAGCTTCCGGTCGTCGATGTCCACCGCGATGATCGTGGTGGCGCCCGCGACCTGGGCGCCGGCGATCGCGGCGTTGCCCACCCCACCGCAGCCGATCACGGCGATCGAGTCGCCGCGGCCCACGCCACCGGTGTTCACGGCGGCGCCGAACCCGGCCATGATCCCGCAGCCGAGCAGCCCCACGGCCTTGGCGGAGGCCTCGGGGTCGACCTTGGTGCACTGTCCAGCGGCCACCAGGGTCTTCTCGATGAAGGCACCGATCCCCAGCGCGGGCGAGAGCTCGGTGCCGTCGGTGAGGGTCATCTTCTGGGTGGCGTTGTGGGTGTTGAAGCAGTACCAGGGCTTGCCCTTGGCACAGGCCCGACACTGACCGCACACGGCCCGCCAGTTGAGGATGACGAAGTCACCGGGCTCGACCTCGGTGACCCCATCGCCGACGGCCTCGACCGTGCCCGCGGCCTCGTGCCCGAGCAGGAACGGGAACTCGTCGTTGATTCCGCCCTCGCGGTAGTGCAGGTCGGTGTGGCAGACGCCGCAGGCCTCGATCTTGACCACCGCCTCGCCGGGGCCCGGATCGGGCACCACCACGTCGACGACCTCGACCGGCGCGCCCTTGGCGCGCGCGATCACTCCCTTGACCGTGCTGGGCATTCCGCGCTCCTGTGTGTCGTGAACTGTTGTCGTGATCCTCTCCCTCGCACCCTAGCCAAGCGGCTTCGCGGGAGGCATGGCCGTCCGCGGTTCGGATCTGGGATACGAGACTCACGCGGGACAGTCAGGCGCGGACGACCAGGGCGGTGGCGATCGCGGCCAGTCCCTCGCCACGGCCGGTCAGCCCGAGCCCGTCGGTGGTGGTGGCGGACACCGAGACCGGGGGGCCGCCGAGCGCCTCGGACAGGACGGCCTGCGCCTCCTGCCGCCGGGGACCGAGCTTGGGCCGGTTGCCGACGACCTGCACCGCGACGTTGCCGATGGCGAACCCGGCCTCCTCGAGGACCTGCCGGGCGGTAGCCAGCAGGACCGGGCCCCGAGCACCCGACAGCTCGGGGCGTCCGGTGCCGAAGTGGGTGCCGAGGTCGCCGAGCCCCGCGGCCGAGAACAACGCGTCACAGATGGCGTGCGAGACGACGTCACCGTCGGAGTGTCCTTCGATGCCGGTCTCGCCCGGCCACTCGAGCCCGGCAAGGAACAGCGCGCGGCCGTCCGCGGCATACGGGTGGACGTCCACGCCGATCCCCGTGCGCGGCAGGTCAGGACGCGGCATACGGCTGTTCCTCGAGCAGTCGCTCGGCGAGTGCAAGGTCCGCGGAGGTGGTGATCTTGAGGGCCAACGGGTCCCCCTCGACCACGAGGACGTGCCCGCCGGAGCGTTCGACCAGCCCGGCGTCGTCGGTGGCGCGGACCCGGTCGCCCGCTGCGGCGCGGTGCGCGTCCTCGAGCACCTCCCGCAGGAACGCCTGCGGCGTCTGGATGGCCCGCAGGCTCTCGCGCGGCGGGGTCGCGAGGACCCGGCCGGCGTCGTCCACGGCCTTGATGGTGTCGGGCACCGGCACACCGGGCACGACGGCCGGGTGCCCGGATCGGACCGCGCGGACGAGCCGGGTGTAGAGGGCGGCCGGCGCGAGGCAACGGGCGGCGTCGTGGACGAGCACCACGCCGTCGTCGGCGTGCAGCGCGCGCAGGCCCGCCGCGACCGAGTCCGTGCGGGTGGCACCCCCCGGCACGACGTCGATGTCGTCGGCCCGCGGGTGGGCTTGTGCGATGTCACGCACCTCGTCGAGGTGGCCGCTCGGCGCGACCACCACCACGTGCCGCACGTCGGGGCACGCAGTGGCGCGTCGCAGCGCGTGCGTCAGCAACGGCTCGCCGGCCAGCGCCACGAGCGCCTTCGGCTGGGCAGCGCCCAGCCGGGTGCCCTGGCCCCCGGCCACGAGGACCAGGGCGACGTTCAGGAGGCGAGGACCTCGTCGAGCGTGGCCTCGGCCTTGTCCTCGTTGGTGTGCTCGGCGAGCGCGAGCTCGGAGACGAGGATCTGCCGGGCCTTGGCCAGCATCCGCTTCTCACCCGCGGACAGGCCGCGGTCTTTGTCGCGACGCCACAGGTCGCGCACGACCTCGGCGACCTTGATGACGTCACCGGAGGCGAGCTTCTCGAGGTTGGCCTTGTAGCGGCGCGACCAGTTGGTCGGCTCCTCGGTGTGCTCGGCGCGCAGGACCTCGAAGACCTTGTCGAGTCCTTCCTGACCGACGACGTCGCGGACGCCGACGAGATCGCAGTTCTCAGCGGGAACCTCGATCGTCAGATCGCCTTGGGCCACTTTGAGGACGAGGTAGAGCTTGTCCTCTCCCTTGATGGTGCGGGTCTTGGTTTCTTCGATCAGTGCGGCCCCGTGGTGGGGGTACACGACCGTCTCGCCGACCTTGAACTCCATATGTTATTTGCCCCTTTCGCGAACTCTAGGATACCACGAGTGGGCCGCGTCACTGAACCGACCTGTGGACGTTTGCGCAGGTCAGAGGCCCAACGCCGGTCCCAGCGGTGTGAAACGACCTCTTGACAGATCGCCTTGGACATGCTTGTCAGGGCCGCTCGCGCGGGTATGCCGACCGGTTCCGAAGGCGGCCCGCTAGCCTCGCCGTTTCATGGTTCGGGGGTTGACACGGGCCTGTAATGCACGGAAGTGCCTGTCCGGCACGGGAAACTTGGG